>JAFYLU010000084.1 GCA_017550025.1 Bacteroidales bacterium | reverse complement strand
TTCGGACAAGGGAAACATCATGGTCTCGTTTGTCTCACGCAGGGGAGAAGTGTCGGCGGTCTTTGACAGATATTTGTCTGCATTGACCGCTTGTCTGTGCTCTCTCGGACTGAATGCTGAGAAGTCAGGAAGGAATGATATTCTTGTGGACGGCAGGAAGGTCAGCGGAAATGCATTCCATCAGCTGCCGGACAGAAGCATAGTGCACGGAACGCTTCTGTATGATACTGATCTGGATGCTCTGGAAGAGGCCATAAGACCTCCGGTGGAAAAGCTTGAAAGACATGGGGTGGCGTCAGTCCGTCAGAGGGTGCGCAATCTTAAGGAATATCTCGAGCCGCTTTCGGTAGAGGCATTGGAAAGGCATCTTGTTGAATATTTCTGCGATGGGGAAGTGACCCTGACGGAAGAGGATGTTGCGAAGATTGAGGCCATGGCATCTGAATATGAAATAATCAAACACTAAAACATATTATGGAAGAAAATCTTTTGAAGACCTGTCTTTATGACAAGCATGTAGCCCTTGGAGCGCTTATGAGCCCGTTCGGCGGTTTCATTATGCCTATCCAGTATACCAACATAACTGATGAGCACAATGCAGTGCGCCATCATGCCGGAATGTTCGACGTGTCTCATATGGGCGAGATCTTTGTCAGTGGTCCGGATGCAGAAAAGTTTGTGAATCACATATTCTCCAACAATGTGGCCGGTATTCCTGACGGAAAGATCCTCTATGGAATGATGTTGTATCCGGAGGGAACAGTTGTGGATGACCTCCTTGTTTATAAGGAATATCAGCCGAACAAGTATCTCCTCGTAGTCAATGCATCAAACATCGCCAAGGATTACGAATGGATCTGCGGACAGATGGAAGGTTATGACGTTGAAGTCGTAAACGCTTCTGATTCATGGGGTGAGATTGCTCTTCAGGGACCTGATGCGGAGAAGTTTGCTGTCGAGACCCTTGGTCTGGCTCCTGCGGCTGAATTGGGATTCTATACATATTATGAAGCTGAATGGAAGGGTGAGAGATTGGTGGTGAGCCGTACAGGCTACACTGGAGAGGACGGATTCGAGATCTATGGTACACATGAGGCTGTGGCTGAGATCTGGGATATCCTTCTCGCTGCGGGCGTTGTTCCATGCGGTCTTGGATGTCGTGACACTCTTCGCTTTGAGGCAGGACTTCCGCTTTACGGACATGAGTTGAGCGACCAGATCACTCCGCTTGAAGCCGGACTCGGCATGTTCGTCAAGGTGAAGGACAAGGAGGAATTCATCGGACGTGAGGCTATAGCAGCACAGAAGGAAGCAGGACTTACACGCAAGATCGTGGGTATCGAGCTTCAGGACAAGGCTATTCCGCGTGCCGGTTATCCGGTGGAGGTGAATGGTGTGCAGGTGGGTGAGGTGACTACAGGTTACCGCAGCATCTCGACTGACCGCAGCGTATGCGTGGCAATGGTCGAAAAGGACTACACCGAACTCGGTACCGAAGTGCAGATCCGCATCCGCAAGAAGGTCTTCCCTGGTATCGTGACCAAGAAGCGTTTCTATGAAACCAACTATAAGAAATAATTATTTATAAGATAACACTAAACATTGATTTAAATTATGGCAAAGACAGTTGAAGGACTCTATTACAGCGAGTCACACGAATGGGTAAAGGTTGAAGGCAATGTAGCAATCGTAGGTATCACTGATTTCGCGCAGCACGCTATGGGCGATCTCTCATATGTAGACATGCCTGAAGTGGATGACGAACTTGAGGCTGGCGAAGAGTTCGGAGCAGTTGAGAGCGTGAAGGCAGCTAGTGACCTTTACAGCCCTGTTTCAGGAACAGTCGTAGAAATCAATGAGGAGCTGGAAGATGCACCGGAACTTCTCAATCAGGATGCGTTCGCAAACTGGATCATGAAGGTCGAGATGAAGGATGCTTCAGAGCTCGAGGCTCTCATGGATGCAGCCGCATACGAGGCAATGTGCGCTAACGAGTAATACATACGCTTATGGCTTTTGCATATTTTCCGCATACGGAAGATGATATAAAGCAGATGCTTGAAAGAATCGGAGCAGGGTCCTTGAGGGATCTCTACTCCGATGTTCCTGCTGATGTCATATACGACAAGGAATATGACCTGCCGGACGCTATGTCCGAGCATGAGGTCCGTCAGTTCTTCGAGGAGCTGGCAGAGCAGAATACAAATCTCTTCTGTCTCTGCGGCTTGGGAGCATACGACCATTATTCGCCTGCAGTCATTCCTCATATCATTTCGCGTTCTGAATTCCTTACGGCTTACACTCCATATCAGCCGGAAGTGTCCCAGGGTACTCTCCGCTATATCTTCGAGTATCAGTCTATGATCACTGAACTGACAGGAATGGATTGCACGAACGCGTCTATGTACGATGGTGCTACCGCAGCTGCCGAGGCGATGATGATGGCGATGGCATCTACCAAAAAGAAGACACGTGTGCTTCTGTCAGAGGGACTTCTTCCTCATGTGACAGAGGTTGTGAAGACTTATGCGAAATTCAAAGGCATCGAGCTCGGTTTCGTACCTTGTCATGATGGCCAGACTTCATATGGCGCATTGCTCACCGAACTTGCTGCAGGAGATGTGGCAGGTGTGCTTGTGCCAGGTATCAATAAGTACGGAGTCATTGAGGATTTCACAGGATTTGCTGATGCGGTACATGCGCAGAAGGGTCTCTTCATGGTATATTCCGATCCTTCATCGCTTGCAGTGATAAAGACTCCTGGCGAGTGGGGGGCTGACATTGTCTGCGGTGATTCCCAGACTCTCGGAATTCCTCTTTGCTACGGTGGTCCGTATGTAGGCTTCCTTGCATGCTCGAAGGAACATGTACGCAAGCTTCCTGGCCGCGTTGTCGGAGCGACAAAGGATGTGGATGGAAAGCGCGCATATGTTCTTACCCTTCAGGCACGTGAGCAGCATATCCGTCGTGAGAAGGCTACCAGCAACATCTGTTCGAACCAGTCTCTTATGGCCTTGTATGTGACTGTATATATGTCACTTATGGGTCCGGAGGGCCTTCGTGAGGTTAATGATCTCTGCTATGGAGGAGCGCATTATCTCCATGATGAACTTCTTGCGACAGGACTCTTCGAGAAGGTCTTTGACAAGCCTTTCCTCAAGGAATTCACTCTCAAGTCTCTCATGCCTGTGGCCAAGCTGCAGGATGCACTTCAGGTGATCGGAGTATTCGGCGCTGTTGAGGTGGAAGATGGACTTGTGAACTTCTGTGTCACTGAAAAGGTGTCAAAAGAAAATCTTGATGCTGTTGTTGGATATCTTAAAGGACTTGAGGCATGAAGTACTATGACAAACTGATCTTTGATCTTTCCAAGGCAGGAAGACAAGGATATTCGTTGCCGGCAAACAAGTGGACAGCATCTGTCTCTGAAATTCCAGCAGGGCTTAAGCGCGCTTCTGCGCCAGCATTGCCACAGGTTAGCGAACTGGATGTCGTGCGCCACTATACTAATCTTTCGCAGATGAACTTCGGTGTGGATTCCGGTTTCTATCCTCTTGGAAGCTGCACCATGAAATATAATCCGAAGATCAACGAGGAGATCGCGGCTATGCCGGCTTTTGCAGGTCTTCATCCTCTTCAGCCGGAGTCGACCGTTCAGGGTGCGCTAATGGTATATGACAAGCTTGCCAAGTCGCTTTCGGCAATCACAGGCATGGCGGAGTTTACCCTCAATCCGTTTGCAGGAGCTCATGGCGAGCTTACAGGTCTGATGATTATCCGTCAGTATCATATGTCCCGTGGCGATGAGAAACGTACAAGAATCATTGTTCCAGACAGCGCTCACGGAACAAATCCGGCTTCTGCGGCAGTCTGCGGTCTTGAAATCGTACAGGTTAAGTCCAATGCTGCAGGACTGGTGGATGTAGAGGACCTCAAGCCTCTGCTTGATGATACAATCGCCGGCATCATGATGACAAATCCGAATACCCTCGGATTGTTCGAGAAGGATATCAAGGAGATTGCAGCTCTTGTGCATGAGTGTGGCGGTCTGCTCTATTATGACGGTGCGAACATGAACCCTCTTGTGGGTATGGTTCGTCCTGGCGACATGGGCTTCGATGTTCTTCACCTGAATCTGCACAAGACATTCTCTACACCTCACGGTGGCGGAGGTCCTGGTGCGGGCCCGGTGGGTGTAGCCGGACATCTTGTCCCTTATCTTCCTGTACCAAAGGTTGTCAAAGGCGATGACGGACTCTTGCATCTTGTCGGTGCGGACGGTCAGTCTTGCGGCCGAATTTCCGGTTTCATGGGTAATTTCGGAGTGCTGCTCAGGGCATACACATATATCCTGATGCTCGGTAAGCAGAATGTCAGGAATGTAGGTCCTCTGGCTGTACTTGGAGCAAATTATATAAAGGAGTCGCTTAAGGATTGCTACAAGCTTCCTATCCCTACGGTGTGCAAGCATGAGTTCGTATTCGACGGACTCCTTGACCAGTCGACAGGAGTGACTACTCTCGATATCGCAAAGAGATTGCTCGACTACGGCTTCCATGCTCCTACAATCTATTTCCCTCTGCTTTTCCATCAGTCGATCATGATCGAGCCTACGGAGACAGAGTCGAAGGAGACATTGGACGGTTTCATCGAGATCATGAAGCATATCGCTGCCGAGGCCATATCGGATCCGGAATCATTGAAGACTGCGCCGCATACAACTCCTGTGCGCCGTCTCGATGAGACTACTGCGGCCCGTCAGCCGGTATTGAGATACAAAGACATGTTATAAAAACTGATGAGCAGGCATTGATGCGGTATCATATCGATGTCTGCTCATTTTCAAATTTATCAACGCTATGAAGATTATAATAATAGGTGCAGGACCGGGAGGATATGAGACAGCCCTTCTTGCTGCGAAAAGAGGTGTGGAAGTGGTTCTTGTCGAGGCTGGTCCGGTAGGAGGTACCTGTCTTAATGAGGGATGTATCCCGACAAAGGCTTTCTGCAAGAATGCCGAAGTGCTGGACGGCCTTAAGGAGGCTGAAGCATTCGGAATCGGAGGCTTGTCTTATGACTTTGATTTCAAGGCGGTGATTGCCCGTAAAAACGGAGTTGTAGAACAGCTTCGCAGCGGAGTCGAGGGACTTCTTGCTCATAAGAACATCACTCTTGCCAGAGGAAAGGCGCAGTTCAAGGATGCACACACCGTGGTTGTATCCGGAGATGCCGATGAACCTGTGCAGGAATATACCGCAGATTATATCATCATAGCTACCGGATCTGTATCGGCATCTCTTCCTGTGCCGGGCGCAGATCTTCCGGGTATTCTTACCTCAAGAGAGATACTTGACATCGAGGAGGTTCCGCGGAGGCTTTGTGTCATCGGAGGCGGTGTCATCGGACTTGAGTTCGCATCTATCTTCCGCAGTTTTGGCAGTGAAGTCACTGTCGTTGAATATTGCAAGGACATTCTTCCGCGCTTTGATTCCGATCTTGCGAAAAGACTCAAGCAGAGTCTCGGAAAGCGTGGGATCGAGATCACTACCCAGGCGCAGGTACTCTCGATTTCTGAAAATGACGGTGAATATACCGTGACATATTCGAGAAAAGGCAAGGAAGAAACTGTTGCTGCCGACAAGGTGCTGATGGCTGTTGGGCGCCGTGCAAATGTGACTTCCCTCAATCTCTCCGATGCGGGCATCGAGGCCACTCCTCGCGGTATAGTCGTGAATGATGTCATGCAGACGAATGTCCCTCATATATATGCTGTCGGTGATGTAAACGGAAAGATGATGCTTGCCCATGCGGCGACATTCCAGGGAATCGTGGCCCTTGACCATATCATGGGAGTGGAGAATCATATAGATCTTTCAGTAATGCCTGCTGCTGTCTTCACTTCTCCGGAAGCTGCCAGTGTAGGCATGACAGAAGATGAATGCAAGGATGCCGGCATACCTGTGAAATGCCTGAAGTCGTTCTTCCGCGCCAACGGAAAGGCTGTGACGATGGGGGAGACAGACGGCTTCTGCAAGGTCGTCGTAGCTGCCGCACCTAAAGACGGCTGCGAGCCTGTATATGAAGAAGGAAGAGTCCTCGGTTGCCATCTCTATGGCCCTCATGCATCTGACATTGTCCAGGAAGCATGTGCCATGATTACCCGCAGGGCAACATTGGACGAGTTCCAGGATGTGATTCATACTCACCCTACCTTGACTGAAGTCCTTCAGTCGGCATTGCATAGCTGATCTGTGAACTATTGGACAAATTGCTTTTATGAGATACCGAAACATATTCATGTTTATGGCTGCAGCCTTTCTGTCTGCAGCATGCTTTCCTGAACAGGATCAGGAAGAATGGCCTGGGGAATTGGTGACTCCGGGACAGGAGGAAGCTCCGAAGGAAGAAGGCCCCAGGGAGTTCAGGGATTATCTGGATGAATATGGGGTCAATCACGGCGTCGGAGTCGAAATCGACGGCGTAGTCTGGGCTCCTGTCAACTGCGGATACCATGAGACGGATTTTGTCTACGGAAAGCTGTATCAGTGGGGACGCAGATACGGTCAAGGCTATTCGGGAGATCTTTGTGATGACTGGAATACCAAGATCGGAGATGTCTCTGATGCCTTGCTTCCGGTTGTAGTTGAAGGAGGGGTTTCGGAGTCTGCAGGAAACAGTAAGTCCAATGAGGATGTGTTCTTCAAAGGTACCCAGGTATCTGCGGGTGACTGGATTGATACGCGCAATGACAAGCTCTGGAATTCTGGTTCCGAGAATACCCCGGTCAGAACAGGCTGTGATCCGTGTCCGGAAGGCTGGCGTATACCGACTTCAGATGAAATGTACAGGCTGCTTATGAACACTTCATGGTCGAAGAGCAATACGTCTCAGAACGGTTGCCGGCTTATCAGCAAGGCTTCTGAAGCGGATGATCCGGCTGAGATATTCCTGCCTGCGGCCGGATGCCGTATATTCAGCGGTTACACAGAATCTAGGGGATATTATGGATACTATTGGTCGTCAAAACCATATTATGATGGTTATAACAGTGCAAGTCTGATATATTTCCGTTGTTCTGACTCGCAGATGGTCGGCTATTGTCCGGCACTTACCACCAGTATGCGCTCCAACGGCTATTCCGTACGTTGTGTACAGGAATAATCCCGTTTGAAAATAAAATTGTATCTTCGCGGCTTAAATGAAGATGCAATGAGAAAATTGAGGGTACCTGATACTTATGTGATCATATTTGCCGTACTGTTGGTATGTGCGGTTTCGACATGGTTTGTTCCTGGAGGAAATCCACAGACCTGGCAGGTCTTTTCTGCCTTGTATGAAGGATTCAGCCAGCAGGCCGGTATAATCGCATTCGTGCTTGTCATCGGTGGAGCTTTCTGGGTCGTTAACTCGACGAAGGCTGTTGATGACGGAATCATGAGGTTCATAGCGATGGTGCGTAAGCTTGAAATGTACAGCCTTGTACGAAAGCTCGGTGTAGGAAACATCGTGATCACGCTCATAATGCTTCTGTTCGGTCTTTTCGGAGCTGTTTTCGGCATGAGCGAGGAGACGATAGCATTTGTGGCAGTGGTAATACCTCTTGCAAGGTCGCTCGGCTATGATGATTTCACTGGAGTATGCATGGTGTATGTTGCAGCTCATGTGGGATTTGCCGGTGCAATGCTCAATCCTTTCACAATAGGCATCGCGCAGGACTTGTCCGGCCTTGCCCTGTTTTCCGGAATAGAATACAGGATATTCTGCTGGCTTGTCCTTATGACGATTGCAATCGCATTTGTCCTCTGGTACGCTTCGCGTGTGAAAAAGACATCTGTTCAGGAGGTGACCGCATCGCAAGAAGGGGAGTCTTCAGTCACCGAGAACAGGGCCGGCCTGAAGGCATGGATATGCTTTGCGGCTGTTACTGTCATCCTTGTGCTTTTCTCTGTGTTCTATGCAGCTGACTGCACAATCAGCCTCGGAAGCCTCTCTCTTGAAACGCCATGGCTTATGTGGGTGCTTACAGCCTTGTTTGCCGTAATTTCTCTGTTTGCATTGAAAAAGTCATCAAGGATGTTCATCCTCAACCTGCTCATGTTCACTATCATTTTCATGGTAGTCGGCGTTATGGGCTACGGATGGTATCTTCCTGAAATATGTGCACTTTTCCTCGGACTTGCGCTTGCTTCAGGCCTTGCGGCGGATTATTCTTCAGACAAGATTGCAAAAGAGTTCGTGGCCGGAGCGAAGGATATCTTCTCTGCCGCCCTTATAATAGGATTTGCGGCAGGAATCATCGTCATTCTGAAAGATGGCAAGGTAATCGATACATTGCTGGGCTCGATGGCTGCAGCTCTTGACGGTTCAGGAAGAGTGGGAGCCTTGGGAACCATGTAC
This sequence comes from Bacteroidales bacterium, assembly GCA_017550025.1. Lineage (GTDB taxonomy): Bacteria > Bacteroidota > Bacteroidia > Bacteroidales > UBA932 > Cryptobacteroides. The sequence goes on along the minus strand of JAFYLU010000084.1, from coordinate 83,297 downwards.
GGCATACAGACCTTCATCAATGTCTTCATACCTTCCGCTTCAGCAAAGGCTGCCGTCACCATGCCTATCATGGCTCCGTTCTCGGATCTGATTGGTGTTTCCCGTCAGGCTACCGTCCTTGCATTCCAGTTCGGTGACGGATTCACCAATATGATCACTCCATGTTCCGGAGTGCTTATGGCTGTTCTGTCTGTGGCAAAGATTCCTTATGAAAAATGGTTCCGTTTCATCTGGAAGTTTATACTCACGATGGTAGTGATGGGATTCCTCCTGCTTCTTCCTACCCTGTTCCTTGAACTTCCGGGATTCTGAAAATGAAAAAAGGCTATCTCGCGACAGCCTTTTCGTGTGTACTTTAATTTGGATTCAGGTTTTAGTCTTTCCTGTTTTCTGCAAAAGTACAAGCATCTGCGGGTATTTCGAAATTTGTGTGATTAGTGGGGCGAAATTGTGATTTTCAGGGGTGTTTTGGGATTAAAACCGATTATTTGGGATTAAAAATTAAATTTATTAATTTTGTCCCACCTGAATTGTGATTAAAAATGAGCCAGATAGCCAAGATATTCCGTCGTTTTGTGCCGCAGCTTCTGCATATGATCGTGCTGCCGATCTTCTTCTTCGCCTTCATGATCATCTATCGTCCTTTCACGACTGTATCCTATCTTGGAGGTGAATGGTTCGGAGTGCACCTTACAATACTTTCATGTATTGTGCTTGTCTGTGTGATCATTGCACGCCTGCTGTACTACTTCCTGCCGTTGAAGATAAACTACACCTTATACGTCTTATGGTGTGTATCTGAAATGATATTCGCCTCCTTTTTCGTGGCACTTTATCTCTGGCTTGCCCTCCATAGGGATTCGGCTTATTTCGATGTCTTCGCCGTCTCGTTCAATTATCTGTTCATGATAATGGTATTCCCTTATTCCATCCTGGGCCTTTCCATGAGAATCTATGAATATCATTCGAAAAGTGAGGATGTGTCAGATATGTCTGCCTCCCGGATGAGGTTTTATGACGAGAAGCATAATCTAAAGATTGTGCTCACAGCAGATGCCGTCCTCTACATCAGCGCAGAGGAAAACTATGTGAATATCTTCTATCTGGAAAATTCAAGAGTCCGGAATTATGTTTTGAGAAGCTCAATGAAGGCATTGGACGAACTTTGTCAGGATCACGGACTTATCCGGTGCCATCGCTCTTATTATGTGAATCCGGCTCATGTGAAGGTCCTTCGCAAGGACAAGGAAGGTGTTGTATATGCAGAGCTTGATGCCAATGACCTCATGCATATACCTGTCACAAAGAGATATTACGACCGTCTTTCAGAAATTCTTTAAAAGAGTCCGTATAGCTGTGCGTCGATCTTGTCTGTGATTGATGCGAAATCCTCCGGTATGTGCTCGAAATCAAGGTCGTCTGCCTCGATGACGAGGACCTTGCCCTTATATGCTGCAATCCATTCTTCATATCTGTCGTTCAGATTGCTCAGGTATTCGATGCTGATACCCTTTTCGTATTCCCTGCCTCTTTTCTGTATCTGTGAAACGAGTGTAGGAACAGACGACTTGAGGTATATGAGAAGGTCAGGTTCCTTGACCATGGACATCATGAGGTTGAACAGCTGCATATATGTGTCGAAGTCTCTCTCGGAGAGGTTGCCCATAGCCTTGTTGTTCGCTACGAATATATGGACTCCTTCAAGGATAGTCCTGTCCTGGATTATCACATCATCGGAGTTCGCTATTTCAAGAAGATCCTGAAAGCGTTGAGCGAGGAAATATGTCTCAAGATTATATGACCATCTCTGAATGTCCTTGTAGTAGTCCTCAAGATACGGATTATATGTTACGGACTCGTATTTGGGAGTCCAGCCATAATGTTCTGAAAGCATTCTTGTCAGCGTTGTCTTTCCGCATCCTATATTTCCTGCGATTCCTATATGCATGGTGTAATGGTCTGATAATTAATAAAACAGGCTGTCGGGCCCTCTGAATATGCCGCAACAGCCTGCTAATTTACGATTTTTTTAGCTGCTAAACAATACCATGAGACATCATGGCCTCTGCAACCTTGATGAAGCCTGCGATGTTTGCACCTTTCACATAGTTGACATAACCGTCTTCTTCTGTGCCGTATCTGACGCATGCCTCGTGGATATCCGTCATGATTCTCTTGAGGTGCTCGTCAACTTCCTCGCGTGTCCATTTGAGTCTCATAGAGTTCTGTGTCATTTCAAGACCAGATGTGGCAACTCCTCCCGCATTTGATGCCTTTCCAGGAGAGTAAAGGATCCTTGCGCTCTGGAATACTTCGATAGCTTCAGGTGTACATGGCATGTTTGCTCCTTCCGCCACGCATATGCAGCCGTTGGCAATAAGAGTCTTTGCCTGCTCCTCGTTGAGCTCGTTCTGTGTCGCGCATGGCATTGCAATGTCGCATTTCACGCTCCATGGACGTTCTCCTGCATGATATTCTGCAGAAGGATATTTCTCCACATATTCCCTGATACGGCCTCTGAAGACATTCTTGAGCTCCATGATATATGCGAGCTTCTCGGCGTCGATTCCGTACGGATCATAAATGTATCCGTTAGAGTCTGACATAGTGAGTACCTTTGCTCCAAGCTGCAGGGCTTTCTGTGCGGCAAACTGGGCCACATTACCTGAACCTGAAATCGCTACTGTCTTTCCTTCATAGCTGTCACCCTTGGTCGCGAGCATGGCACTGGCAAAATAACATGTACCGTAACCTGTTGCCTCTGGCCTGAGCGGGCTTCCTCCCCATGCCTGGCCTTTTCCTGTCAGCACTCCGGTAAATTCGTCCCTGAGCCTTTTGTACTGTCCGAACATGTATCCTATCTCGCGTCCACCTACTCCGATGTCCCCGGCCGGAACATCCGTATCGGCACCGATATGCTTCTGAAGCTCGGTCATGAAGCTCTGGCAGAATCTCATGACTTCGTTGTCCGACTTGCCCTTCGGGTCGAAATCGGAACCTCCCTTTCCTGCTCCCATCGGCAGGGTGGTGAGGCTGTTCTTGAATGTCTGTTCGAATGCGAGGAACTTCATGATGCTGAGGTTCACGCTCGGATGGAAGCGGATTCCTCCCTTGTATGGTCCTATGGCGCTGCTGCACTGCACTCGGTATCCTCTGTTGATTCTTACTTCTCCCTCGTCATCAAGCCAAGGAACGCGGAATATTATGATCCTTTCCGGTTCAGCGATTCTTTCAAGAATCTTCTGATCCATAAGGTAAGGGTGTTCTACAATGTAGGGAGCAACGCTTTCAAGCACCTCCCTGACTGCCTGGTGGAATTCCTTCTCGCCTGGATTCCTGGCAATAAGGTCTGCCATGAAGCCATCGACGTACTTCTGTGTAAACTGATCCATAATCTACTAACTGGTTGAAGGGTTATAAATGAAAAAGTGCCTTCGTGAAAAAGGCACGAAAGCACAAATTTGCAAAAAATATGTAAGATTTCCAAGATTAGAACAGGAAACCTGTGTTTATATAGAACGCTCCTTTTCCATCCTGCTTGTTGAAGCAGCGTGCATATTCAAACGCCACGATGAAGTTCTGGTTCATGATGAAGCGGAGGCCTGCACCGGCAGAAGCATGGAGACCATCCTTCTTGCGATTGATGTCGACATACTTGTTGTACAGATCCTGCTTTACACCTGTCTTGTTAGTAAGGTCATATCCCTTGAAGACATGTGCTCCGTCAGTGAATGCGTTGACCGCAAATGCTATGTTCTGGTTCAATAACTGGAAATCGATGAACTTGTAGCGGAGCTCTATATTATAGAATCCGGTATGCAGACCCTGAACCCTGTCAAGCATAAGTCCACGTGTTGTACGGTATCCTCCGATCGCATCATAATCTCTTGTATAACCCATGTTCGAATAGAATGGCATGAGGTACCATGGTGTGTTGTTTCCGAGGAAGCCCTGATATGCAAGCCTGTATGCGAATGTCAGCTTGTCCTGCACGATTGGCACATAATGTCTGAAGGTGGCGGAAATCTTGTATGAGTCCATTGATGAACCGAGCCATTTCGGTGCCACGATTGCGTGAGCCTCTGCCCAGATACCCTTGGTAGGGTTGTTCTGGACATTTCTTGAATCGTACATGATGCCTGCCTTCAGCGCTGATACGAACTGGTTCTCACCGGTGTCGTTGAGAATGCCCCAGTCTCTGTAAAGACTGTAAAGCGAGCCGTCCTTTACTGTATATCCTTTAGGAGTGAATTCCTTATGGTTGATCCAGTAGAATGTGTATCCTGCCTCCCAGAATAGGTTCTTTGCAATCTTTCCTGTAAGGTCAGCCTTTGCACGGAAGGACTGTCTGCTGTATCGGTAGAATCCGTTAGGAGCTTTTCCCTTGCCGCCATCGAACTTGTTTTCAGCTTTCAGACCCTTCTTTGAGTCATCGAAAGTGAACATGTCTGGGTTGTTCTGGAAGAAATTGTCATCAGAATATGCATAGATGCTCTGGTAGCCGTTGAATCCGTAGAAATCAAGGGCAGACTCATTGCTGTAATTGGTGCATATTGAAAGACGGGTGTTATCCCAGATTTCCATGTTGTCATAGTTGAGATACAGATTCCATGTGCCTCCGGTATAGGCGGAAGCCTCAATGTACCACCATGACTTCGGATTAGGATATGTACTTCCGTCACCGAAATTATAGATGTTCAGGAGTGCTCCGTACTGGAAGCCTCTGTCGGCATCGAATGCTACTACCGGAAGAGGACCGAAATTCAGTCCGGTCTTGATGATTTCTCCATTTTCGTTATATGTGACATTTTTCTTTGCCTTTGGTTCTGCTTCTTCAGATGCCACGGCTTCGTCTGAAACCATCGGGGTCTCTTCTGCAAATGACGGGATGCAGAGCATCATTGCCGCGATCGCAGTGATGAATATAGCCTTCATACTTGTTAGTTTAGCGGGTTATTACACTGATGACAGCTTTCCGGTAAGAGGTCATTACCTGAAAGCCTCGAATTTTTCTGTCAGTTCCTTGAATTTCTTGCGGAGCTTCTTCTTTCCGGAAAGTCTGATGTCCGATATGAATCTTCTCATTCCTTCACAGTAATCAAAGAAGAAACTGTATGACGGTATGGCCATGAGAACCAAGGCGAGGGCGTAAGGCCATTCCAGCATGCAGAATGCAAGAGCCGTATAGATGATGAACAATATTGTTCCTAATGCCAGCCTGATTCCGAATCCTACTGTATTGTGGAATGCCCTGTCTCTTGTCCTGCTCTTGAGCAGCATGTATGTCAGCCACATAGGCGAACTTACGACAGTGCTGAATATCCAGTATGGGAGGCCAAGAAGTGCGGCAAGTCCTTTAAGAACAAGCTGTCCTTTTTTCTTTTTTCCGAATGAATAGATGGATATCTTCTTCTCGCGTCTCTTCTTTTCGAACTTACGCACATCTTCGAGAAGTCTTTCCATTTCTTCCGGTCTCTCTTCGCATGCCTTCTCCACTTCGGCTATAATAGCCCTGTCGGCAAGCATTCCGCTGCGGAGACTCTGGCCGAAATTGCCTGGTCTTATTCCTCTGGAAGCGGCGAGCATCTTCACGAGAGCCCACTTGTCATAAAGCTTGTCATCATCCTTGACGTATGAAATGAGTCCGGACATCCTGACTGTAAGCTCCTTTCTCAATGGCTCGATCATCTGGACTTCGTTCTCCACATCCAGTCCCTTGACAAATTCCGTTACATTTATCGGTTCTCCGAATGTTACAAGAGCAGTGCTTCTGTATCGGAAATAATCTCCGTATTCGATGCCGGCAGGAACAATGTATACAGGCATCTTGTCTCCGAATTTCGAATTGGCTGCGAGAGCTGCCCTGAATACGCCCTTTCCGAGAACCTGAAGCGAATGGGCAGGTCTGTGTCTTCCTTCCGGATATATGCAGAAGCGTACGCGGTTCTCGAGAGTTTCCAGGATGGTGTCCTGTGTCTCAAGGTTCTTGAGTACGTTCCTCAAGCCGTCTCTCTGGCGGACCATAGGAAGGATCCTCAGGAAGAACATGATCTTGGCTATGAACGGATTCTTGAACATGTCTGCCCTGGCTCCGAACACAGTCTGATCCTTGAATGCGCGAAGGATCACAAGGGCATCCATGAGTGTGTTGCAATGATTCGGCGCCAAGATGACTGCGCCGTCTGTAGGGATATTCTCCTTGCCGCAGACTTCGACCTTTCTGTAGCTGTGCTTGATGTTCCAGTCTACAATAGGCCTGAGGATGGAATATCCAAGATTGTCTTCGTAAATTTTTCTGCTCATGATTATTGTTCGTCAGCTTCTTTCCTTCCTCTGACTCTCCATGCAAATGCAAGTGTGAGGCCGGAAATGATATGCCATACTCCCCACCATGCTGTAATTACAAGCATTCCTCCGTTGTTTGCCCATGCACCGACTTCAGGGAAGATGTTAGGGTTAAGAAGAAGAACAAGTCCCAGTCCTGAATTCTGGATTCCGGTCTCGATGGTGATGGTCCTTCTGTCCTTATATGGGAGCTTGAGAAGTGTACTTGTTCCGAATCCGATTCCGAGCGCAAGGAGGTTATGGAGGAGTACAACGAGGAAGATGTACTTGATGCAGACCATGAATACATCCAGGTTTCCTGTGAAGATGATGATCACCATCGCGATGAATACCACAATAGACAGGTACTGCAGAGGCTTTTTCAGGAATCTGGCCACTTTCGGCAGATAATGTCCGCAGAGTATGCCGAGCACGAGCGGAATACCCATGATGATGAAGATGCTCTGGAAGATGTCTCCAAGCGGAATCTGAAGCTCCGGGAGTTCTCCGATATAGTGGTTGCCTGCGAAATTGAGATACATCTTTCCCCAGAATGCGAAGTTGAGAGGGGTGGTGAATATGCAGACAGCTGTATTAAATGCAGTGAGTGATACCGAGAGTTCCGAGTTTCCTCTTGAAAGAGAAGTGATGAAGTTCGAGATATTTCCTCCAGGGCAGGCTGCCACGAGAATCATTCCAAGTGCGATCATCGGTGAAATCCAGTTTCCCAACGCCATGATCAGTACGAGTGTCAGGGCCGGAAGGAAAACAAGCTGGCAGACAATGCCGGTGATTATCGATTTCGGGTTCTTTATTATGTCTAAAAATGTAGCAGGCTTGATTCCGAGTGCTACACCGAACATCACCAATGCGAGAACTGCATTCAAAAGAGTTGAGCCTCCGTTCATTGTTACTTCCAGAGCATCAAGTCTTGTTATGATTTCCTGATTCATTTGGTTAGGTTTTGTAGTTAATCATTGCAAAGTTAGTAATTTTATCCATTTGGCAAAATATCTTATTTAATTGCTTATTAAATATGTGGTAAAACCCTATAAAATGTTGCGAGATACAGTATTTTTATGCTAAATTTGTGGACAAACCGGACTTGTATGCCCTACATCGTACTGACAATCTATCTGGTCATAGCTGTTGCCCTTCAGATTCTGATGGGAAACTTCCCTGTATATATCATGGCTTTCCCGCTCAATCTGATGCTTGCCGCACTATGGCTTGTGGTGCTTTCAGGTTTATGGAAGGGATTCCGTAAGTCGATGTTTGTCGAATTCATGCTCTCAAGAGCTGCTACGATAAGCTCGATTACACTCTTCCTTCTTTTTACCCTCGTCATCGGATTCACCGGAAAGAGTGATTTCACATCTTCGTGGGTCTATGTCGCCCTGATGCTTTATCTTCAGACTGTCATCTTTTTCGTCATACTCAGGGGGTGGAGGGCGCCTACCGCCACAGGAGCAAGGCTCGGTGCTGTACGCTGGCGTTTCCTCTTGCTTCATGCTGGTCTTTTCATGACCTTGTTCTCTTCATTCTGGGGAGCTCCGGACATGCAGACCTTGCGTCTTCAGGCCATCTCCGGCGTACCTGTGAACGAGGCATATCTTACTGATGGTTCCAGAGAACACCTCTCATATGATGTGATTCTTGATGATTTCAGGACTGAAACTTATGAGAATGGCGTGCCTTCGATGTATGAGGCATCGGTAAGGAGCGATGGTGAAGCGGTCAGCCTTCGGGTCAATCACCCTTACCATATGAACATGGCAGAGGATGTCTATCTTGTTTCGGCCGGTAAAGACGGAAAATCATGTGTGATACAGATAGTCAGGGACCCGTGGAAATATGGGGTAGTGGCTGGAATAGTGTTTATGCTTGCAGGGGCGTTCCTGCTTTTTGCCGGCGGGCCGCGCAGGCGTTATGGGGAGGATGACTGATATGGCGGTATGGGATATTTTCATATGGTTTGGAATTTCTGCTATGCTTCTGTCAGCGGGTGGCGCAGGCGTATCGCTTCTGGCAAATGACCATTGGTCTTTGTCTTCGCTGCGTTATCGCCGTCTCCGTACGGCTGCGATAGGACTTGCTTCGGCGGCCTTGCTGATCATGATTGCATTTGCTGTGCTTCTGTGGATCAGTCTCGGACGTCCTCCGTTGAGGACCATGGGCGAGACAAGGTTGTGGTACTCTCTATTTGCTCTGCTTGCCGGACTTTTCACGTATGTCAGATGGAGATACAGATGGATACTTTCGTTTTCGACCGTCCTTGCCTCTGTCTTCATAATGATCAATATACTCCGGCCGGAAATTCATGACCAGACACTTATGCCGGCTCTTCAGAGTCCGTGGTTCATACCTCATGTGATGGTCTATATGTTTTCCTATTCCTTTATGGGATGCGCATTCCTTCTGGCTGTGTACGGACTCTTCTCCCATAAGGCCAAGGTCATGCAGGCGGCAGACACGCTTATATATATAGGTATGGCCTTCCTTACCTTCGGCATGCTTTCCGGATCATTATGGGCCAAGGAGGCATGGGGGCACTACTGGAACTGGGATCCGAAGGAGACATGGGCACTGGCTACATGGCTCTCCTATATGCTTTACATCCATAAGAGGCTTACCGGAACAGGGTCGCGTCGTTCGCTGTGCCTGCTGCTGATCTTCAGCTTCCTCTGCCTCCAGATGTGCTGGTGGGGTGTGAATTATCTTCCTGCCGCACAAGACAGCATACATGTATATAACAGATGAGTTAAAAACAAACCCCTATGAATATGAAGAAACTGATAAGAGTGTGTGCAGTCCTGCTGCTGGTGGCGGCAGCTGCAATGGTGATCGTCTACAGGATGGTCAACAAGGTTCCTTCTGCAGATCTTCCGCTGAATATGCAGGTGTATGAGATCTTTGAGGATGGCGGATGTATCAGCTGTCATTCTGCTGATCCTGAACTTCCATTCTATGCCAAGATGCCTGTGGCTGGAAAGGTGGTCATGAAGGATATTGATTCCGGCTACCGTGCATATGACATCCGTCCTTTCATGGATGCTCTGAAGTCTGGTGTGCAGGTCAATCCTGTCGACCTTGCGAAGGTGGAGAAGGTCGTACTTGATGACAGAATGCCGATGCCGAAATATTATCTCGTGCATTGGGGCAGCTCTATTACAAAGGAGAAGAAGGCCATTGTCCTTGACTGGGTACGCAATGAGCGTATTTCAATGTATGATGAGGAGCTTCCTGAAGCACGCGCCGCAGAACCTGTACGTCCTATAGGCCGTGAGGTTACTGTAGATGAGGCAAAGGCTGCACTCGGTTTTGCGCTTTTCCATGATCCGAGACTTTCAGTGGATAATACGGTTTCATGTGCTACATGTCATGCTCTTGAGACTGCAGGTGTGGACAATCATCAGTATTCACATGGTGTGAACGATCAGCTTGGCGGTGTGAATGCACCTACTGTTTATAATGCAGTATACAATTTCGTGCAGTTCTGGGACGGCCGTGCGAAGACTCTCGCAGATCAGGCTGCAGGCCCGCCTCTCAATCCGGTTGAGATGGCTTCTCCTTCATTTGATGACATCATCGCGAAGCTTGATGCGGACAAGAAGTTCAGAAAGGAATTCCTTGCAGTGTATCCAGACGGAATCACAGAGGCAAACATTACAAATGCCATTGAGGAGTTTGAAAGAACACTCATCACTCCTGATTCACGCTTTGACAAGTGGCTTCGCGGAGATGATTCTGCCATCACTGCAGAGGAACTTGCAGGATACGAGCTTTTCAAGAAGTATGACTGCGCGACATGTCATGTGGGACCTAATCTCGGAGGTCAGTCGTATGAGCTCATGGGACTCCGCAGACATTATTTTGCAGACCGCGGACTTGAACTTACTCATGAGGATAACGGCCGCTTCAAGGAGACACAGCTGGAGAGGGACAGACATCGCTTCAAGGTTCCTGGCTTGAGGAATGTTGAGCATACATGGCCTTATTATCATGACGGAACACGCGAGACTCTCGAGGATGCTGTTCGCGACATGGGTACCTACCAGAGCGGAGTCGACCTTACTGACACAGAGGTCGCACAGATCACTTCGTTCCTGAAGACCCTTACCGGAGAATATCAGGGCAAGCTCCTGACAAACGATACACCGAGGGATGTGATACATGATCACGACCACGAGCATTAAAAGCCAAAAAGAGGTTGACCATAAAGTCCGAAATTGACTTTCAGGTCAGCCTCTTTTCTTTTTTCAGTTCGATCATAATTCTGGTAGTAATCACTGTCTGCCTAGGTTAGAGACATTCCAACAGCCTTATCCGGTTAACAGAAAATCTATCAGTACTTATGTCATCGGGGTAGCTACACACTACTTTGACGAAGAAATAGCTGTTTTCTTGTCAAGGTATGCCCTGAAAACGGAATTTTGAACGATAAACGGCACACCTTGACAAAGAATCCTCCTATTTTTCGTCAAGGTGTATGACAACGGTCCTGACGATAGATTGATGGTGCATTCATTCCCACCGATGGGCAGAAGGTCGTTTCGCGGAATACAACCCGCTGCCGCGGGTCAACGCTCAACTCACCTTCTGCCCATCGGAGGGAACCGCCGGTGTTTCGCAGCGGTGTTTCTATTTGTCTTTGACAGCACGAATTGGGAAGCCACATGCACGCTCGTCTTCTCTTACATATTTATGGCCGTCGATACTGAAATATATACACAAAGCATCGTCATTGTCATTATTGTCATATCCGAGTTTACCTGACCAATAATATCCACAAACTCCGTCATTGTTGATATAGTCGTTATAGCGATGTCCGGCAAATGGTAGGAATATATTCTTGCCGTTTGGACCAGAAATTGTCATGCCAGATACTCCGTTGAATGTATTGATAGACCACGAACAGTTATTGAGGAGTTCTTCTATCTCAGAAAGTCTTGGCATCCTCGCTCCATTACCCCATTTCACGTGTGCAACATCGTACTGCGTTCCGCTGATGTCATCTCCTATGAAAGTATAGTTGTCCTTTGATGGATTATAGTGCTCATTATACACATCATTGTAGTAGCTCTTCTCCTCCGTCTCTCCCCAAGCATAATATCCGCCATACTCCTCCGGAGAGGTGGCGCCGACATTGTATGCTGCCCAGAGGATGCCGGAAGGGAGCCCGAGGTCGACCCAGCGGTCTTCATTTTTGTCTAGCTCTACATCGTGTCCGAAGATTCTCGCAATAGGACGTACAGAGTACGAAACCTTATCATCCAATCCATAGATGGCGTATGATGCCGGGATCGTATCTCTCCATTGAGTTTTTGTGTCGTATAATTGAGTCTTGATTGTTTTGTCTTTCTCGTAAACAGCTATTCCTGGATAAATATCCATTATGCAAGAAAGCAATCCTCCGGTCACGCTGAAACTTGATTCAACAGAAGAACCATTTTGTTTGGAGCTGAATGTGCCCTTTGCGACTGTCGGGATCAGCGGGTCCTCAAAATGTGCGATATTGGTGTTGATGAACTCTAACTTCGGAGATAGTTTTAGGTTGCCGAACCAATCAACTACCATTCTTCCATCAGCACCTACATTGATGTCAAAGAACACCTTTATATCTTTCTGTAACGGCTTCTCCTCCTCCTCCTTCTCAAATGTTAGACGCATCTCAGTGCCAAGAGAATACTCGAACCATGGGTTGATCTCAATAGCAACATTCTTGGTGTACAAGCCACATCCCACATCAAACTTACATTTATACTTAAGTCCCAAGTTGCCGTCAATCATTTTGACGGACTTTAAGAACTTGTTCTCTTTTCCACTTGCAGTTGTGTTCTGTATATAGCATCCGCGTGTCTGGCTGTATCCTATTCTTGCTGAAAAAGTCTTTCCCACTTCAAGACCGACTGTTCCTGATGCCGCTGCACTGAAGTAGGCTTCAATGTCAACATAAGGACGCAATGTCAATGGGCCCAGCTGAATGTATCCTTTGGCCTTGTCCTTCAATTTAAACAGCCTCCATTCAAACATGTCCTGCCAGATGTTCGGTTCGTATATCAGACCAGCCTCGAGTTCAGTATCTGCTCCAATGATCGGTTCGACATAAAACTCGAAATCATTGTTCTTGACATCTCCGCTGCAATGAACAAATGCACCTACATATACAGAACCTTCAATCTTTGGAATCTTGAATGGTTTGTCTTCGTTGAACTTAAATGGCCACGACACTAGTTTTCTACCTCCAATAGTACCCCTTGTTGCTTCTGAATGATACTCACCGGTATCTTCGTTATACCAGACATACGACGGTTTGATAAAGTTGCCGTCCTCATCAGTATAACCTTCCAGCAAAGAATCCGTCAGCGTGCCATTATACTCCCATGTCAACTCTTCAAAGATTTCGTCCAAGTCGGCATGGGTAGTAATTACTTTAGTCATTCCATCAATATCCACAACGCTCACCACCTTGTTTCCTAATCCATATGGTGTTTTGTCGGATACTCGTGCAGTAACGACATCTCCTTCTTTGGGGTATATCTCGGTTGGGATTCCGGATGAAAAATATAGGATGGTGTCAGCCTCGACTTTAACGAGATATTCCAATCTGCTTTCGTCCAGAACGGTTACTCCTTCTTTGTATTGAAACGTAACGCTGTATTCGTCTTCTGTTTCAGTTATAGGATGGTCAAATCCTTCAATTTCCGGAAGATCATCCAAATCATATCCATTATCCTTGCAGTTGCAGGATACGGATAACATAAGAATCGCAAAAAGTAAAGCAAAAGCAAATAGTCTGTTCATAAGTAATGTGCAGAATAAATTTTTAGCTCTTTAGTTTTTGTCCTCTTGTTCTTTGTCTTTGACAGGACGGACAGACATGCCACTTTGTCCTACAAGGTGATAAGCTGTGTCAAAAAGTTTACCAGAATCATCCCACGGGTCATCAGGGTCCCCAATAACTATCGCCCCTCTTCTTAAGTATTCTGTATGATCGGTACTTGTCCATAAAAAGCCAATTTTGCCTTCGTGTAATTTATCCGGACTGTACACTCCTCCAAACGGGATGAAGATGTAATTACCATTAGGACCTGTGCAATATGCCCCGGTAACTCCATTATGCATGCCTTCTTTATAAGTACATAAATTTATAAATTCATACATATCGTCACTTGTCGGAATCCTTGCTCCATCCCCCCATTTAATGTGTGCTACATCATATTCAGTACCACTTATGTCATCTAAAAGAGTAGAGCACACCCAAAAGCCATTCGTGTGCCAGTAGCAATAAGAATAATTTTCATATGTATAAACATCTTTCTCCTCCGTCTCTCCCCAAGCATAATACCCACCATATTCTTCTGGAGAGGTGGCTCCGACATTGTAAGCGGCCCAAAGGATGCCGGAAGGGAGACCGAGGTCGACCCAGCGGTTGTCGCTCAGGTAAAAATATTTACCGTCTGCGATTACATATGGCTTGGTGATGTATTCATCAGGATTGTCGATGTCAAATGTTGAACTGCCTTCTGACCCGCCTGCTTTAGTCGAAGTAATTTCGAGTTTTTTATGTTCCAGTGGGGTGGTGTCGTCGTTTTTCTTGAAAAGAGCAAATCCTTCCTCTTTGGTCCTGACCAGATTGTTCTTTACAAGTTGAGTTGTTGATCTGATTTTCCCGTTTATCTTTTCTGTCTGGGTGTTGATGAATTCCGGGAACAGCTTGACCTCAAACTCTCCTAATTGATGTCTTATGAACATTCCGAATCTTTCATCGTCTCCGCTGATTTTCTTGAAAAGCTTGCTATGGCAGTATAATCCAGTTGTCAGTTCCGGAGTGACCTTTATCGATGGATTCAGATTCAGAAGTTCTTCAGAATCAAATGAGATCTCTGCGTTAATGGATGTGACGAAGGAGGCATCTGCACTTGCACCTAAAGCTAACAGGTTCCTGTGGTATAAAGCCATTTCAAGGGCTATCTCCTCATACATGCCTACTCCTGCTGTCGCCTCAAATTTAGACAACATAAAATATCTGTTGTTCTCCGAGTTGTATGTCAGGTTCTCTGCTATTGGTTTTCCATCATTATAGGAGTATCTGTATGTGCAGCTTTCAAATTCATAGCTCATTCCTCCTTGCAAAGTGACCTCTCCGTTTACTATAAAGCCGGCTTCAGAATGCAGATCTGTTGTCAGAAGAAGAGGGCCGACCGCTATAGCTCCAGGGAGCATGACCGTTTTCTCGAGAATCTTGATCTTGTCACTCTTCTTGCTTTCACGTGACACTTTCAGATTACCTTCAATACCGCTTCTCCTTGAGATCTCATAACTTAAATCATTCAGCTTTCCATCAGATATGTCGATGTTTACGGTTGCAGATAAGCCGACATATAACTTTCCATCAAAGTAGTCGTTCTCGATACCGATTCCTAATGTGTGTGCAACAGTGTTGGATGCCTGAACCTTGGTTTCAGCATTCGCCACGTCTGACGTGTCTTGCGGAGAGGCGGTGATGCGATCCCATACCTCACTTGACTCGTGTGTGACGTCAATGTGGTTGCCGTCAGAATCAATGAGGTATTTCATGTCTTCTGGTATAGGAATGCTTGAGTTGATATGAAGTTCCTTGAAAATATCAGTCAGGTCGACACTTTCGGTTCTGTATGTGGCGGAGTTCAAACCAGGGTTGATGCCAATCACACGTCCGATGAAGCCATATGGACTGTTGGCAGTCTTCATGCAGTAGATGATGTCACCGTTTTGCGGAATGTATTCCTCCGGTATTGAATTCTTGATCTTGATGGTCAGACTGTCGATGACATCAAGATGATTCTCGAATGATTCCGAAAGGAAAATCACATTTTCCTGCAGAACAAACTCTCCATAATCCGAAGGCTTGAGAATTTCGTCAATGTCCAGCCCGCCGAGGTCGTCAAACAGTGAGCATGAACACACACAAAGAACAGATGCAATTATACTTATAATGTGTTTCATATGTTTAAGGTATTTGCTGTAGAGATATTTCCTTGCAAACTTACAAAATACTTCTATAAATACGTGTATTGTCCGTTATGAAGAAAATATATCATGTGTTGACGAAATCCCGGATGGCCAGAAGAGACGCCGAGCGTTGACCCGCTGCAGCGGGTTGTATTCCGCGAGACGTCCTTCTGGCCATCCGGATGAGGCTGCCGGTTATTCCATTATCCAAAGATAGTTGAATGAGTAGTGGAGCCTGCTTGAAAGTATGTGGATGGTTCCGTCAGGAGACTGGGTGCAGGCAAGGTAGCCTCTTGGCTCGGCATGAGTCTCATCCATGATGAACTGGCTTGTCCATGCGCCTCCGTCCAGCATTCTCTCCACACCGTCTGTCATGAGCTTCTTTACAGGCCATGTCTTTCCTTCGTCAAATGAAAGGGCCACATACATTCCGTATCCCTTCTTGTCACCGAACATGATTCCGCGCTCGTCTTCCGGCGTTCTCTGCGGGTGGTCGGTGAACGAAACAAGCATCAGAGGGCCTTCGGCAAGCCTTTTCAGCACGAGTCTCTGTCCTCCGTCGACAGGAGGGAGCTCGGAAGCGTGGTATGTCCATGTCTTTCCGCCGTCAGAGGAAATGCTCATAGGCATATGCTTTCTTCCGTCCTTGCCGATTATGCTGTTGCCTCTGCCGAGAGCCATAAGGGAACCGTCCTTAAGCTCCACAAGTCCGGCGTGAATTCCAGCTATTGTGCTTCCTGTTCCACCGTCTGTGAATTCGGGGAGGGGAGAGCCGTCCCATGGGTCGGACCATGTCTTTCCGCCGTTGCTGCTGATGTGGATGGCAGTTCCGTCATGGCTTCCGGCTCCGGCGTCGCAGCATTGGATGATGCGTCCGTCTGAAGTGATTATCGGACCGGCTATGACCTGATGCCTTTTCGTGTGTTCCGGGGCGATGAGTTCTGGTGCGGACCATGTCTTTCCGTTGTCGTGGCTTATCCTTGCTGCCATGGCGAGATTCTGCCAGTCTCCGGCATTGGAAACTCCGTTTATGTGCATTATGCTTCCGTCTTCAAGGGTGAGGAGGGAAGAGCCGGTGAGGTTTCTGTCAGGTACGATGAAGAAAAGCTCTGCTTCGTCCCATTCTTTGCATCCTTTTCTCAATCTTGAGTTTAACACCGCCATTTCTCTTCCGTTTTCTGCATCGCAGGAGAACCATATGGCGAGAAGGTCCCCGTTAGGACACCATGTCACGGCTGGCTGGTGATTGTGCCTGTAGAAAGGGGTGCTGTCCTGCGGCCTGATGATGTAAGGTGCGGGAACATTCCAGAAGGCTTCCTTTTCCTTTGTCTGCCACTTCGCCGCCCTCTGCCTAATGTTCCTGTTTTCTTTATGTACGGTGTCTTCGTTCTGCAGCTCCGCGTCGGAGATTACGACTCTGAATCCGATCTGGCTGTGTCTGTCGGAGGGTATTGCAGCGGATCTGTTCGCGCTGCGGAGGAAGTCGTGAGGAGTGTTGTGGCTGCCTCCTCTTGTGACTCTGAAAATGCCTTCGCAAGGGCCTGCTGGGTCTGTCTGGTCAGCGGCTACGTATGGGCCGTACCAGTCCATGCACCATTCCTCCACGTTTCCATGCATGTCATAAAGGCCGAAAGCGTTCGGTTCCGACTGCATCACCTTGAGACAAACGGGTACGAGGTCCCTCTCTGTCTGCTGATGCTTCTCCATGGCTCCGGTCACCCAGTCTCCGGAATAGTATCTCGTATATGTTCCCGCCCTGCAGGCATATTCCCATTCCGCTTCTGTAGGGAGCCTGTATGCCTTGCCGGTCTTCTCGGAAAGCCATCTGCAGTAGGCTGCCGCATCTTCATATGAGACCTGCACAACGGCCTCGTCATCTCCTGAAGAGAAACCTCCTTTGCCCCTCATTTCCTTGTGCTCCGGCCTGAAGGCCTCGTACTGGGCATTGGTGATTTCCGATATGCTCATCTGGAACCCTTCGGTGAATGTCACCTTATGGACAGGAGATTCATCGTAATTATGTCCCCAGCCTTCAGACCCCATCCAAAAATAACCGGCAGGAATCTCCTTCATTGTAGGAAAACTGCCGGTATCTTTGATGTCCTGTGCATGGAGACCTGCCGACAAAAGTATTGCCGCTGAAAATATGATAGGTCTCATATGGTTGAATTATAATATGTTAAGGCTCTGCTCCTTGATCTTCTCCAGCTCGTCCTTCATTTTTACGACAATCTTCTGGATTTCAGTGTGGTTTGCCTTTGAACCGGTCGTATTGATCTCGCGTCCCATCTCCTGGGCGATGAAGCCGAGCTTCTTGCCAGGATTCACTTCATTTGCGATAGTGTCGAGGAAATAGTTGCAATGCTGGCGCAGACGGACCTTTTCTTCGTTTATGTCGAGCTTCTCGATGTAGAAGATCATCTCCTGTTCGAGGCGGCTCTGGTCCGGCTCTGCCTTAAGTTCCGCAAAACGGTTCAAAATTTTTTCTCTGATCGTTTCGATGCGTTCGTTTTCGAACTGCTCGACCTGCCTTGAGAACTCGAGGATATTGTTGACTTTCTCGGTTACGTCGTTATATAATATCACTCCTTCCTGTGAACGGAATTCGTTTATGTTCTTCAGTGCTTCGTCGATGCATGCCTCTACAACAGGCCAGTTTTCGTCTGTGATGACATCCTGCTTCTTCGCGTCCATGACTTCAGGCATACGGAGGATCATGGCGAGAAGGTCGTTAGGATTCTGAAGCTGGAGGTTCTGTGCCCCGATCTTTCCTGCAAGCTGGTCTATCTGCTGATAATATTCCATCGCCAGGTCCATGTTGATCTTTTTGGCGCTGTCGGCTGCATTAGGCTCGAAAGTCACGAAGAAATCGATGTTTCCTCTGGTGAGTTCGTTTGCTATCTTATGTCGTACGGTGATTTCCTTGTCTTTCGGCAGCATCGATGTCTTGATGCTGATGTCCGCTGTCTTGCCGTTGAGCGATCTGACTTCTACGGTAATCTTGCCCGTCGCGAGTATGGCTTCGGCCTTGCCGTAGCCTGTCATTGACTTGATCATATTGTCTGATTTCTGATTAACGTTTGCAAAAATACTAAAAATCCCTTGTAAACAGCATTGTGGATACAGTCTTTCTGACATTTTCAAAGGCTGTTGAACTGTCCATTGCTGCGGACAATCCGATATCGTCAGAAGGACGTGGCGATATGGGGAGTATTGCCTTGAATCCATCGATGCTCTTGTCCTGAAGGTCGCAGATTCCGCATATGGCGACTACGGGGATTCCTGCGCGGGAAGCTCTTGCCAGCACTCCGGAGACGGCCTTTCCTTTTGAAGTCTGGCTGTCTATCCTGCCTTCACCAGTGATTACCATGTCTGCGCCAAGGATCCTCTGGTCGAATCTTACGTTGTCAAGGACCATGTCGATACCCTTCTTGAGTGAGGCATTCAAGAATGCAAGGAATGCCCCTCCAAGCCCTCCTGCAGCTCCGGAACCTTTGAAAGATGACAGGTCTGTGCCGTATTTTTCCTTTACGACTCCTGCAAATGATTTCATTCCCTCTTCGAGCATTCCTACCATGTGCTGATCCGCACCTTTCTGCGGGGCAAATATGCGTGCCGCCCCTTCCGGACCATAGAATACGCTGTCCACATCGCAGGCTATGATGAATTCGGCATCTTTCAGTTCCGGAAGAGCGTATCTGTCGTCAATGTCTGCGATCTTTCCGAGGATTCCGCCGCAGCAATTCCTGATCATATTTCCTTCGGTGTCAAGAAATCTGTAGCCGAGGGCCTCGAGCATGCCGGTACCTCCGTCGTTGGTGGCACTGCCTCCGATTCCCATGAGGAATCTTCTGCATCCTCTTTTCAATGCATCTGCTATCATTTCGCCTGTTCCGTAGGTGGAAGTGAGCATGGGATTTCTTTCTGACGGGTCCAGATGCGTCAGTCCGCTTGCCTGTGCCATGTCCATCACGGCAGTAACGGGATTTCTGCTATCATTGATTATTCCATAGACGGCCTTGACAGGTCTTCCGAGAGGATCGTGCACTTCGATCTGACGAGACTGCCCGTTCAGGGCTTCTGTCAGGACAGCTGCAGTGCCTTCTCCGCCATCTGCTATGCATATCTTGTCCACTATGCATCCGGGAATCGACTCCATGATGCCGAGGGCTGCAGCATCAGCGACCTGGGCGGAACTCAACGATCCTTTGAAGGAGTCTGAAGCTATGACGATCTTTCTGAACATGGATTTGTTTTCATGGATGCCGTAAATGAATAAAGGCCAGCCGAAGCTGACCTCTTTTGGTAGTCGGTAGGGGAATCGAACCCCTATTGCAAGATTGAGAATCTTGAGTACTAACCGTTATACGAACCGACCGTTTTTCGTTTTGCGATTGCAAAGGTACGCATATTTTTTATACTTCCAAATTTTTTCTCGACTTTTTGCGAAAAAGTGCAGTTTTATTTCAAAAATACGAAAAATACGGCCAAAATGAGGCATAGGAAAGCTGCAAAATGGTTCCATTGCAATGGCTGGCCCTTGAACATCACAGTCGCGAGGATAGTGAAGACTGTAAGGGATATCACTTCCTGGATTATTTTCAGCTGCATGAGGTTGAACGGACCTCCGTTTTCTGTAAATCCGATCCTGTTCGCCGGAACCTGGGCACAGTATTCGAAGAATGCGACTCCCCATGAGAAAAGGATGATGGCGATAAGCGGCCAGTTTGAAGATATCTTCATTTCCTGAAGTTTCAGGTGTCCGTACCATGCGAATGTCATGAACACATTCGATGCGATGAGCAGAAGTATAGTCCAGATTGCTTTCATTGTCATTTTCTTTGCGGCTGCAAAAGTAATATTTAATTTGTAATTGCTGCCATAAAATTTTAATTTTGCGGACTTTCTAAAAAAGGACAGAGTTATGACATTGATAAAATCCATATCAGGAATCCGCGGTACCATCGGAGGTGCTCCCGGCGAGGCCCTGACCCCGATAGATATCGTGAAGTTTACATATGCATATAGCGTGAAGATGAAGGAACGCCTTCCTAAACCTTCAGGCGAAAGATATAAGGTCGTTGTAGGAAAGGATGCAAGGCTTTCCGGAGATATGGTTGAGCAGCTTGTCTGCGGAACCCTCGTTTCGTGTGGTGTGGATGTGGTAAAGGCCGGCTTTGCTTCCACTCCGACAACAGAGATGGCTGTCGTCTTCGAGGAGGCTGACGGCGGTATCATCCTGACTGCATCTCATAATCCGAAGCAGTGGAATGCCCTGAAGCTTCTTAACGAGAAGGGGGAATTCCTCAATGCGGAAGAAGGAAAGGCTATCCTCGAATGCGCTGCGCAGGAGGATTTCTGTTTTGCAGATGTGGACTCCCTGGGATATATGGAGGACAAGGATTTTACCGATGCACATCTTGACGCCGTGCTGGCTCTGCCTGCAGTTGATGCCGAGGCCGTGCGAGCTGCAGGATTCAAGGTCGCTCTTGATGCAGTCAATTCGGTAGGAGGAATCATAATGCCGCGACTTCTCGAGAGACTCGGAGTCGAATGCGTATGTGTCAATTGCGAGCCTACAGGCGAGTTTGCCCATAATCCGGAACCTCTGCCGTCTAACCTTACGGAACTTTGCGAGGCTGTTGTGGATAATGGCGCTGACCTCGGAATTTCCGTTGATCCGGATGTGGATCGTCTGGCCTTGATATGTGAAGACGGACAGCCTTTCGGAGAGGAATATACTCTTGTCAGCGTGGCTGATTATCTTTTTTCAAGAGTCTGCTGTCAGGCTCGGGAGAAGGGTATTACTGCAGAAGAGGCGGCTGCCCCATATTCGTTGACTTCTTCTTCGAATCTTTCATCTTCAAGAGCACTTCGTGATGTGACGGAGCAATATGGCGGTTCGTATTCTGCGGCTGCGGTCGGTGAGGTGAATGTCACCACGAGAATGAAGGAATGCGGCGCACTGATCGGCGGAGAAGGAAACGGAGGCGTGATATATCCGGCCCTGCATTACGGACGTGACGCGATGGTGGGTGTGGCGCTTTTCCTTACAAACCTTGCATACAGGAAGATGAAGGTTTCGGAACTTCTTTCAACATATCCGCGATATGTGATAGCAAAGAACAAGATCGAGCTTTCGGACAGCGCATTGATCGACAGGATTCTTGACAAGGTCAAGGAAGTCTATGCGTCTGAAGATATAAACCTCATCGACGGAGTTAAGATTTCATTCGAATCGAGAAAGGAATGGATTCATCTGCGCAGGTCCAATACCGAGCCGATCATACGTATATATGCAGAAGCGGCTTCAAAAGAGGCTGCAGACGCACTTGCACAGCAGGTGATCGCCATTGCTGACTCTATTCTTTCATAGACAATACCATAAAGATCTCTATGTTTTCATTCAGAACCACATCATTGGAAGACCAGCTTGACAAGGCCCTGCATGAAGGTCGTGTAGGTTGCTTCTGCACCCAGAACTGCTGGGATACCGAGCGAGGCCGTTATATGTATGACATATTCCGTGAGAGAGGTAACCTTGCGGTGATATTCAATCCGCGTGATACAGAGCTGACTCCGCTAACCAACCATATTAAGTTTTCAGCCGATGACCTCAATGGCCTGAATGCCGTTGTGGTCGAGATACAGGATGTCGGCGCCAGATACTTCAACTATACCAAAGATGTCTTCAAGCTTATGGATGCCTTGAAGGCGATGAAGGATGATGCTCCTTCCTTATATATAGTGGATCATAACAATCCTGCAGGCAGAATCGTGGAAGGTACCATGCCGTCAGCCGAACAGGAGGCTTTTGTTCCAAAGGTGGCGCACAGGCACGGACTTACGCTCGGAGAGCTTGCAAACCTCTATTATCATGAGATCGGCGGCAAGTTTGCCCTTCATGTCGTTTCGGCTCTTGCAACAGATTCGAATCACCAGCTGATGCCATGGACCATTGCCCCGGCTTCGGATGTCCCAGGATTTTTCACCTGTGATGTCTACAGCGGAGGCGGACTCTGGAACAATACCAACATAACTCCGGGAATCGGTACGGCCCGCCCTTACGAGTATTTCGGTGCTCCTTATGTGAAGACGGCTTCCAGAGATGTCCTGCCTGTGGCGGAGGGCATCATGCTTCGTCCTTGCTCGTTCACACCTTCATGCGGCAGGTATCAGGGGCAGAAATGCTTTGGTTATCAGCTTATGAGAGAGCCTGGAGTAGAGTACCATTCCCTGATGCACACCCTTCAGCTGATACGTTTCTTCAAGGATAATTATGAGGAATTCAGACTTGAAGACGGGTTTGAGGCAAAACTTTCCGATCCCGTGCTCCTGGGCTATGTGAATGGAGAGGTTTCATGGGAAGATGCGCGCGAACATATCAAGGTCGAGGAACAGAAATGGATCAGGAAGGCGAAGAAATTCATGCTCTATGATGACCAGCCTTATAGAATCAAATAATTTTTTGAAAAGATGTTGTCTGATTGGAAAATTAATCCTATATTTGCGCCGCAAAATTAGTTAACTAAATTTATATAGCATTATGAAGAAAGGTATACATCCCGAAACCTACCGTCTTGTAGCTTTCAAGGATATGTCAAATGACATTGTGTTCATCACACGCTCATGCGCGAACACAAAGGAGACCATCGAGATCGAGGGCGTTGAGTACCCAGTTGTAAAACTTGAAATCTCTAACACATCTCACCCATTCTACACTGGTAAGATGAAGCTCGTCGACACTGCAGGTCGCGTTGACAAATTCTATCAGAGATACGCAAAGAAGAAGTAATTCTTCCAAGACATATGGGACATCGGCTCACAGGATACTGTGGGCCGATTTTTTTTACCTTTTTGCCGTCTTGGTCCGGGCGTGGTTTTGTTTGCCGGCCTGTCAGAATGTGCAGGGAGCGGTAAGCGAAAGGAGCGTGCCTGTGGCTGGATTGCGGAAAGTGATTTCTGCAGCATGCAGGTGCAGGCGCGAGGCAGGAGAGCCTCCGTACAGAAGGTCTCCGACTATCGGATGGCCAAGCCCGAGGATGTGGGAGGAGTGAACGCGGAGCTGATGGGTGCGGCCGGTAAGAGGATGGAAAATTACGTCAATGCTTCCGTCTCTGTTTTCGGAAACAACCTCGTAAATCGTGTCGGATGGCTTTCCCTGGGCCTGGTCCACTTTCTGCCTTGGCCTTTCGTCGTAATCCGGACTCAACGGGAGACTGATCCGGCCTTTGTCGCCGGTCTTGAGAGGCTTTCCTTCAGTGGCATGAGATAACCTTGCCATATACGTCTTTCTGATGCTGTGCTCTTCAAACTGACGCTGAAGGTCTGCTGCGGCTTCAGCTGTCTTTGCAAACAGGATGATGCCGGAGGTATCCATGTCCAGTCTGTGTACGGAGTGAAGCTCTCCATGACTTTCCATGATGATTTCAAATGCTGATTTCCTGCCGTCAAGACCTGGGACCGAAGGCATTCCGGAGGGTTTTGAGACTGCTGTTATGAGTTCGTCTTCAAAAATGACTTCAGGGATTTCGTGGCATTGTGTGGCCTTTTCAAAGGCAAGACCTTTCATCATGAAGCCAAGAAGGGGACCGCACTTGCTTGTGCACGAAGGGTAGAAATGCCCGTGAGTACGTACAGCTGCAGATGGGGAGGTGCCATACCAGAACTCTCCCATTGCCAAAGGCCTGAATCCGTTCCTGTATGCATGTTCAAGCAGTTTGGGAGCAGCGCATTCCCCGGTACCTCCCGGAGGAACAAGCCCCGCATCTGCAAATATATCTCCGATGGATTTCTCTTCTCCGCAGGCATTGTGGACGATATATCTGCTGAATATCCATTTCTGGAGTTCGTCCGACATGGCGGCCCTTTTCTCCTTAAGCCACCGTATCTCTTCCTCCATGCTCTTGAGTTCTTCCCTGACCAGGGATATTCTTTCTTCCCATCCGAGCCTTAACCTTCTGAATTCCGCCTTTTCATGCTGGCTTTCCCGTATCAGGGCAGAAAGTTCGGACGGGTTGTCGGTCTGGCTTCTCTGATAGTCCCTCTCCCGTTTCGAAACAGCCATACAGGCTTTCATAAGCCCTGTTTCCTCATCTCGCGCCAGCAGGCATGCCTCTAATTCTTCTTTGGCCCTGGCCAGTCCTTCGGAGCCTTCAAGAACGGCTATCTGATGGTTCAGATGCGTGATTCTCGCTTCTTCTCTCTTGAAATATCCGTCCGGTGAAAGCAGGTCGTATATCGGAGGTACGAATCCTTCCAGATTGCTTCGCCCCCCTGCATTACCCGAAAATGCAGCAAGATAGCCTATGTTGCCTCCCTTGTCGGAGACAATAAGTACTCCGACCATCTTTCCTTCGGAAAAAGCGGATGACAGTTCGGATGAGGATTCAATCCTGCCGATCAGCTCGTCTGCTGCCTTCCTCACAAGAGGGTGGGGTGCATATCGGAAAGGGTCTGTGAAGGTTTCGGGCAGGTCCGCTCCGTTTTCAACCGGGAGAATGTGCATCATAGGCTGAGGTTTTCGGAAACATATTCCCTGCAATAGTCCTGCAGCCCGCATGTCTGGCATCTTGGCTTTCGGGCAGTGCATACATATCTGCCGTGGAGGATGAGCCAGTGATGTGCCTTCGCCCTCAATTCTTCTGCAAATCCTTCGGTCAGATCTTTCTCTACGGCCTCTACGGTGGTGCCATCGGAGAGGCCAAGCCTGCGCGATACCCTGAACACATGTGTGTCTACTGCTATGACGGGCTTGTCGTAAATCACGGAAGCTATGACATTGGCTGTTTTCCTGCCTACTCCGGGAAGGCTCTCGAGATCTTCTGTTTCGGAAGGGACCGTGCTGCCGAAATCCGACACAAGCTTCTGTGCCATTCCTATCAGATGCCTTGCCTTGTTGTTCGGGAATGATATGGAGCTGATGAGCCCGTATACTTCCTCAAATGATGCCGCTGCCAGGCTCTCCGGGTCGGGAAACCGTGTGAATATCTGCGGCGTATGCATGTTGACGCGCTTGTCCGTGCATTGTGCGGACAGTATCACTGCAATCAGGAGATGGAAGGGGGAGTCGTAGTGCAACTCTGTTTCCGCAATTTCCATATTCCTTGAAAACCAGTCTGTTATCTTTGCGAATCTGTCTTTAGTCTCCATGTCAGAAAGTCAGTTCGATGTCAATTGCCTCGTCGTTTCCCTGTTCGGTGCAGGTCTCGTCCTGACACAACATTACCCTGCCGGGATATCTCTCGAAGATCTGTCTGTTGTGGGTGACCATCACGATGGCGGTTCCTTTCTCTCTGTTGATTCCGGTGAGCAGCTTCATGATGCCGTCTGCAGTCTCCTCGTCGAGGTTGCCTGTAGGCTCGTCCGCAATTATGACCTGCGGGTCGTTCAGAAGTGCACGAGCTATCGCAATGCGCTGCTGCTCTCCGCCCGAAAGCTGATGAGGCATCTTGTGAGCCTTCCTTTCCATTCCTACGGCCTCAAGCACCTGCTGTATCCTGTCCGAAGCCTCCTTCTCGTTCTTCCATCCGGTGGCCTTCAGAACAAAGTCCAGATTGTCCTCGACACTTCTGTCCATGAGCAGCTGGAAATCCTGGAACACCACGCCCATTTTTCTTCGCAGATATGGGATGTCCTTTTCCCTGATGCCGTTGAGACTGTAGCCGCAGACCTCGCCTGTACCCTTCTCGAGTGCGTTTTCCGCTATGATTGTCCTGATTATCGAAGTCTTTCCCGTGCCGACCTTTCCTACGATATATACGAAGTCTCCGGGATATATTTCCATATCAAGTCCGTAGATGACTGTGGCCTCTCCGTTGAGGATGTCTGCGCCCTTGAATGATATCAGTGCTTTGTTGGATTCCATGCTCAAAAAATGTTATATATCACACAAATATAGTGGAAAATTCATTAAATTTGTGAAATTTTAGTCAGATCATGAATAAGAAAACTATATTGATTGCCGTTGCGGCCGGCATCTTGTCATCAGCAGCTCTTTATGCCGGTGATGACGGGACTTCAAGAAGGCTCGCACGATATGACAGGACAGAATTGAGGGAAGCCCTCCGTCTTAAAGACATGGGTATGACTGCACGCTCGTCTGCAGTTCTGGATGAATTGTCCCTTCTTTCCGGAGGGGGAGAGGCTGAAGGACTGTCAGTTCTGAACGACATTGTAATGGACGTTCCCGGCTATGAGGCCAGGATGCATGCGTTCATTGCTGAGGAGTCGCATTCCCCTTTGGCCCTTCAGCTCGAATATCACCATGCACTGAATCTTTTCGATCATGGCATTTATGGCAAGGCGTTGACATATTTCGATGTGATCGATGCAGATGAACTGATGAAGAGGCAGCGTGACGAGTATGTCTTCAAAAGAGCATACTGCTCGCTTGAGACCGGTGACCTCAAAAAGGCGGAAGCCCTTTTTACCGAGTGTGCCAGACGGCCGCTTTCGGATTATACTGCACCTGCAAGATATGCGCTGGGCTATATCCGTTACGGACAGGGTGATTTCAAGAAGGCGCAGGAGTGGCTGGAGCTCGCTTCCCTTGACGGAAGGTTCAGGGATGTGGCGGAGTATTATATCCTTGAATGCCGCTTCATGCAGAAGGACCACGGGTATGTCGTTGAGAAAGGTGACGCTATGTATGAAAGTGTCCCTTCTGACCGTAAGGAGCACCTTGCGAGAATCATAGCGGAGTCTCATCTTGTTCTCGGAGATGTTGACAAGGCTTTGAAATATCATGACCTCGGTTCGGGTGCCGGCAAGGACAGGAAGACAAGGTCAGACTGGTTCTTCAGCGGTTCGATCCTGTATGCCGTAGACGATTATGCGGGAGCCATAGAGAGCTATTCGAATATGACGGACCGCACCGACTCTCTCGGACAGATCGCGAATTATCATCTTGGTTTCTGCTATATCCAGACTCATAACAAGGTTGCAGCTCTTGAGGCGTTCAAGGAAGCTGCTGCGGCCGGCTTCGACAAGGTCATCACGGAAGATGCATATTTCAACTGGGCGAAGCTTGCCTTCGACATCAATACGGATACATCTGTATTCAATGAATACATCAGACGATATCCGGCAAAGGAACAGGAGGATAAGATCAACAGCTATATAGCTGTGGCGGCTCTCCATGACCGCGATTATGAGGGTGCGGTGAATGCATATGACAAGATTGACGAACTTGATGATGATATGGTCGCCAACTATATGAAAGCCAATTATCTGCGTGCGGATCAGCTTGTCAGGAACGGTTCATATAGACTTGCCATCCCTTGCCTCAAGGCTGCGGCATATTATTCGGAAAGGGGAAGCCGTTTCAATCAGCTCACCCGTTTCTGGCTTGCAGAGTCCTATTACAGGAATGACCAGTATCAGGAAGCCCTCAATGTCTACACGGACCTTTACAACACGTCGGCATTGTTCGGTCAGGCGGAATCTTACCTGATACCGTACAACATAGCATACTGCCATTTCAAGAAAGATGATTATGAGGCGGCTATGAAATGGTTTGCCGGATATCTTTCGGAGAGCCAGGTGACATATCGCAAGGATGCCCTCTTGAGGACGGCGGACTGTCATTTCATGCTTAAGGACTACAAGGCGGCATGTCAGGCTTATGATGTCGTGCTTGCGGATTACTTCAATGCCGATGACATTTATCCGTATTATCAGGCGGCTCTGTCGTACGGCCTCGACAAGAATATGGACAAGAAGATCGAGCTGCTTTCGAATGTCAGGACGGCTTCCGCAACGGCGAAGTTCTATCCGGAGGCTCTTTTCGAACTCGGTCGTGCATATGTCTCAAAGTATGAAGATGACAAGGCGTTCGAGTGTTTCAGGACTCTTGCCGATACTGTGAAGGACAGCACTTTTGTTGCAAGGGCATATATAGAGATGGGTTCTCTCTCAAGAAATCAGTCACAGTACAAGGATGCGTTGGCATATTACAGGACTGTGGTAGAGGAAATGCCGTTGTCCGGATATTCTGAAGATGCATTGGCAGCCATCGAGGCTATCTATCAGATAAAGAACGAGCCGGAAGAGTATATCGCGTATATCGAGAGCATAGGAAAGGGAGGCAGCAAGACCGATTCGGAGAAGGAGGACATGATCTTCAATTCGGCTGAACAGATCTTCCTTTCGGAGAACTATCAGAAGGCTTTGGTTTCGCTTCAGTCGTACCTTGAAAAATATCCTGAAGGCAGGAATGCGTACAAGGCGGACTTCTATATTGCAGAATCATACAGACATACAGGCAAATATGATCAGGCCTGCGATTCGTACAGAAGCGTGATCGAACATGGTGAGGGGTCGTTCGTGGAACTTTCGATGCTCAATTTCTCTGAACTTTCGTACAAGCTGGAGAAGTGGGAGGATGCTTACGGAGGCTATTCGTCTTTGTATTCTGCCGCACTTATCGAGAACAACAAGTATACGGCGCTTCTGGGAATGATGCGTTCGGCTTACAGGTGGCACAATTGGGATGAGGCTGTGAAGAGTGCGGAAAAGGTGATTTTCGACAGTCGTTCTGATGCCGGTGTGAAGTCAGAGGCACAATATGTAAAGGCGAAGTCTTATCTTGCGATGAGCCGTAGGGATGATGCCCTGGCCATACTATCCAAACTGGCGGAAGACCTTTCCAATCCTTACGGGGCGGAGGCTGCGTATATGCTGATCCAGGACAGCTACGACAAGGGTGATTTTGAGGAAGTGGAGAATAAGGTGTATGCATTCTCGGATGCCGGCACAAGTCAGATCTACTGGCTGGCGAAGAGCTTCGTGACTTTGGGTGACTCCTTTGTAGAGAGGGGAGACCTTGAACAGGCGAAGGCGACATTCGAGAGCGTGCGTGACGGCTATGAGCCGCAGAGCGCTGACGACGATGTGCAGGCCGGAGTGGCCCTTCGTCTGGAAAAACTATCTGAAATCATGTCAAAATAAGCATTTTACGCATTATGAATATGAAATTACGCATATTGATATACTTTCTGGTGACTGTGGTGTTCTCTCTTTCTGCCTACGGACAGAATCTGGATCCTACGGTCGAGGTCAACCGTGCATATGAAGGCAAGCTCATGGAGGTGCATAAGCCGGCATTGGAGATGGCTGTGCCTGATTCGGTCATGCGTTTTGACCTTGATTTTGAATATTCGGTCTTTGATAATCCATATAAGGGAGCCTACGAATTCAAGCCGTATGCCATGGAACTTCAGCCTGTGGGAAGGGTGGAAGATGATGCGAAGTTCTATCTCAAGGCCGGTGCAGGATACAGGCTTCATCCTACATTGGATCTCGTCTGGTCTCCTTTGACTGACGGGCCTTTCAAGCTGAATGTTCATGCTTCAAACAGGTCGTACATTGGAGCTTACCGCATAATGGCTGATCCTCTTCCAGAACAGTCGGAGGGTCTTGTCGTGATAGATAGAAAGGATAAGAGGTCTTCCTATGGCGATAATTACGATGTGATGTCTGTTGCCGGTGTTGACGGAAGATATGACTGGGAGACATGTGTAGGATATTTTGATTTCGCCTACTACGGACTCCAGCAGAAGGATGCACTCCATAAGAGATCTTATGACGGATTGGATGCCGGTCTTCGTTTCAGATCCAAGGATCCGGACAGTTTTCTGACTTACGACATCAAGGCGGATTATCGTCTTGGACTTGACAAGGTGCGCAATACGGACGACAGACTGCAGGAAAATGTCGTCGGGGTGGCGGCGCAGCTGGCAATGGGACTGTATGATGAAAGCAGAATGCTTTTTGACTTTGGTGTGGATGTGAACTCCTATTCGGGATGCTTCAATGCCGGAGTTGCGAAATTTACGATAGTTCCGCATTATGTCTTTGGCAGCGGACCATGGAATTTCGACCTTGGTGTCCGTGTGGCTGCCGTTACCAGAACAGGTTCGCCTGATTCACTGATGTACAGGACGACACCTGGCCAGGTCGTATATCCTGACATCAATGTGAGCTATGAAGTGATTCAGGATATGATGAAGGCTTATTTCAAAGTCGGTGGCGGGGCAGGGCTTGATTCCTATGCATCCCTTCTTGCCAGGAATCATCATTTTGATGTGAATTACGGTCGTGGACACTGGGGGCTTCTTGACAATACGGTCGAAAGAGTCTCTGCTGCAGTCGGTCTGAAAGGAAGGGTCGGAGCCCGTCTGGGATATGATTTCCGCATGGGTTATTCTCTGTATGCAAATGAAGCCTTTGAGTCGATCGCGGTCGCTGGTGACAGAAACGGAGGCGAACTCCGATATGTTCCGGGAATCGGATACGCTCCATGTCAGAAACTTTTTGCCGCACTTGACTGGAACTGGACAGACGAGTCTTTCAGTTTTGACGGTAGTCTTCTTTGCAGTCCATGGACAGGCCTTGACGCTCCCGGAATGTTTGCTCCTGCTGTCCTTGCCGGAGATGTTGCCTTTTCATACAATTGGAACAAAAGGCTTTATGCAGGGGTGGACTGTCAGTTCTCGACTTTCAGAAAGGGAAGTGTATTGTATTCTGACGGATTCGTTCAGGCAGCGAAGGTCCCCGGATATGCTGATCTCGGACTGAATCTTGAATACAGGACAAGCAGCAGTCTTTCCGTATGGCTTCGTGGCGGCAATCTTCTCGATATGACCATCCAGCGTAATCTTCTTTATGCCGAGGACGGGGTGTATTTCACTGCCGGAGTCTGCCTGAATCTGTAGGAATTCATCCGCAAATTTATGCGTGATTTGCTTTAATCTTAAGGAAAAATTTGCTATATTTGTCCGTTTGTTCGGCCTGCTTTGCCGGGCCGGGATTTAAGTGAAAAAAAGAATAGATATAGATAGAGAATAATGAACGAGAACGAAATCAACAATGCTGCAGCGGAACAGTATTCCGCGAATAGCATTCAGGTGCTTGAGGGCCTTGAGGCCGTAAGAAAAAGACCCTCGATGTATATTGGAGACATCGGTGAAAGAGGTCTTCATCATCTTGTATATGAGGTAGTTGATAATAGTATTGATGAGGCCCTTGCAGGCTTTTGCAGCAGCATTGAGGTCTTCATCAACGAGGATAATTCGATAACAGTAAAGGATAACGGACGAGGCATCCCTACAGGTATGCATGAGAAGGAGAACCGTTCTGCCCTTGAAGTCGTGCTTACAGTCCTTCATGCCGGCGGTAAGTTCAGCAAGGACAGTTATAAGGTTTCCGGAGGTCTCCATGGTGTGGGTGTGTCCTGCGTGAATGCCCTTTCAGACTATCTGAAGGCCGAAATCCATCGTGAGGGCAAGATCTTCGTACAGGAATACTCCCAGGGTAAGCCGTACAAGCCGGTTGAAGTGGTCGGAGAGGCTGAAGATACCGGTACTATCGTGACCTTCCATCCGGATCCGGAGATCTTCCAGGTTACGACAATCTATAAGTACGATACACTTGCAGCCCGTCTTCGTGAACTTGCGTACCTCAACAAGGGAATCAGGCTGTCTCTTACCGACAAGAGGAATCTAGTGAACGATATTGACGAGAACGGAAACGAACTCGAGACCACACATTACAGGAGTGATGTGTTCTATTCGAAGGATGGTCTCAAGGAGTTTGTGGACTATCTTGATGGTGGAGCGGAGAAGCTTATAGAGTCGCCGATCTATCTTGAGACAGACAAGATAATTCCGATCGAGATCGCTCTTCAGTACAACACAAGCTATACTGAAAAGATTTATTCTTATGTGAACAACATCAATACCATAGAGGGTGGTACCCACCTTCAGGGTTTCAAGATGGGTCTTACCAGGACTTTGAAGAATTATGCTGACAAGGCTGGTCTTCTTGCAAAGCTGAAGTTCGACCTTGCTGCT
Source organism: Bacteroidales bacterium (assembly GCA_017550025.1). Classification (GTDB taxonomy): domain Bacteria; phylum Bacteroidota; class Bacteroidia; order Bacteroidales; family UBA932; genus Cryptobacteroides. The sequence goes on along the minus strand of JAFYLU010000084.1, from coordinate 51,126 downwards.
GATGACTTCCGCGAAGGTCTTACAGCTGTGGTTTCTGTGAAGGTGGCCGAGCCACAGTTTGAGGGACAGACCAAGACAAAGCTTGGAAACGGTGAAGTGGTTTCTGCCGTATCACAGGCGACAGCTGCAGCTCTTGAACAGTATCTTGAGGAAAATCCGAAGGAGGCGAAGATGATCGTTGAAAAGGTCATTCTCGCAGCCACAGCCCGTCACGCAGCGAGAAAGGCGAGGGAAATGGTCCAGAGAAAGACTGTGATGTCAGGAGCTGGCATGCCGGGCAAGCTTGCAGACTGTTCTTCAAGGAATCCTGAAATATGTGAGCTCTTCCTTGTCGAGGGAGACTCTGCGGGCGGTACTGCAAAACAGGGACGTGACCGTATGACCCAGGCCATCCTTCCGCTCCGAGGTAAGATCCTCAATGTCGAGAAGGCGATGGAGCACAGGGTGTTCGAGAGTGAGGAGATCCGCAATATCTACACAGCCCTCGGCGTTACCGTTGGAACCGAAGAGGACAGCAAGGCTCTCAACCTGAGCAAGCTGCGTTATCATAAGGTCATCATCATGACCGATGCCGATGTGGACGGAAGCCACATTGCCACATTGATCCTCACATTCTTCTTCCGCTACATGATCGACCTTATCAAGAACGGATATGTATATCTTGCGACTCCGCCGCTCTACCTTGTGAAGAAGGGTAAGGAGGAGATCTACTGCTGGACAGAGCAGCAGCGCAAGGAAGCTACGCTCCAGCTTGGAAAGGGTACTGACAAGGGTGTCTTCGTTCAGCGTTACAAAGGTCTTGGAGAGATGAGCGCAGAACAGCTCCAGAGCACAACAATGGATCCTGAAAAGCGTCTTCTCCGTCAGATCACGATCGAAAATGCAGCTGAAGCTGAAAGGACATTCTCTATGCTTATGGGAGATGATGTGCCGCCTCGCCGCGAGTTCATCGAGCAGAATGCCCATTATGCTAATATCGATGCATAAGGCAGTCCGACTTAAGCAATATAAATAAGACAACCTTCAGGGTTGAAAGAAATCTTTCAGCAATCAGATGTCATGCGGGCCCGGGCGGCACTGCCTGTGCATTATGATTGCTGAAATTTAATAATATAGCATCTGTTCATTATGGAGAAGATAAGTTTTCCGAAGAATTTCAAGGTATATCTTCCGCTGATTGCGCTTTTCCTGCTTGTCGTGTTCACCATGCCGAAAAGCTCGAAGTTCAATTATGACTACAGGAAGGGTTCGCCTTGGATGTATGAGACATTGATATCCCAGTTTGACTTTCCGGTTCTGAAGACCGATGAGCAGATCCAGGAGGAAAGGGAGAAGGCCGGGTCGGCTGTAATCCCTTATTACAGGATGGATGCCAAGATTCCGGTCAAGGTCAGCTATTCTGTTTCCGCCCTCGATCTTGGGGAATGCTCTTCTGCTGTTCCTGCCATAGCGGAGGCAGTGTCTGCGATATATTCAAAAGGTGTGGTCTCGCCGTCCGTCAATCAGAATATTGAGGAACTTCAGCAGAATCCGGAGAGTATCATTTATGTACAGAAGGACAGGAGGGCGATGAAAGTGCCTTTCTCTGAAGTCTTTACAGTGTCCGGAGCAACCCTGTATCTTCGCGATGCGCTGATTGCTGCATGTCCGCAGTTTGATGTGGATTCTCTCATCATTACTGCCGGACTTTCGGGACTGGTGGAGCCGAGCCTTATATATGACCAGCAGACGACGGATCTTGTCAATGAGGAGGCAGTGAAGTATGTTTCGAATACATTGGGAGTGGTCCGTTCCGGTCAGGTGCTTGTTTCCGAAGGGGAGATGATCACTGCAGAAATCGAGCAGCTTCTGGATTCGTATAAGGCGGAGTATGACTTGAGCGTGGGGTATGACGGTCCTGAAATGTTGCAGTGGACAGGTAACGTCCTTGTGGCGTTCTGTATGGTCTTCGTGCTTTTCCTTGCCATATGTTACTGCAACTACAGGATATTCGAAGAGTATAACAAGTATCTGTATCTTCTTCTGATTTTTGCCCTTGCGGCTGTCGCTTCCTCAATAGTGGCGCGTGTGGATTCCGATCTTTTCTATCTCATGCCGTTCACGCTGATATCGCTGTATCTGCTGGCCTTCTTCACGAAGAGGATGGTCTTCTCCGTGTATTTCATATCGCTCCTTCCGATGCTTGTCTTTGCACCTGACGGAGTGGAACTTTTCATGATATATCTTGTGGCCGGAAGCGTCGCCATGCTTGTGTTCGGATTCTTCAACAGGGGATGGCTGCAGTTCGTCACAGCATTCATCGTCTTCGGTGTCATGACTGTGGTCTGGGGAGCGTTCAGGCTTGTCGACGGTGCGGCTGGGCTTCATGACTATCATACCGTCCTTGACATGGGTCTGGGAGCCCTTCTTTCAGTTGCCGGCTATCCTCTGATATTCCTTTTTGAGAAGATCTTCAAGCTTGTCTCGAACTCCAAGCTTGCAGAATTGAGCGATACCAACAACAAGCTCCTGCGTCAGCTTGCCGACAAGGCTCCCGGAACATTCCAGCATTCTCTTCAGGTCATGAACCTGGCAGATGCTGCAGCCCGTTCCATCGGTGCCAATGTCCTTCTTGTACGTGCGGGGGCATTGTATCATGATATAGGTAAACTTGCCAATCCTCAATGTTTTACGGAGAATGCCAACCCTGGCATGAATTATCATGAAGGTCTTTCTCTAAAGGAAAGCGCACAGGAAATCATAAGGCATGTCTCCGAAGGACTTGCAATTGCCGAGAAAAACGGACTTCCGCATGTGATTCAGGATTTCATATCCTCTCATCATGGAACCTCATGTACAGGATATTTCTATACTAAATATCTGAATGACGGTGGAAATCCTGATGAGGTTTCAGAATTCTTCTATAACGGAAAACGTCCGGTTACAAAGGAACAGGTTGTGCTTATGATCTGTGATTCGGTGGAAGCGGCTTCGAGAAGCCTGAAGAACTATTCTCCGGACAGCATATCTGCCCTGGTGGATAAGATTGTTGAAGTGAAAGCCTCTGAAAATCAGTTCGATGAGTCAAATATCTCACTTCATGAACTCAATATCCTCAAGGAGGAGATCAAGTCGTATCTCCAGCAGATGTATCATTCGAGAGTCTCTTATCCGAAGCGTAAGGTAAAGGCGGAGAAATGATATTTTGAAATGTCATAAGTTATTAGTATTTTTGCAGGATTGAATTTTTGCGCCATAGCGCATTGAAGGTTAAGAATTAATCAAATAAAATTATAGAAATGAAACTTGAACAGAACAGAATCGATGATCTCAATCTCGAGCTTACTCTTGCTGTAGCAGCAGAGGACTATGCAGACAGCAGAAAGAAGAAACTCAACGACTACAGAAAGAAGGCTGACATCAAGGGCTTCCGTAAGGGAATGGTTCCTATGGGTCTTGTTGAGAAGCTTTATGGCCAGCAGGCACGTGTTGATGCAGTAAACGATGTTATCGCTGAAGGTATCAACAACTTTATCAATGAGAACAATCTCCGCGTTCTTGGTGAGCCGCTTCCAAGCGAGGATACTCCACACAACGACTGGTCTGCAGACGGTGAATTCACATTCAAGTTTGATATCGCAGAGAACCCGCAGATATCTTTCGAGCTTTCAAAGGATGACGAGATCACATACTACACAATCACTGTGACAGAGGCTGCAAAGAACGAGATGAAGGACAACCTTCTCCGTCAGTACGGTTCACTCGAGGAAGGTGAGGCTGCAAAGGAAGAGGATTTCATCATCGTTGATTTCGAGCAGGGTGAGACAAGAGTAGAGGGAACATATGTGGCTCTCCGCAATGTGGCTGCAGCTGCAAGAGCATCGTTTGTAGGTGTGAAGGCAGGTGATGTTCTCGATGTAAATGTAAACGAGGCATTCGAGAACGAGACAGACCGTGCTTCTATGCTTAAGGTAAGCAAGGAGGAGCTCGCAACTCTCGACCCAATGTTCAAGATGACAGTGAAGAATGTGAAGACTTTCGTGAACGCTCCTCTTACAGAAGAGACTTTCGAGAAGATCTTCGGTGTCAAGACAGAGGCTGAATTCGATGAGAAGATCGAGGAGAGAATCCGTGCAGAGTATGCACAGGAGGCTGACTTCCGTTTCTCAAAGGATGCAAAGACATACCTTCTTGAGAAGGCTGGCGTAAATGTTGCCGAGAAGTTCCTCAAGAGATGGATCTACGTTATCAATGACGGCAAGTTCACTATGGAGGACATCGAGAAGGATTGGGATCTCTTCATCGTAGACTACAAGTGGCAGATGGTAAGAAGCTACCTCATGGAGAAGTACAATGTGAAGATCGAGGAGGCTGACCTTCTCGCAAGCGCAAAGGGATTTGCAGCATACCAGTTCGCAATGTACGGAATGAACAATGTTCCTGAGGAGCAGCTTGAGGCATTTGCAAAGAACATCCTTTCACAGGAGGAGCAGGGCAGAAGAATCCTCGATCAGGTAGAGAACGAGAAGACTTTCGCAGCTGTCCGTGAGGTAGTATCTCTCAAGAAGAAGAAGATTTCAGTTGAGAAATTCCGCGAGTTGAATTAATTTCGACAGAGGCTGGCTCGCAGGGCCGGCCTCTTTTTTTGATGCCATGAATAAAGAATTTCAGAAATATGCAGTTCTGGAGCATGGAATAAGTTCCATGACCATGCACAGATACCAGTCGGTGCTTGACAGCTATATCAATCCGACTATTATCGAGGAGAGGAAGCTCAATGTGGCTTCCATGGACGTGTTCAGCCGTCTCATGATGGACAGGATCATTTTCCTTGGAGTACCGATTGATGATGACGTTGCGAACATCGTTACGGCACAGCTTCTCTTCCTTGCGTCAAACGACAGCACAAGTGACATTTCCCTTTATCTCAATACTCCGGGCGGACAGGTTTCTTCCGGCCTTGGAATATATGACACAATGCAGATCATCGAGCCTGATGTGGCTACGATCTGTACAGGTATGGCAGCATCCATGGGTTCTGTCCTTCTCTGTGCAGGTGCGCAGGGAAAGCGTTCGGCATTGAAGCATTCGCGTGTGATGATCCACCAGCCGCTTGGCGGTGCAAGGGGACAGGCATCTGACATCCTCATCGCTGCGCAGGAGATCGAGAAGACAAGAAAGGAACTCTATACTATAATATCAGAGCATTCAGGACAGCCTCTCGAAAAGATCTATGCGGATGGTGACCGTGATTTCTGGATGACATCACAGGAAGCTCTGGAATACGGTATGATTGACGAGATCCTCACAAGAAAGAAGTAATATGGCCAAGTCGAATAAACACAGCAGATACTGCATGTTCTGCGGAAGGAGCGAGAATGAGGTTCCGCTTCTTCTTCAGGGACTTGATGCATGCATCTGTTCTGAATGTGTGAAGCTTGCCGGGGATTATCTCAAGGATTTTGACGGCTCCAAGTCGGCTTCCAAGCCTCTTGAAAAAGTGGAGTCGCTTCATAAGCCAAAGGAGATACACGAATTCCTCGACCAGTATGTCATCGGTCAGGACAGGGCGAAGAAGCTTCTTTCCGTGGCGGTATACAACCACTACAAGAGGATCAATAACAATCTCGAGGCTGACAATGAGTTTGAACTAGAGAAGTCAAACATCCTCATGGTAGGTCCTACCGGTACAGGAAAGACATTGATGGCAAAGACTATAGCCAAGCTGCTCAATGTGCCTTTCACGATTGTGGACGCGACAGTACTGACGGAGGCCGGATATGTGGGCGAGGATGTGGAGAGTATTCTTTCTCGTCTTCTCCAGGAAGCCGACTATGATGTTGCCAAGGCTGAAAGGGGTATTGTCTTCATCGACGAGATCGACAAGATCGCGCGCAAGAGCGACAATCCTTCCATTACCCGTGATGTTTCGGGTGAGGGAGTGCAGCAGGCCATGCTTAAACTTCTTGAAGGCAGCGTCGTGAATGTTCCGCCGCAGGGCGGCAGGAAGCATCCGGAACAGGAATTCCTTCATGTCAACACACAGAATATCCTCTTCATCTGCGGAGGTGCCTTCGAAGGAATCGAAAGAAGGATTGCGCAGAGACTCAATACCCAGGTCATCGGATTCGGAGCTGCAAACAGGCAGCAGATCGACAAGGAGAATCTTCTCCGATATGTGGAAGCCCAGGACCTTCGCGCATACGGACTCATTCCGGAGATCATCGGCCGTCTTCCGGTGCTGACATATCTTGATAATCTTGACAGAGAAGCACTCAAGAGGATACTCACAGAGCCGAAGAATGCTCTCATGCGTCAGTATGAGAAGATCTTCGAGCTTGACGGCATCAAGCTGACGGTAGAGCCGGAAGTGCTGGACCTCATAGTTGACACAGCTATAGAGAACAAGCTTGGAGCCCGCGGACTTCGTGCCATCTGCGAACAGATAATGACAGATGCGATGTATGATGCTCCGTCATCAAACAAGAAGACATTTAAGCTGACTCTTGCCTATGCAAAAGAGAAGCTTGCAAAATAAAACAAGAGACGAAAGGGATGGCTGAAAGGTCATCCCTTTTTCTCTATGTACAGCGTTGCGGCAGCAGGGATAAGTTTGGATGACCCTGTGACAGTGCATATGCAATTTATGAACATCAGCAGCTAACTGCTTGATTTCCTGTGCTTTATCTTATCATCGTTGCGCACATTTGCGCAACGATGATAGCTTAAAATGTTGTATGTCAGTGGTTTGGACGCTGATGGTCGACTATAGAATAGGGGAGAGAGATGCCATGAATACTGGTGCGGGCTGGTGATTTTCCGAATCGTAGCCGAAAAGGATGAGCCTGTCTGATGAGGTCAGCAGGTAATAGCGGTGGGTAGGTGAGGCCTGTCCGTATTCTGCAGACATGCATAAGTCATTCTCTTTTAGGAACGCATCGAGGTGTTTGATTTTGACGGTCTTGCCGGCAGGTTCCTTCATCAGGGAGAATCCGGCCTGAATCCATGCAACCGTGATGTCGGTAACCATCTCCGGGTGATGGGTCTTGCAATACTGATACAATATGATGCCTCGCCTTTCAAGGCTGACCGGAGAATTCAGCACCATCATCTCATGGAGGTATCCGGTGAATTCTTCTGCAAATCCCGGGTGGTCGCATATCATCTTTCTTGTGACCTTCTGCCATGCGGTTGAATTGTAATAGAGATCGATCATCCTCGAAATCTGCATTGCCTTTCTGATTTCACCTGGGGACATCACCGGAGTCTGAAGTATCTCGTAAGGAGGCATAGGGGAGAACTTCAGTCCTTTTTCCCTCGCCTCACTCCTCATACGGGTTCCTGGCAGGACCTTGAGTGATTCGATCTGAAGCTCGTCAACTCCCATAGCAACAAGTCTTGCGATGTCTGAATGGAGCATATCCAAGGTGTATTCCGGGAGTCCGGCTATCAGGTCGGCATGTGTCTGCAGGTTGGACGATGAACAGAGGTATTCCAGTCCCTTGAGTGATGAGTCAAGGCTTCCTCTTCTTCCGCTTTCTTCGAGGACCTTGCTGTCAAGACTCTGGATTCCGGCTTCAAGATGAAGAAGGCCTTCAGGCATTCGCTCCAGATTTTCCTTCAGTGCTCCGGAGATAAGAGAAGGATGAATCTCAAGGTGGAACCGCATCTTTCCTTCATACTGCGCGAACAGGCCCAGCATCTCGCATGCGCGGTCTATGTCGTAGTTGAATGTCCTGTCCAGAACCCTGATGTCCTTTATTCCATGGGCACAAATTTTTTCAAGTCTCGCTGCTACCTGGCTGATGCTCTGATACCTGACCGGCTTTTCTCCTCCGCTTACGCAGAATGCGCATGTGTTGAAGCAACCTCTGGTGGTCTCCAGCTGTACGAAAGGCTTCTCCCAGTTGAAGAACGTGCTTTCTTCCGGGTATCTCAATGAGGCGAAGTCTGCAACACGGGCTGTTCCGTTGTCATGGTAACTGCCGTCCTTGCTGCCGATCCAGCACAGGCCTTCCACCTTCTCCCAGTTCGGGCTGTCTTCCATGACAGTCAGGAATTCCGGTAATGCTCTTTCTCCTTCTCCTCTTATTACAGCTGTAATAAAGCTGTGATTGCGGAGAAAAGATTCGTTGTCACCAAGGAATTCTGGGCCGCCGCACACAATCTTCGCTCCGTCAATCAGTTGCACGGCGCGGGAAAGCACCTCTATCTGCATCTGATGGGTGAAAAGCCAGAATGTGGCCGCGATCACATCAGGCTGATGCTCTGCAACTGCAGCAGCTATGCTTCCGGGATTATCATTGATAGTGCCGCGCACCACGCACCATTCCCATTCCTTTCTGTCCTGAACCTGTGCATGAATCGCAGGCAGGGCTACCGATGAATGGGAGTATGAACTGTTTATGTCTAGCCAGAGGATTTTCATGTGCCTGCAAAGATACATCATTTGAATGAGAATCAATATGCACAAATAAAAAAGGGCTGGACGAAGCCAACCCTTGTGCAATAGGCAGAACCGTAAGCCGGGTTCTGTTTTAATCTGTCATTTATCTTCGCAACCTACCCCCTGACAAAGAGCGGGCAGCCCTTTCGATTCATGCCGAAGCGTGAATCATGCCAGTATACATGGTCTTGCTGGACCTGGTGCCGTCACCGTCATATGTCGCCATATGGCGTCGTGAGCTCTTACCTCACGGTTTCACCCTTACCCTTGCGGGCGGTTTGTTTTCTGTTACGGCATTCATAAAATTACTCCCATCTGTGCTTTCCACAGCAGGTCGCCCTACCCAGTCCGGACTTTCCTCTGATATAAAATCAGCGACAGAAGCGTTCTACCTATATATTTCAATGAACTATTTATATCCGAGCTTCCTCTCCATCTTGTCGTTCTGTCTGTCAAGACGCTCGACTTCTTTTCTTAAAGCCGGTGTGATGTCCTCGCAATGCTTATGGCACTGCATTGACTTCGAATACATTCTTCCGATACAGAAGTTGCTGTGGGTGCATCCGCTGCAGTGATGTTCGTCTGCCTTCATCTTGTTCACGAAATCCGTGTCCTCGAGTACGGCGCGTCCCATCTGTATCATCGGGAACCCCTTTCCGATAGCTTCATCTGCAGTTTCGCGCGACACAACTCCTCCTACATATACGAATGGGAAATCCGGCATGGCCTCACGGAACTTAAGCGCATCCTCCATGAAGAAAAGCTTCTTGAAAGGTACTGTCGGAGCTACTATCTTTCCAGCCAGTCCCACTCCAGCCTTCAGCCACCATTTGCTCCATGGGAAATAATGAACGATGGCCTTTACCGGGAACTGTCCTCGCATCACATATTGAGGGTGACGGCTTACGAAGCCTCCGGAAAGCACGATCGCTTCCACACCAAGATTGCGGAGCTCCTTTGCAACCTCGATCAGCTCGTCTGTCTCCTGGCCTCCCTTGAATCCGTCACGGGTGTTGAGCTTTGCAAAGAGAGCTATCTTTCCCTTACCGGCAGCAACAGCCTTGCTTACACACATTCTCATGAAGCGCATCCTGTTGTCGAGACTTCCTCCGAACTCGTCACGACGGTGATTTGTATAAGGAGAAAGGAACTGCGATATGAGGTATCCGTGACCTGCATGGATCTCGATTGCATCAAATCCAGCCTCTATGGCAAGTTCTACTGCTCTTCCGTATGCGTCAGCGACCTCATTGATCTGCTCCATGTTCATCTTCTGTACGAAGGTAGGGGAGTAGAGGTTGAAGCCTCGGCTTGCTCCGTATGGCATGCATCCGCATATGCTTCTGTGCGACATGTTGCCGCAGTGCCCGAGCTGTATAGATGCCTTTGCCCCTTCAGCATGGATTGCGTCAGTAAGCTTCTTAAGCTCCGGAACAATCTCCTCGCGCATCCAGAGCTGGTTTTCAAATGAAAGGCCGCTCCTGCATACTGCAGCATAAGCGACGGTAGTCATGCCGATTCCTCCACGCGCAACAGCGGTGTGGTAGTCGAAGAGTTCCTTTGAAGGCCTCTGACCTGGACACATGGCCTCGAATGCCGCAGATCTGATGGTGCGGTTCCTCAACTCTATCGGGCCGATCTTGTATGGTGTAAATAATTCGCTCATAATTATTTATTGTTCATCTCCTTTTTAAGACAGGGATGATGTTATTACCATATGAATGGTATGAGATGTTTCTTGTTCAGTTTTCTGTACTCGTCGCCGAATTCACTCTCGTATTTCTCGGTAAGGGATTTAGCACGCGGGCCGAGGTTTGCGAAAGTCCAGATCGCGAAAAGCAGTCCGGCAGGTGACCATGTAAGGATGGCGTATCCTGTCCATTCGGTAAATTCTCCGAAATAGTTTGCCGAAGTCACATATCTGTAAAGTCCTTTGCGCGGAATGTAGTGCTTTGTGTCTCCTGGCTTGCGGAGATTGCGGATCACATGATCGGAATGAAGGTTGATGATCATTCCGGCAAAGAAGACAATGACACCTGTAATGAACTGGGGGCTCCACAGCCAGTTGATTCCGTACATGCCTGCAGGAGCTTCACTATAGAGCCATCCTCCGATGAGATAAGCATTCAATGTGTTGAATACCAGTCCCATGAGCATGATTGCAATCGGCATCTTGCTCTTTCCTCTCATAAGAAGAGGAAAGATGAATGACCTCTGGAAGTAATGGAGAAGGTAAAGTCCGGCCATGATGTAGAGCACGACCTTTGAGTTGCCGGTATCTGCTCCGGACAAGGCAAAACGGACTGTATAGTAGAGAAGAAACAGGAATGCCGGGGCCTCCATCAGTACCCATGCTGTCTTGTTGCCTATCTTCGGTCCCCAGTTGGAAGTGGACAGATATCCGTAGCCTGCCTTGAAATAGAAGAGGGCTACGAATACTATTACAGCCATTACGGCCATGCATGACATTATAATATAGTATGTACTCATTGTGCAGTCAGTATATCCTCGCAAAGTTAGTGATTATTTTCTCAAATTGTTTTTTTTAGCTAATTTTGTGTTCTGATATATGAATAAAAACACTGATGAGAACCGTTTTTACGATAATATTGATGTCACTTCTCATTCTTTCGTGTGCTGATGCGCAAGTGAAGGAATATAGTCTGGAAGTTGTGGCCGAATATCCGCATGATACAGAATCCTATACACAAGGTCTTTTCTTCCATGAAGGCCAGTTGTACGAGAGTACCGGTCTGCACGGAAAGTCTACCTTCAGGATGGTAGATATGCAGACAGGCAAGGCTTTGAAGAGGCTGGACTTTGATGACAAGTATTTTGTTGAAGGTTCGGTGATGTGGAAAGGCAATCTTTACATCCTCACCTGGGAGACGAAGATGGCCTTTGTCTATGATGCAGAAACCCTCGAATACAAGTCAAGCTGGAAGTATCCTCGTGAGGGCTGGGGCATCACAACAGACGGAAAGCAACTTATAGCTTCAGACGGTTCCGCCTATCTTTATTTCATGAATGAGAACTTTGCTCTTGACCGCAAGGTCAGGGTTACCATAGAGGACAGGCCGATTCGTTTTATCAATGAGCTTGAGTACATTGACGGAAAGATATGGGCGAATGTCTATACATCTGATGAAATCGTGATCATCAATCCTAAGGACGGAAGGATACAGGGTATCGTAGACTGCAGAGGCTTGCTGCCTAAAGAGTTACGGACTCCTACAACAGATGTCCTCAACGGAATCGCATACAACCCTGCAGACGGAAAGATATACCTGACAGGAAAGAACTGGCCGAAGCTCTATGAGGTAAGGCTTGTCGAGAAGAAGTAATAATCTGCATAATTCATGGCGGTATGATACAGTTTCAGTGTGATTATAGCGAAGGAGCGCATCCGCGGATTCTGGAACGTCTTGTCAGGACCAATCTTGAACAGACAGTCGGATATGGTGAGGATCCATATTGTGAAGCAGCCCGTGAAGCGGTGAGAAAGGCCTGCGGAAGGGAAGATGTCGATGTCCATTTCCTTGTAGGCGGCACTCAGGCCAATGCTACGGTGATTTCATCTGTCCTCAAGCCGTATCAGGGAGTCATCTGCGCCCATACCGGACATATCAATGTTCATGAGACAGGTGCCATCGAGCATAGCGGACATAAGGTCCTTGCCATTGAAGCTCAAGATGGCCTTCTTTCTGCAGAAGCTGTGCGTGCTGCAGTCGTTGCCCATTATGAGGAAGACGGCCCTGAACATACTGTTCAGCCGGGTATGGTGTACATTTCCTTCTCTTCTGAAGTGGGAACAGTATATTCAAAATCCCAGCTTCAGGCTCTGAATGAAGTCTGCCGCGAATTCGGGCTTCCTCTTTTCATAGATGGCGCGAGGATGGGATACGGCCTTGCTTCCGAAGGATGTGATGTCACCCTGCAAGATATCGTCTCTTATGCAGATGTCTTCTATCTCGGAGGTACCAAGCAAGGTGCATTGTTCGGAGAGGCTGTTGTCATCGTCAATGACGCCCTGAAGAAGGATTTCAGATATTTTATCAAGCAGAACGGAGGCATGCTCGCGAAAGGACGCCTTCTCGGCATCCAGTTCCTGACCTTATTTGAAGACGGCTTGTATTTTGAGCTTTCCCGACATGCTGTTGAACAGGCCATGAGGATACGACATGTGTTCAAGGAAAGGGGATACAGCTTCCTTGTTGACAGTCCTTCGAATCAGCAGTTTCCGATACTTGACAATCAGACACTTCACAGACTTTCGGAGAAGTTCAGATTCTCTATCTGGCAGAAAGTTGATGACGGGCATACAGCAGTCCGTTTCTGCACCAGCTGGGCAACAAAGCCAGAAGCTGTCGATGCTCTTGAGGCAATGTTATGATCTGGTGAATTTCAGATACTCGTCATAAGAGATATATCGTGCGCCCATCGATTTGAGATGCGGTGTTTCCAGCTGACAGTCGATGATTCCTCCTCCCATGGCTTCCATGTGCCTCGCAAGGTGGATCATTGCCAGTTTAGATGCATTGGGAACCAGTGAGAACATGCTGTCCCCTATGAATGCCCTTCCGCATGTGAATCCGTAGAGCCCGCCGACAAGGACATCATCTTCCCATACCTCCACACTTTTGGCAAGTCCCATCTCATTCAGTTCCAGCCAGATGTCCACAAGGTCCGGTCCGAGCCATGCATCTTCGTCTTCTATTCTCTTGTCTGTGCAGGCACACCCAGCGATAACTTCCGGGAAAGCTTCATTTATTGTACAGCGGTAGCGGTTCTTGTTCATCATGTTACGCATGGAATGAGAGACATGGATCTCATTCGGAAATATCACGAATCTCTCTTGCGGAGCCCACCATATGACAGGCTCGCGACGGAAAGCGTAGTAGGGGAATATACCCATGGGATATGCCTTTGCAAGGCTCTCGGGGCTTATCTTTCCTCCTACTGCATAGAAACCGTCTTTGTTTCCGTATCTCGGATCCGGAAATTCTGTAGCATTGTCAAGCTGGAATATCATTTCTCTGTATGTATGATGAATCCTTCTTCTGTTGTCCTTACTGTCGCCTTGAAGCCTCCTTTGTGCTTGCCGAAGAGTATCTCCCTCATAAGGAGCGGTGTGAGTCTTGCGTTGAGGACGCGTTCTATCTCCCTTGCTCCGTATTCCGGTGAAAAGCCTTCGTCGAGAAGCTTGTCGAATGCTTCCGGCTCAATCTGGAGTCTTACCTTTCTGGCCAGCAGTCTAGACTCCAGCTTGCTGATCTTGTCCTCGAGGATAAGTCCAGCCATCTTTCTGTCCATGTCATTGAAGACGACGACAGAGGTGAGCCTGTTGATGAATTCAGGTGCGAATACATTCTTGACCTCCTTTGCCATCGCCTCTCCTGCATTCACCTTTCTTTCGAAACCTACAGAAGCCTTGTGTGCATAGCGTGCTCCGGCGTTCGATGTCATGATGAGGATGACGTTCCTGAAATCTACCTTGCGACCCTTGTTGTCAGTGATGACGGCGTAGTCCATCACCTGAAGCAACAGATTATATATGTCTTCATGAGCCTTTTCTATCTCGTCGAGCAGCAGCACGCAATATGGATTCTTGCGGACAGTGTCTGTCAGGATTCCTCCATCGTCATATCCGACATATCCGGCAGGAGAACCGATGAGCTTTGCAACTGCATGCTTTTCAGAGTATTCGCTCATGTCGAAACGGTGAAGCGGAACATGAAGCTGCTGCGCGAGGACTTTGGAGAGTTCTGTCTTGCCGACTCCTGTAGGACCTACGAAAAGGAAGTTTCCGATGGTCTTGTTGCTGTCGAGAAGACCGGCCTTTGACATGAGTATTGCTTCCGTAACTGCCTTGATGGCTTTCTGCTGTCCGAAGATCTTCTTGCCGAGACGCTCTTCCATATTGAACAGATCCTCTTTCGTGTCGCTTGAAGATGCTTCCACATCAATCCTGCAGATATCGGCCAGGGCCAGATCCACTGTCTTCCTGCTGACCTTTTCCTCCCCATGTGTCTCTGCATATGCTCCTGCCTCATCCAGAAGATCGATTCCCTTGTCTGGCAGGCAGCGGTCGAGCATGTATCTCCTGCTCATGGCTACGGCATGTGCCACCGTGTCCTTGTCATATTTTACCTTGTGATGTTCAGCAAGATCGGGGAGTATGCCCTTCAGTATCTTTTCCGCATCGGCATCTCCAGGTTCGTCTATGTCAATCTGGCGGAAGAGTCCCAATGCTCCTGAATCATGCGATCCGAGCTTCTTGATTTCTTCCTGAGTAGCAGAAACGATGAATTTCACGGAACCGGACTTGAAATATGGAATGAGGAGGCTCAGGATATCCTTTGAGCCATCGTCCATCCTGTTCAGTCCGCCAAGCGAACGGAGCTCGTCGATATATACGATGATTCCGCCCTCCTGCGCTACGGAATCCATGATAGTCTGTATTCTGCCTTCAAGGTCGCCCCTGTATTGTGTGCCGCTGAGCAGCATGCTCACATTCAGCTCCATCAATGCAGATCCCTTCAGTCTTTCCGGTACCTTCCCTTTTTCAAGAAGAGCGGCTACTCCGGCTGCGACTGCTGTCTTGCCGCATCCGCGTCCTCCGGCGAGAAGCACGTTGCTCCTTGTCTTCCTGCATAACACGCGGAGAATCCTTGCGGTCTCTTCGGTACGGCCTATGAGTCTGTTCACCTGTTTGAGTGGCTTGAAGTACCTGATCCATTTCTCGCTGCTCTCCACGGTCTCAGATGTTTCTTCCGATGATATGCCTATCAGCGAGTTGAGAAAATCCGGGATGCTGCATGTCAGGCAGTTCTCGAGGTGAAACCTTGCATATGAGTCTTCAAGTCTGAAGAATGCAAAGATCATGTGATGAGTCTGCACAGTATTGACTCCGGCACTTTCCGCCGTTTCTGCAGCAGTTTCAAATACTTCCTGCAGCTGCGCCGAAATCTCGATTGACAGTTCCATGTCTTCAGGTACTGCCTCAAGGCTGTTCAGATGTTCATATATCTTACCTTCAAGGAGTTCTGCATTTCCGCATCGGCAGAATGCATCCCAGAAGTCCTTGTCCTTGAGGTAACCGGCCAGCAGGTGCTCCGGCGTAAGGAACTCGTTCCTTTTTTCCGTAGCGATTCCATAAGCCTCCATGAGGGCTGTGGTTACATTAGTTGTCTGATTGATAGGCATTTGATATATTTTAATTTGGGAAACTATTCCGCCTGGACATCAAAGCGGAGCGGATAACCTTCGGCTCTGGCCATTGCAGTGGCCTTGGCGACCCTGCTCTTCGCAATGTCGAGGGTATATGTCCCTACAGTGGCTTTCTGATGGATGTGAGTGGTTTCGGCAATATGGCATGCCTCCTCATATGTCTTGAGGAACACGGTCATCATTACCGAAATGACGAATTCGAATGTCGTGTAGTCATCGTTAAGCACAATGACCTTGTATCTTTTCGGTTCTCTCGGCTCCGTCTTGAGACTGGTCTTACCTTGTTTCTGGGGCTGTTCCATTTGACTTCATGTCAGTGCCGATCTTTCTGCACCAGTATACGAATGGTGTGTCCAGAAGGCTGGTTATGATAAATATTAGATAGCTGCTTATGAAAATGGAAATCAGAGTGCTGATTTCGTATGTTCCGTAGAATGCAAGGAACGTGTACAGGAATGTGTTGAGCAGCTGCGAAATCAATGTAGATCCGTTGTTTCTGATCCAAAGTCCCTTCCTTTCATCGCCGAAATGCTTCCTGCACCAGTCCCACCATTTGTGATAGAGCCACACGTCAGCCAGCTGCGATACGAGATAGACTATGAGTGAGGCACATACGATGCGCGGTGTGCTTGAGAATATCGTCTTGAAAGCCCCGCTGGCCCAGTCGTTTTCGCTTGGAGTATACAAGATCCATATCTGTGACAATACGATGAATACCACCGAGCATAAGGTACTGATGAGTACGGCTCTGTTTGCGTCCTTCTTCCCGTGATTCTCACTGAGGATGTCGGTTATAAGGAAGGTGCTGGCAAAGAGTACGTTTCCGAGAGTCATCTCGATACCGAATGCGCGGACCAATATGAGGACTTCAATGTTTGCAAGCAATGTCGCGATCACGCTGAATGCAAGAAGTCCGTCTTTTCCGAACAGCCGGTAGAACAGGACTACTCCTCCGTAAATGAAGAAAAATGATAAAAGTATCAGTATTTCGTTTGTCATGTATGTCTCTTATAAGCAAAAACCGACAGTCCTGGTAGGATTGCCGGTTTCATGATTATGTCGTAATTGATTACGGCTGCATTGTTGTGTACACATTCTGAACGTCGTCGTCCTCCTCGATGCGCTCGATGAGTTTCTCGACATCAGCCTTTGCGTCACCCTCAAGAACCTTGAGATCAACGTTCGGAAGACGGGTGAATTCTCCAGCTACGAGCTCATAACCGTTCTCCTCGATCCATTTCTGGATTGCGTTGAATGCTGTGAACTCACCATAAAGTACGATTTCCTTCTCCTCGTTCTCGTTCTCCTCCTCGAAGATCTCCTCAACACCGTAGTCGATAAGCTCGAGCTCAAGCTCCTCGATGTCGTAAGGGTTTGCAGTCTTCATACGGAACATGCACTTGCGGTCGAACATGTAGTCTACGCTTCCTGAAGTTCCGAGTGATCCGCCGCTCTTGGTGAAGTATGAACGTACGTTGGCAACAGTACGGTTGTTGTTGTCGGTAGCTGCCTCAACGAGGACTGCGATGCCGTGAGGACCGTATCCTTCGAATACTACCTCCTTGTAATCAGCCTGATCCTTGTCTGTAGCTCTCTTGATCGCACGCTCGATGTTGTCTTTCGGCATGTTCTCGCTTCGTGCAGTCTGAATGAGTGCGCGAAGACGCGGGTTACCTGTAACGTCAGCACCGCCCTGCTTTACGGCGATAGTTATTTCCTTGCCTATCTTTGTGAAGACGCGGGCCATGTGACCCCATCTCTTGAACTTTCTTTCCTTTCTGAATTCAAACGCTCTTCCCATAGTAAAAATGATTTCGGAGGAGCCCTTCAGACTATACCAGCCGCTGGACTGCCTCCTTATAAATGATTTTTATTTATTGGCGATTCTTCCGATGTACTTGTCGATGTCGTAGCCTTCAACTGACTGCGGATACTGATCCTTGATTGTCTCGTAGAAACCGAGAGCCTTTGCGTTCTCGCCGAGCTTCTCTGCAACAACACCAGCCTTGAGGAGGTAGCCTGCAGCGAAGATGTTGTCGATAGTGGCAGCTGCCTGCTCATAGTAACCGAGTGCCTTCTTGTAGTTCTCAAGTCCTACATAAGCGTCACCGATGCATGCCTTCGCACGTGCGGCGAGGATAGCGTCATTGCCCTTGTATGCCTCAAGGTAGCTGATTGCGCTCTCCCAGTTTCCGAGCTGAAGCTCGCATACACCTGCATAGAAGTTTACAGCCTTGCCAGCCTTTGTGCCGTACTCGTCAAGGATCTGAACGAATCCAAGTGTGTTGCCGTCACCGTTGAGTGCAAGCTCATAGTTTCCTGCACGGAAGTTCTCTTCAGCATATGCCATCTGGCCAAGTGCCTCGTCAACCTTTGGCTGGTTTACGAACTTGTACCAGCAGAATACTGCTGCACATACTACTACAGCTGCAGCGCAGATGATAGAAATAATCTTGCCGTTCTTCTCGAAGAACTGCTCTGTCTTTGAAACTGCCTCAACTACTGCCTCGGCGTTTTCGTGTCTGATTTCTTTAGCCATATCTAATTGATTTTTATATTATTACGCATTTGAAACGGAGGGCTGCTTCCGGACTTGACATTTCATATCAGGGTACAGCTACTCCAAACAGGCGGCAAATTTACTAAAAAATGTCAAAACTCCCAATTAAAAATGCTATCTTTGCCTTGATATAATTAGGAATATGCCCGTACTGGAAAAAATAGTCATATCTGATTTCAGAAATATACAGCTTCAGGAACTTGATTTCTCTCCGAATGTCAACTGCATAAGCGGAAACAATGGTGAGGGTAAGACCAATCTTCTTGATGCAATCCATTATCTTTCAATGACAAAGAGTGCTTTCTCCACCTCTGAGAAGTTTAACTTCCGTCATGGAACGGAAGAATTTTCCATAGCCGGCACATACAGGATGGAAAACGGACTTACAAGCCGTTTCGCACTGAAGATGTCTGCCAAAGGGGAAAAGAAGGTAAAGAGAGACGACAAGCAGTACGGCAGGGTCTCGGAACATATCGGTGTGCTGCCGGTGGTGATGGTCTCTCCTTCAGATATATCGATGGTGAGCGAGTCGGGAGAGGAAAGAAGGAGGTTCGTCAATTCAGTGCTCTCGCAGATGGACAGCGGATATATGTCTGCGCTGCAGCAGTACAACAGGCTTCTTATGCAGAGAAACAAGATGCTCAAGGAGTCTGATCCGGACAGGTCACTGCTTGAGGTCATCGACATGAGGATGTCTGCCCTTGCGGAACCGATCTGTAAGGCACGTAAGAAGTTTGTGGATGAGCTTCGCCCCGTAGTCGCCGAATATTACCGGGCTCTTTCCGGAGATTCAGAAACTGTCGATGTCATATATGAATCCGAACTCTCGAAGGCTTCTCTTGAAAGCCTCCTTATGTCATCCTATGAGAAGGACCGGGTTCTGAAATATACAAGCTGCGGTGTGCAGAGGGACGATTTCGCCTTCCTCATGAACGGTCATCCGATCCGCAGATACGGCTCGCAGGGACAGCAGAAGTCATTCCTGGTGTCGTTGAAGTTCGCCCAATATGATATAATGAAGAAATGTTATGGATTTGCCCCGCTCCTGCTTCTTGACGATGTGTTCGACAAGCTCGACATGGGACGTATATCAAATCTTCTCCAGATGACGGCAAGCAGTGATTTCGGACAGATATTCATAACTGACAGCAACAAGGTCAGGATGGCATCGATTGTGGATAAGCTGACCCGCGACCGTGCCTACTACGATACATCGGCTGGTACATTTACAAGATTGTGATATGGGATATGATCCGGGAAGGAACAGGCTTCGCAGACATGAGGCCGTAGGGATGGAAGAACTTGTGAATCAGTTCATCCGTGATATGAAGCTGGCTTCAGGTCTGAACCGCAGAAGGGCTGCGGAGGCTTGGGAGAAGGTTTCCGGTGCCGGAAGATATACCCTTGATGTCTATCTTGAAAAGGGAATCATGACCTGCACGGTCAGTTCTTCCGTGGTACGTAACCAGTTGTATTTCCAGCGTGAACATCTTGTCCGCATGCTGAACGAGTGTCTTGCCGCAGACGATCTCTTTGTCAGGGACGGCAAGGATGAAGTAATAGTGAAGACATTGATTTTAAGATAATTATGAAGATAGTAGCTGATATTGATGTGCCTTTTCTTGAAGGTGTCTTCGAGCCATATGCCGAAGTGATTTATAAGAAGGGAACAGAGATTTCACATGATGATCTGGCTGATGCCGATGTTCTCATCGTCCGTACGAGGACAAGATGTGATGCGGCCCTTCTTGAAGGAACAAAGGTGAGCATGGTGGCGACCGCTACCATAGGAATGGACCATATAGACCTGGATTATTGCAGGGAGCATGGCATAGAGGTGACGAATGCTGCAGGATGCAATGCCGGAGGTGTGATGCAGTATGTGTTCTCCGCCCTTTACGGAGTTGCGGCAAGAAAGGGAATCAAGATAGATGGAGGCACATTCGGTGTCATCGGTGCTGGAAACGTGGGTGAAAAGGTTGCGAAGATGGCAGAACATCTTGGCTTCAATGTCCTTCGATGCGACCCTCCCCGTGCAGCGAAGGAAGGACCGGAGGGCTTCTGCTCGTTAGAACATCTTCTGGAAAATTCCCAGATCGTGACCCTTCATGTGCCTCTTGACGAGACTACCCGAGGCATGGCCAATGAAGACTTCTTTACATTGATGCAGCCGGGTGCCATTTTCATAAATTCCGCAAGGGGAGAGGTGGTAGACGAACAGGCTCTGATTACGACAAGTCCGAAGTTCGGTGCGATAATCATCGATACATGGAACAACGAGCCGGATGTGAATGAGGAACTGATAGACCTTGTGGACATTGCAACTCCTCATATCGCGGGTTATTCTTTCCAGGGAAAGCAGAACGGTACGACAATGACGGTGAAGTCGGTCGCTGCTCGTTTCGGCATTGATGAACTGCGAAATTTCCAGGCCGTAGACGACCTTCCTGACCACGGACCTGTACTTCTCGACCTTAAAGGTAAAAATCAGGGCGAGATTGCTGCTGTTTTCCAATATAATTATCCTATCTTTACAGACGATTTCAGATTCCGCATGGAACCGGAGAAATTCGAGAAGCTTCGTACGGAATATCAGTACCGCAGAGAAATCTACTACGTTGAATAAGTAACATAAACACTAATAAACCAATAACAGGACATGTTTACAAAAGAAGACATTGCTCAGATCGAGCAGAGAGGCACAACAGTGCAGACAGTTGAGCAGCAGGTGGAACGCTTCAAGCAGGGATTCCCTTGGATGAAGATCGTAGGTCCTGCAACTCCGGAAAAGGGTATTCAGGTTCTTGATGAGGCGGCAGTAGAGGCGGCAGTCAAGTATTATGAAGGCGCAAAGATCAATGGCAAGTGCAAGTTCGTTCCGGCTTCGGGTGCGGCTTCGCGTATGTTCAAGGATCTTTTCAGCGGTCTTGATGCCCTCAAGGCAGGCAAGGAAGTCGCTGATGACGCTCCTGCAGCAAAGTTTGTTGACAAGATCGGTGAGTTTGCATTCTATACTCCTGAGCTTTTCGGTGAGCAGACTTGCAAGTGCCCTGAATATCGTCAGTCGGTCCTCGCAAAGACCCTTACAGATGAAGGACTCGGCTATGGTGCAAAGCCTAAGGGTGTCCTCAAGTTCCATAAATATACAGATGGCGAGATCCGTACAGCTTTCGCAGAGCATCTCGTTGAGGCACAGGACTATATGAGAAACGAGGACGGAACTGCCAACCTTGTGGTGACAATATCTCCAGAGCATCAGCATCTTTTTGAGGAGGCTTATGCGGAGGTTAAGGAGGCTTACGAGGCTAAATATGGAGTGAAGTACAACATCTCGTTCACATTCCAGGACAAGGCGACAGACACAGTGGCTGTGGATGTGGAGAACAAGCCTTTCAGAACAGAGACAGATTCTCTTCTCTTCCGTCCGGCAGGTCATGGTGCCCTCATCTATAACCTCAACAAGATCGAGGATGAGGTCGTTTCGATCAAGAACATCGACAATGTTGCAAACGAAAGACTTCTTCCGGAGACCGCTACATGGAAGAAGGTGCTTCTGGGAAAGGCTCTTGAGCTTCGTGACACTCTCCACGGATATCTCCGTGAGCTTGATATCGTTACGGGCGCGACCCTTGCTCAGGGATTTGCATCTCCTGTAATTCCGGCACATACAGGACTTGGAGATGAGGATGTGTATCAGAGACCTGAGGTTCAGGCTCTTTGCGATGACATCGAGGCATATCTTGCAGATGTACTCTGCGTTACACTTCCGAAGGCGGAGACATGCAAGGCACGTGTAGAGGCTATCCGTGCAAAGCTTGACAGACCGGTACGCGTTGCCGGAATGGTGAAGAACCAGGGTGAGCCTGGCGGTGGTCCTTTCGTAATTGCAGAGAAAGACGGCTCAACATCTCTCCAGGTGCTTGAAAGCGTTCAGATCAACATGTCAGATGAGCATGCACGCAACGCCCTTGCATCAGCAACCCACTTCAATCCTGTAGACATCGTATGCTGTCTGCATGATTACAAGGGCCAGAGCTTTGACCTTCTCAAGTATGTAGACGAGGATGCAGGATTCATCAGTTCAAAGAGCTATCAGGGCCGCGAGCTCAAGGCTCTCGAGCTTCCAGGCCTCTGGAACGGTGCGATGAGCAACTGGAACACCCTTTTCGTTGAGGTTCCGCTTGCAACATTCAACCCTGTGAAGGTTGTGCTTGACCTCCTCCGTCCTGCACATCAGAACTAAAAGTCATGTCATCCCCGGCTTGACCGGGGATCTGTCAGCGCCTTGTCACCAACAGAAGGTTACCGGCACAGTCAGACTTAAGACCGAATATGTGGGCGTCATCTCCAGAGGTGACGCCCATCTTCTTTCTCAACGTATCCGTATCCATCGGAATGTTGCGGGCAGTGACCTCGGCTTTAGGAAAATCCTTTCCGGCGGCCTTCATGCTCCTTTTGTCAAGAGGCTCGCATCTTACTATCTCATAGACCTTTCCGAAACCTTCAAGCCCGGATGCCTTCTCCTTGTCGTCTGTGATATAATAATGTGTTGACCTGCCCAGTTTGCTTATGCCGAACATACTGCTTATCAGATTGAATGCCCCGGCCTTCATCATAGCCTTTCCCGGCTCGAACAGGTAGCTTCCTGCAGCTGCGGATGATTCTGTGAATATCTGTGGTACGGCTGATTTTTCCTCTTCCGGTGAGAAGGTGAAGTCGTCGGAACCTTCCTCATTCAGTTCCGATGCAGTTATGCCATATCCCCCGTTCCATTCCCTGTCCATCCATATAAGCAGTTCCTTGCACTCCTTTCCGCTCGCAACGACATGGACCTCGCGGCATGTGCTTCCCAGCCTGCTGCAGACCATGGTGATGTCAGCCATAGGGGAGAGCTTGAGCAGGATATGGCGCGAATGAAGGAATATCTCTTCCTTCAGGGTAATCACATCAGGAGTGCACTCCTCTATAAGGAAGACTTTCTTGCCACCTTCTCCTCTTCTTGCAGGGTCCATATATACGATGTCAGGTCTGAAGTCTCCGAGGATTTCTCCGATGCATCCTTTTTCCGCAATGCAGTTGCTTATCCTGATGTTGTCAGCCTTGAGTGCTTTGAAGTTATGGGCTGCGGCTTTGCAAAGGGGGCTCTGCATCTCATTGTACAGTACTTCAGAGGCATGGAGGGAAAAGAACCAGCTGTCCACACCCAGTCCGCCCGTGAGGTCGGCAATCTTCCATCCTCTGCTCTCTTCTGCGGCATTCCTGTCTGTCATGGCTATGCGGCATGCTGTCCTGGCCTTATGCCTGCCTGTGGCACTGCTGCTGCACTGTTCTGCGGAAAGCTTTAATGGGAAGATCAGGGAAGGGTTTTCATGCCATTCCCGGACCTTTCCCTTGAGTTTCCTGCGGCTTTCAATGCAGTTGACTGCAAGGTCCATATCTATCTCCGGCCACTTGCTGCGGTTCATGATCAGCCTTGCTGTGTCGTCAGACATATGTTGTGATACGAATTCGGCCAGTTTGTCCATATTCTCTTGAAATTTTATGCAAAAATAGGCTTTTTGTCTAATATTTATGAGTATATTTGCTCGGATATAAATGCAAAATCAACTTTAAACCAATAACCAATATGGAAAGAGATTTCAGAACCGTAGTCCAGAGCTGGCTGGACGGAAACTTCGATGAGGCTACAAAGGCCCAGATCGTTGCACTTCAGGAGACTGATCCTGTTGCGCTTGAGGATGCATTCTACAGAAACCTCGAGTTCGGTACAGGTGGACTTCGCGGCATCATGGGAGTAGGAACAAACCGTATGAACAAGTACACTGTAGGTATGGCTACACAGGGTCTTGCCAACTATATGAAGGCAAACTGTGAGGGACCTCTCAGCGTATGTATCTCATTCGACAGCCGTAACAACAGCCCTGAATTCGCACAGATCACTGCAAATGTGCTCGCTGCAAACGGTATCCATGTGTATATCTTCGACAAGCTCCATCCAATCGCTCTCATGAGCTACTCTGTAAGGACAAAGAAGGCTACTGCAGGTATCATGATCACTGCTTCGCACAATCCGAAGGAGTACAACGGATACAAGGTGTTCTGGTCAGACGGAGCACAGGTTACATCTCCAGTGGACAAGGACATCGTGGCTGAGGTTGCAAAGATCACTGACCCTGCAATGGTGAAGTTCGAGCTCGGCGAAGGTGCTGCTCCTATCGAGGTGATGAGCCATGAGATGGATGAGGCTTATCTCAACGCAGTATCTACACTCATGCTTTCTCCAGAGGCTGTGGCAGCTCACAAGGACATCAAGATCGTTTATACTCCTATCCACGGTTCAGGTGTGGAGATCGTTCCTGAATTCCTCCAGAAGCTCGGTTTCGAGAACATCTACCATGTTCCAGAGCAGGATGTAGTGGACGGTAACTTCCCTACAGTAATGTCTCCGAACCCAGAGGAGCCTTCAGCTCTTGCAATGGCAGTAGCTGTTGCTGACAAGGAAGGTGCTGACCTCGTTATGGCTACAGACCCTGACGCTGACCGTCTCGGTATCGCAGTTCGCGACAATGAGGGCAAGATGGTTCTTCTTAACGGTAACCAGACTGCTTCCCTCCTTACATATTACATCCTCCGCCGCTGGTCTGAACTCGGAAAGCTCGACGGCAACCAGTACATCGTGAAGACAATCGTTACTTCAGAGCTTCTCCGTGCGATTGCAGATAAGTTCGGCGTTAAGGTTTACAACGTTCTCACAGGATTCAAGTGGATCGCAGACGTTGTGAAGAAGAACGAGGGCAAGACTACATTCGTATGCGGTGGCGAGGAAAGCTACGGTTTCAATGTAGGTGAGTTCGTTCGCGACAAGGATGCTCCTATCTCATGCGCGATGGTAGCTGAATGTGCTGCATGGGCTGCATCACAGGGCAAGACCCTCTATCAGCTCCTCCAGGATATCTATGCTGAATTCGGTTACTACAAGGAGTCTCTTATCTCTCTTACAAAGAAGGGTAAGGCAGGTCTTGAGGAAATCGCTCAGATGATGGTTGATTACCGCAACAACCCTCCTACAGAGATGGCTGGTTCACCTGTAATCAAGGTTGTTGACTACAGCAAGCCAGAGGAGACAGGTCTTCCTGCATCAAACGTGCTCCAGTTCTACAACGAGGCTGGCGACGTGGTAACAGTACGTCCTTCAGGTACAGAGCCTAAGATCAAGTTCTATTTCGGAATCAAGGGCGCTGACGCTGATGCGAAGAACGAGGTTCTCCGTGCACAGTTCAGCAGATAATAAATATGCTCAATAAAATACTGGCGTCTGTCGGAATTTCCGGCAGACGCCTGTTTTATAATAGTATAAGCGTATCTGATTGGATTACATCTCGTTTCCAATTGATGCCAGCCATGCTGTGACAGCGACGAGGGAGGCGTTCCAGTTGATAGCTATCTCGTTAGAAGCGTATGACGGCATCACATCTTCATAAGACTCGTCAGGGAAGTCTGAACGGTATGTCTTGACTTCTGCGATATCCTGCTGGCCAGGGTTAGGACCTCCGACAAGAAGTCCTGGTATAGGCTCTACGATGCCGTCACTGTGGCAGAGGCGGCTGTGAGGATACATAGGGCTCTTTGTGCCGAATCCGGTCACATAGCAGTATCCTGTCGCGTTTTGACCGAGGACATAGTTTACATTGCGGAATGCGTTGTCTGCATATTTCCTGTCCCCTGTGATCTCGTAGGCATACAGGAAGCATATGGCGTGGTCGCAGAATGACGAACAGCATCCCCAGTGGAAATTTCCGGCAGAATTGCCATATGCGCTGTTGTAGCATGATCCTTCAGCTTCTTCCAGACTCTTGTTACAGTATTCCAGAAGCAGTTCCTTGCATCTGTCTATGATTTTCTGTTCTTCTTCGTTGATTCCGAATCTGAATGGCAAATCGCCCCACAGATGCTTCTCGGCAAGCAATCTCTTTTCGTACTGGATCCACTGAAAGATTCCTAATGGAGCGACATATCCCCATGACATCAGGCTGAATTTTTCTGGCATGAATGCTTTGACATCTTCGAGATATTCTTTCTTGTGTGTCGCGCAATATAGCTCTGATGCTGCCCAGAAGAATTCGTCAGAGGCATCATGATCCCCATATGCACCTGTGGTTATGTCCGGGTCGTAAGCTTCGTTGATCTTGTGCTGGAAATAGAATGCGTCAGGATTGGCCTTAGCCCATGCGTATGCTGCTTCTGCCTTGTCATACCTGATTTTATATAGTCTGGTGTTTATGTCGTGATCCGACAATGACAATCCGTGTATATGGGCAAACGAACACATTGCACCTGCAAAGTCAAGTGCAGCCGTAACTGATTTCTGCACGACATATCTTGGCTTGCTGCACTCCAGTGGGGTTATGAAACCTTCAAATGATGGCGTAGAAAGCTTATGATATACACCTCCGTCAGCAGGATCCTGCATCGTGTAAAGCCACTCTGCGTTGTAGTCCAGTTCGTTGTAGAGAGGCTTATAAATTGACACTGTCTTCCTGATGTAATCCCAGTAATCGGTATCTTCCTTTTTGCTCCAATCGTATTGCTCCGGAAACATCAGGAATGCCTGGGCCATAAGTCCCATCGAGTATCCCGAGTTCACTACATATTTATTATAGTCTCCGGCATCATACCAGCCTTTCGGCGATGAAATGACGCTTCCTTCCTTGCGTATGCTGTCGGCAGCGCTTGCATGGATGTATACAAGGGTATCGGGATGCCCTCCCTTTCGTGCCCATTTTCCGGTAATAGCGGTGTCGAGGTCCATTCCGCTGCGCTGATGGTAAAAGGCAGTAAGAGCTGCAGCAGCAAGATGGTCATAAGCATTTTCCGAGATGACGAACTCATGACTTTCCTTTCCTGCGAGGACCATGTACTTTCCGGGTGCAGTGATCTGGCTGAAGTCAAATATCCTTCGCTTCTTGCCTGACCAAGGGGAAACCGCCTCTCTGACTGCTTCTCCCTCCCATACCTGTACTCCGTCCTCATTGAGGATAGTGATCCTTTCAGATCTGTTTCCATCCTCCAGGGTGAGTGTCTTTTCCTGATGCGGATAAAATCCGACCTGGTTGATTCTGATGCTGCAGATTTCCTCTGTCTCTGTGCATGAATATAGCGACACGATAGCTGCTGCAATGATAAGTCGTAAAGTCCTTGTCATAGTTTGTGTTGATTATGTGGCAGATACAAATTTATGATAATTAAACATATATGTTTCAAATATTTGAGAAAATATTGCCTATCTTTTGTCGGTTTCGGGAATTATATATAATTTTGGGAGACATTAGGAAATCAATAAACACTTAAAACTGATACTATGGCTTACAAAGTAATCGACATTGAAGGCGTAGGTGCTGCTTACGCCGAAAAACTTACAGCTGCCGGTTTGAATACTGCAGCACAGCTTCTCGACAGATGTGCATCTCCTGCAGGCCGTAAGGCTCTTGAGGAGGAGACAGGAATTCCAGGCAAGCTTATTCTCAAATGGTGCAATCACGCTGACCTTTACCGTGTAAAGGGAATCGGCCCGCAGTTCGCAGAGCTTCTTGAGGCTGCCGGTGTTGATACAGTCAAGGAACTTGCTCACCGCAATGCCGAGAATCTTGCAGCAAAGGTTCTTGAAGTAAACGAGGAGAAGCATCTTGTGCGCCGCGTTCCTGTTGTAAAGGAGATTCAGAAGATGATCGACTGCGCGAAGGAACTTCCTGGAACAATGACATATTAGACCTGTCTGACATATATGAGGCCGTCCCTGAAAAGGAACGGCCTTTTTTTGTGCCTGTTGGCTCGGACCTTGCAATATCAGCGGCAGAACTTTAAAATTGTTAAAGATATGAAACGCATTATAGCTTTGCTCGCTTTTATGGTCATAGGAGCCATATATGCGACAGAATCAGACGCATGTACAGGTATATCGCTCAATTCTGCAAATGGCAGCCGGGTAGTTGCCAGGACAGTGGAATGGGCTGCGACCCCTATGCAGTGCGGATATGTTGTCGCTCCACGCGGCCATGCACATCAATCATATACCCCTACGGGAGAGAACGGTCTCAAATATAAGGCGGTATATGGATATGTAGGCATTTATACGGAATACGAACCGTTCATCGTGGAGGGTGTCAATGAGGCTGGGCTTGCAGCCGGACTTTTCTTCTTCCCTCAATATGGGGAATATGCACCATATGACAAGAAACAGGATGAAAATACCATCTGTGACATGCAGTTTGTCTCATGGGTGCTCTCGCAGTTTTCCTCAATAGACCAGCTTAAGGATGCCATGGATGAGGTCTGTCTGGTCACTCTGGACAGCAAGATTGGAGCAGTCCACTGGAGAATCGCCCAGCCTGACGGACGTATGGTCGTGCTGGAAGTCGTAGGGGGAGTGCCGCACTTTTATGAGAACAAGCTCGGTGTACTTACAAATGCTCCCGGATTCCAATGGCATATGACAAACCTCAACAATTATGTGAATCTCGAGCCGGGATCAGCCCCAGACAACACCATTGTGCCCGGTATCACATTGAAGGCTCTGGGACACGGAAGCGGAATGCTCGGGCTTCCTGGCGACTTCACCTCTCCTTCAAGATTCGTGAGAGCGACATTCTACCAGACTACGGCACCGGTATGGGAAACCGGATTTGAGACAGTTGTGCAGGCTTTCCACATATTGAACAATTTCGACATCCCTATCGGAAGCCAGCATGCGAGGGCGGATATACCGAAAGGCCTCCCAAGCGCAACCCAGTTCACTTCAGCTACTGACCAGACTGCCATGAAATTCTACTACAGGACTGCCTGGAACAGCAATATCAGATGTATTGACCTCATGGACATTGATTTCAGAAAGATCAAGTACCAGTCGCATCCTCTGGATCAGGTCCAGCAGCAGCCGGTAGAGATTGTGAAAGTGAAGTGACACTTTCGTCCTCGGGCAGTGGTAAGGCCAACCAGACGCTGAGGCTCACCATATTTCACCTTTCCTGCATGTCGCCGGATTCTGTTCATACAGTTTCCGGCGATGGCTTTTCAATATGCTTTCCCTTGATGTTTTCATTTGTATTTCCACCTGTAAGGTAGCTTAAGATCTCTACTGAAAGACTTACGAATAAAATTACTGCGAGCCACATATTTACCTCCGTTTTTAAGATTATGCTGCAAAGATATGCCCCCATTGTGCCTGTCTGTGGCACAATGGGGGCAAGTCATAAAATTTCAACGGATTTTTTATCAGATGGTGATATGCTTCAGTATTTCCGGGTCCTTTGCTGCAAGCTTCATGATGTCGATGTGTGTGCATACCTCTTCGCTTAAGAATCTGGATGTCGAACCGGTGCATGCCGGATCCCATGTGAGGAGTATCGTGTGGGTCTTGATGGCCTTC
The DNA here is from genome assembly GCA_017550025.1 of Bacteroidales bacterium. Lineage (GTDB taxonomy): Bacteria > Bacteroidota > Bacteroidia > Bacteroidales > UBA932 > Cryptobacteroides. The sequence continues at coordinate 21,489 of JAFYLU010000084.1, read as the reverse complement.
AGCTTGCGGGCAAGCATCTCGTGATCAGCATCTCCGCTGATCAGGACCACATAGTCGAACTCCCTGTACAATGTAAGCTCGTATGTGTCGAGGGCAAACCATGTGTCCACTCCCTTCTCTATCACTCCTCCTGACGGGTTGGGACGAAGGTGCTTGTAGTGGAAGATTATGTCATTCTCGATGAGCGAGTCTTCGAATTGGCGTTCCTGAAACAGAAGGTTCCTGTTGTCTGCGTCTGTGGCGCGGAAGCGGCCTCTGTAATAATGTGCCTCTGTAATATACAGAAGCTTGCGGTCAATGCCTGTTTCTTTTGCGATGATCTCGGGAATGAACCTGAACAGGCCCTTGACATTGACCTTTCCCATCTTCTTCCTTGCAAGACCTTCATCGATCTTTGCAAAGTAGCCTCCGTCTATGAATACTCCTATTGATAGGTTGTCTGCGTGTGCCATGGCTTTATTCTGTAAATGTCATTTCGTCAAAAAGATAGTCTGCCTCGCCGATCTTCTCGATTGTAAAGAGGACGTAACGGATGTCAAGGGCTATGTTGCGGCATATCTCCGGGTCAAAGACGATGTCGCTCATAGTACCCTCCCATACCCTGTCGAAGTTCAGTCCGATAAGGTCTCCGTCTGCATTGATCACAGGGCTGCCGGAGTTGCCTCCGGTGGTGTGGTTTGTCGCGATGAAGCACACTGGAACCTCTCCTGATGCATCCGTCCAACGTCCGTAGTCCTTGGTAGCGTAGATGTCACGCAGGCGCTGCGGGATGTTGTAGTCGAAGATTTCAGGGTTGTCCTTCTCCATGATACCCTTGATTGTAGATGACGGGAGATAGTATGTGCCGTCGGCAGGGGAGTATCCCTTGATGTGTCCGTATGCCACGCGGAGGGTGAGGTTTGCGTCAGGATAGAATGCCTTCGGTATTCTCTGGGTGCGGCAATATGCCATCTGTCCGCGCATATAATCGCGGTATACAAGCTGAAGTTCCTGGTTAAGGCGGGTTGTCACAGGCAGGACATCTGCATAGTACCATTTCAGGAATTCGTTGAAGAATACGGTTGCAGGATCTGACATTACTCTCTCCTTGTCTGCAGGGGAGAGTGAGGCAGTCTTTGCCGGATCAGTAAAGAGCGAGCTTGTGAACATGTCTTCCGCCCATGCCTCGACAGAACCGTACTCCGCTAGCTTCTCCTTGTAATATGCAGGTTTGAATTCTGCTGGCACATTCTTCTCATATTCGTTCATGACAGCCGTAAACGACTCCTTGTCGATAGGGAGATGCCAGTCCTTGTAGAATGATTCAGCAAGTTCCGATGCCTTCGCGTTATCGAATGTCACGAGTGAATCCTCCTGGATGAAGAGTCGTGCTATGCTCATCGCAAAGTTGGCGATCTCTATTGTGCGGACTGTCTCCGTATAGTAATCAGTAGCGAACTGATACGGTTCGAGCTCGGCATATATGGCTGCAAGCCTGTCGGTCACGCCGTCAAATTCTCCGCCTTTTGCCCATTTTGCGAATGCCGCCTCAAATTCCTGCTTGGTCTGCACGGTCTTCATCTTCTTGATGCCCTTGACCTCGCCCTGCCATTTCTTCCAGGCATTGGCTACATTGGCGTTCTTTGAAGAATACTGTATCCTCACCTTCTGGCTTTCCGCCTGATGACGGTTCATGATGTCGAGCCTCAATGTGCGGAGATGGATCTTGTGCGGGTCTGAAATCTCTTCGATATATCTCACACCTGCCGAATGCAGATATTCCTGGGTGCGTCCAGGAAATCCGTATATGAATGTGAAGTCCCCTTCCTGTACGCCCTTGGTCGATATGTGGAAATATTTCTTCGGACGGTAAGGGACATTGTCCTTTGAATATGGGGCAGGGTTGTTGTCCTTGTCGGCGTAGATGCGGAACATGGAGAAGTCACCGGTATGGCGCGGCCACATCCAGTTGTCTGTGTCGCCACCGAATTTGCCTATAGATGAAGGTGGTGCACCTACCAGTCTGACATCTTCATACTGCCTGTAAATGAAAAGGAAGTACTGGTTGCCATAGTAAAGGGCTTCCACGGTGGCCCTGAGGCCCTTGCCCTCCTTGACAGCCTCGTCGATGATGGCCTGGCTGTTCTTCTTGACGATTTCTACTCTATCTTCCTCGCTCATTCCAGCCTGGCAGCCTTCCAGGACCAGTGCTGTCACATCTTTCATTCTTTCAAGGAAACTGACGCTCAATCCCTTGTTCGGAAGCTCCTCTTCACGACTCATTGCCCAGAATCCGTCCTTGAGGTAGTCGTGTTCCACGCTGCTGTGCTGCTGGATCTGGCCGTAACCGCAGTGATGGTTGGTCAGCAGAAGTCCTTCCGGAGAAATAAGCTCACCGGTGCATCCTCTTCCGAAGAGCACTACCGCATCCTTGAGTGAGGCCTGATTGACGCTGTAAAGGTCCTCGGCATCGAGCCTGAATCCCTTTTCCTGCATGTCAACGATCCTCTGCGAGATCAGTGACGGCAGCCACATTCCTTCGTCTGCCTTTGCCGTCATTCCGGCAATGGCCAGCATTGCCGTCATAATGAATCTGAAACTTTTCTTCATATAAGATTATATTTGATTTTCATATGTGAACATTTCCTTGTAGAATCCGGCTTTTTTCTCCAATGCCATAGGATAGGCTCTCGAAGACGAGGGCATTCTCCAGTGCCTGAAACGTCTGCCTCCGGTCTCGAATTCCGTGAATTGGCCGACCTTCGGTTCCTCGTGGCCGAAAGTGCCTGTCAGGACATCTGTGGCCTTCTGCCCCGTTGTGACTACGGCCCTGCAGTCCGGAATGCGTTCAAGAAGGGCTTTCAGGTCGGTAGCCTTCACGATCTCGAGGAACTTGTCTGAAGCATTGTCTTTCAGACGGCGTACTTCGCAGGCAGTGTCATACATGGCTATTCCCCGTTCCGCTGCAAATCCGGCGCACTTGTCCTTGTCGAATCGTCTTGTCCTGTTGCCTTCACCATCTTCCGCGACGAAATGCTCCCTGTCGTCAAAGAAGATGAGCCCCCATATCCTCCACATGTCGTTTATCCAGTTCGGGTAGAAGAAGTCCATCGACCATCTCTTGCGTGCAGGAGGAAAGCTTCCTAACATAAGGATGCGGGCCCCATCCGGCAGAAAAGGTTCGAGCGGATGTCTTTCTATAGGAATATCTGTCATTGCAGCAATCTAAAAGTATTTTGTGTAAAGTTCTTCGGCTATATCTGCCGGATTTTCCATGCCGGCCTCCGGGATATCTGTACGGCGGGTCCATGATTCTTCGATCCTGAACCATTCCGATGATTCAGGGACCGGCTTCCCATTTTCCAGGGCTTTGAAGAACATTTCCCATCTCGGAAGATAGAAACTCTTCAGCATTCCTCCCCATTGCCTGTTGGAATAGTCGTGAAGATGTCCTTTCTCTGCAGCTCCTTCCGGCCCCCATGTACTTATCAATGTCCTGGCATTCCATTCCATCCAGTCCCTGTCTTCTTCTGTAGTTCCTTCTGCTTCGTCGCATACGCCCCTTGCGGATGAAATCCACCTCTGCATCGAAAATAGCTCTGTAGATGAGAGGAGCCTGTCCATGTCGGTTATCATTTCCAGAAAAGCTTCATAGCTTTCGCGGAAACCTTTCCTGTCGCCAATCTCATGACATTCCGCAATCCTTTCAAGAAGGAAATATGACGAGTCCGTAAGGGCCTGGCGGACTACATCCACAACATCATGCCCGTAGTCGGGATCTCCGGCCAGATTCTCCTTTTCCTTCAGCATGGCTGCTGCCGCCTGTCTTACCATAGCCGGATCATGATAGATCCTGCATGTGCTCCACTCCGAAACCGACTTTACATTCAGGGACGGACGGGCACATACGACCGCTTCGCTCACGCCCTGCTGGTCTGTAGGACAGTCCAGTACCGAGTCTGCAAGCAGCTTCCATGCCTCTTCCATCGTTTTGCTACTGATGCCGTATCTTGCTGATGTGTAGCTGCTTACCCATTCGCTGCATTCTTCCTTCCTCATCCATGGAAGCTCATAGAGGGCGTCGTAGAGAATAGGATTGGTCTCAATTCCTTCAGGAGTGGCTCCGATGCCTTTCATGGTTTCCGTATACTTTTCAAGTGCATCGAAATATCCCTCCATGGTGGATGCCAGGCGTCCGTGCATTCCGGTACGCCCTCCGAAATTGTGGAGCATGCACCAAAGGAAGTCATGTCCCTCATATCCGTCATGCCATTTTGGAGATCCGTCGGAGAAAAGGTCAAGGATCACATATCCTCCCTGCGGAACAGCTTCGAGGGCTTCCCTGCGAGGGTTTTCCTGCCAGCTCTGTATCACCCACGAGGCTTCAGGAGAGTGAGCCTTCATCTGGTCGTAGATCGCCTTGTATGCGGCCTTGACATCTACGCCTTCCGTACTTCCTCCTTCATGGAAAGGATCCATGCTGTAATATCTTGACTTTCCCATCAGATCTTCAAGATGGCGGTAATACATCCGGGCGATCTCTCCGAATCTTTCGTCAACAGGCTGCAGGAATGCCGGCCTTCTGAATGCAGCGCACCAATGTCCCGGGTCTGAAACGTTTACTCCCATCTTTTCCGCAGCATTGTTCGGAAGCATTCCGCTGTAGCCGGGGAGTACAGGCTCCATTCCCAGTTCGCGCATCCTTCCGAGAATGAATCTGCACAGGTCTTCCTGCCTTTCATACCACCAGTCCGGGTTAGGACCACCCCATCCTTCGAGATTGTTCATCAGCCACCATGCCTGGAATCCCGGACCTGCTATGAAGCCGTCGGTCTCTTCGTCGCTGTATCCTGCCTCTTCGAGCATATTCTTCCAAACCACATCGGTACCTACAAGCATCAGCGGCATGTTTATGCCGTGCAGGGCCATCCAGTCAATTTCCTTCTGCCATCTGTCTTTTTCCCAGAAGGCCATGGAATATGAGAACGTACAATAGTTCAGATAGTATCTGTGGACAGCAGAACTGACCCTTTTCTCCTCTTTTTCGGGCAGAGGAAGGACGGCGGTCTTAAGGTCTGCTGTCAGATTGTTCCATGATATATTGATGTGGGCATAATGGTTCAGATACCATCCTATTCCTGTAGTCAGGGCGCTCAATGAACTGCCCTGGATGTAGGGCCTGCCATTTCTCGAACCTATGATGAAGGTATCTTCCCCGTTTTCAGAAATGCTTCTGGATATGCGTGTCTCGAAAAGTCCGGATGCACCTTCGCCTCCGATCCTGTCCAGCATGTCTGTGACTGCTTCGGGATTTCTGTCTGAACATGCCGTCAGAAGGAGAATACCCGCAATGATTCCAATGAAATATCTGATATGCTTCATACTTAAATTCAAATCATACAAATATAATCAACTGTTTTGATATTTCCATCCTGAACAGGCCTTTCTATGTGTCTGATGCTGCAGGTGCATGAAAAAAGTCCGCCCGGCGAATCTCTTCGGCGGGCGGCTGTTAAGTTCAATATTTATGTCTGACTAAACTAAAATCGTCTTTATAGACGCATATTCCGTGCCAGAACTACAAATTATCCAATAAATATTGCATTTGTTTATGTCAGGCAGTCATCAATGACGGCAGAATGTCTGCTACGAGCATCACAGTATATGCGATGACTGCAAAGAGGCTGATCAGCCAGGCAATGAACAGTACAAGTCCCGGCTTCCAGGACGGAGACTTGAGTCCGAACAGAAGCATTATGCCCCCGTAAATCAGAGCTATGCTTCCTATGCCGGTCATCGTCAGTATCAATCCCCAGAACGTGCCTCCTGTAAGGATATCCGAAATCATGCCTTCTACGGCTTCAGGAACTTCCCACATTTCAGCATGTACGGAAAGCATGTTTCCGAATCCTTCCGGGAGGGCCGGGATAAGTATGCCGCCGAGAAGTCCGGAGAGGCCGATGCACAGAAGTATGATTCCGAGGAATATGCCACCTGCACGCGTCAGTGTCCTTCCGGCAGGGGAGTCTGCAGCATCCTTTACTTCCTTTGCGAAGTCGAAGTCCTTGGCCTTATAGCTCTTGAGGTTTGTCGGCTTTCCTCTCATTTCGCGCTTCTGCTCGTCAGTCCTTGCTGCAGGCATGGCGATCCATAAACATATATATGCCAGAATAGAGAATGCCCCGTCGTCAAAGCCGAAAACTCCGATCATAAATAGTGTCAGGAAAAGTAATCTGAAGATAATCTTGTCAACGCAGAAATATGTTCCTAATCCCGAACAGACTCCTCCGAATACCCTTTCGTCAATATTCCTGTACAGACGTCTTCCTCTGCAGCCCTTCCTGTCCTGTTCCTTGCCTCTTTCGCTCCCGCCATGTCCGGCACCCTCTGTCGGTCCGGTCTCTATCTCTTCCTGGGCCAGTTCCTTCGGATTGCCAATTCTTGTTCTGATCTCCTTTATCATGGCTCTGTTCACGACCATGCCTTCAGCGGTCTGCTCTTTCAATATTTCAGCGATGCGTTCCTCGATATCAGATATGATCTCCTCTGCACTCGGGTCGGAGCTGAATCCGTTCCTGATATCTTCCAGATATGCCTTGAGGTCTTTGTACGCATCAGTCTCAATTATGAATGCGTATCCTCCGAGACTTATGTTTTCAGTTGTCTTCATCTTGTCTTTAGAAGTTATGCCTTTGATTCATTCCTTATGGTTTCTATGCCTTTTGCCAATTCGTTCCATGCCGCGTCGAGTCCTTCCAGCTGTTCCTTGCCAAGGTCTGTTATCATGTAATATTTCCTTGGCGGTCCCTGGGTAGATTCCTCCCATCTGTATGTCAGCAGCTCAAGCTTCTTCAGACGGATCAGCAGGGGATATATGGTGCCTTCCGCCACAATGATATTGACTTCCTTGAGTTTCTGGATTATCGAAGAAGCATAGCCGTCTCCTCCAGCCAGGATAAGCAGGATGCTGTATTCCAGCACACCGCGCCTCATCTGGGTCTTGTTATTCTCGATTATGCCTGTGTTATCCATGATCAGTGTCCTGTTGTGAATCTTCTGATGTTTTCGGCTGTTGCCGGAATACCTCTCAATTCGCATTTTTCAGCTGCAGTGCGGGCTTCGGGAGCCGCTACCCATATCACAAGATAGATCCAGAATCCGGCAGAGCCGCAGATCAGCGCCACGAGGAATATCACTCTGATCAGCACGACATCGACTCCAAGGAAAAGAGCCAGACCGGAGCATACGCCGGCAATCTTCTTTCCGTCAGGGTCGCGGAAGAGTTTCCTCGCAGGTCTTTCTCCGAAATCTTCATTGTCTTTACGGTTCTGATCTTCTGTGCGGTATCCCTCTGGATATCCCAGCTCACCGATTACGGACTCGACCATTGCAAGATTTACGACCTGTCTGCCTCCAAGCCTGCACTTGAGCAGGTCAGCGATCCTTGCCTCAAGCTCTTCCATGACCTCTGTGCTTGAACTGTTGTTGTCAAGGGCCTTCTGTGAGCACTCGAGGTAATTGTCCAATGTGTCGTATGCATCCTCATCTATAATGAAGCTGCATCCTCCGATTGCTGCGTTAATTGTCTTCTTCATATTTTTCTTACTTAAATCTCTCACTTATAGGCCGTACGGGCGGCCCCTTGTCTATTCCGACAATTATTGTACCGCAAAGATATATAAATTTTAGAATACCTTGCAATACAAGGTACTGAAAATTGCAGATAAATTATTCCTTATGTTTTGTGTTGTTTTTCGGGAGTAATGAAATGAATATAATGTCCGAATTTCGAAGAAGTAAGGGGAGCGAAGTCGTTGATGCGGAATTGTTTTTGAAAGGGGCCACGATATGACTGCGACAGGAAGAAATAAGGGAATGCGCGCAATGAGCGATGCGTATCTGGTCAGGGCGACGGCTGCGGGAATGCGGGATGCGTTTGACGAGCTGACGGTCAGGTATGTTCCGTTTGTGTCTCGCTGCGCATACCGCATTCTCTGCGACAGGAAAGGAAGTGATGAGGTGACAGAGAAGGTCTTCTTGAGACTATGGCTGCATGCTTCGGAGTATGATGAAAGCCTCAATGTCTGTCAATGGATCTGCCGTATGGCATGCGGGTTTTGTGTAGGAAGACTGCGGAGGCTGCATTTCCTGGAGGCCTTTTCTGTAAGGACCCCGGTGTATGAGCTGTCGGCGCCCCAGACATCTGATTCCGGGGAGGGATATATCGTAAAAGAGTCTTGGGATATATTCTGCAGGGCATCCCGGAATCTTACCCCGATGCAGCGGGTTGTTTTTGTGCTGACGGAGTTGGAAGGGATGGAGGAGAAAGATGTGGCTGTCATCCTGGGTATATCATGCGCCAGGGTAAGGAAAAGCAAGTCTGTGGCGGAAGCTGAAATCAGGTCAGAACTTGAACTATATGGAGAAGTCAGGTAAGGTTATAGAGTACAAGGCTTATGTACGGTATCTTCGAAGTGTTACCGGAGGAGGTGCAGATCCGGGTCGTGTCCGCGCTGAAATGGTCGCCAGAACCGCGGGGAGGACGGAAATCAGTACGGTGTGGATGATTATGAAGAAGATCATTGCCGTCTCGTTTGCTGTTGCAACAGCAGCCCTATGTGCGGCGGCATTCAGCTATTTTACATATGTGCATGATACCTCTCCGCAGGAGAGTCAGTGGGCGGAAGCAAGGGAAGATGCTGTTGCTCATGAGGGGAGGCTGCGGATCTATGATGCATATGAGCATTCGTCATCGTTAAGGAATATCTTTAAATGATATAATGATATGAAATCGTTTTATGTGTTGCTTCTGATGGTGTTATCAACTTCCTGTACATCATATTATTATGTGATGACCGAGTTTGGCGCAGACCTCTCTGTCGAGAGAACGGTATATTCGTATTCGGAGGATGGCAGCGATGGGTTTCCTGCATTTGCATCCGGGAGTGGATGGCGGCATTCCAGACTTGAAGAACCTTTTGAGGTGGATTTTTATGATGAAAGGGTCGAGATGACGGGAATGTCTGTCATGCAATGTGATGATATAAGTGGATTGAAATATTTGATTGATGATGGACATGAGGTGGATCCTTTGTTTTCTCCTGTTGAAAAGGCATCCGTAAGATTCAGATGGTTCTATACATATCATGATTATTCGGCCCGTTTCAGAAGTCTTGAAGGGCAGCTACCTCTCCCGCTTGACACCTATCTGCATGAGAGTTCACGAGAACTTTTCTTCAGGGGAGGCAAGGTGCCTGCAGCATGGAACGGAGTGGAGATGTATCTGCTTCTTGACGATATAAACAGGAGGCTGGCACAATGGTTCTCTGATGCTGTGTATATTGTCATGTGTGATGCCTATGAACCATATTGCACTGCCGTCCAGAGGGCTTTCATGGATTCGTCCCGTAAAGACTTCATGGAGAGGACACAGGCGGAAATAATGTTCGTCATGGAGCCGGAAGAGTTCGGGCAGAGGATGGACGGACTGGCTCCGGATATAGGTCTTGCTGCAGTATATAAGCAAAATGCGGCTATGATAGATGCCTCTTATGAGGAACAGACAAAGGTCCTTGATTATTTCTCATCGTCTTTCATCTATTCCGTTGACATGCCAGGGGATTATTTCGAAGGGAATGCAACGGATTTCATTGACGGTCTTCCTGCATGGAAGGTGGATGCCTACAGATTGCTTGCCGGTGATCTCGTTCTGGAAGCTACCTTCCGGAAGGTGAACCTGTGGGCCTTTATTCTTACATTTGCAGTGATTGCTGCAATACTTCAGGCATTTGCAAAACTTTTTGACCGTATAAGCAGAGGTATGGATGGGAAATAAGGCGGAAATAGTGCGGAAGATACCTAAATTCGTGTTAGTCAATCTTTTCGGTACTGCTGTTGATCTGGCGGTTCTCTGGATCATGTCGCATTTTATATTCCATTCATATTCAGGTGATTATCTTCTTTCCCCGCTGATTTCATTTGAGGCGGCGGTTTTTTCCAACTATTGCTTCTCTTTCTTCTTCATATGGAAAGACAGGACAAGGGGGAAGGGCTCTGCCGGATTTTTTCGCAAATATATCGTATATAATCTGTCAGCCAGCCTCGTGTTCCTGGTCAAGATGTGCTTCCTTCTGCTGTTTGAATTCCTATTCGGGTGGAATGTCGTGGCATGTAACCTTGCAGCGGTATGCATTTCGGGCGTCATTAATTTTTCGATGGGGGAATGGGTCATCTTCAAGAGGAGAATCGGGTAATTTGTCTATCTTTGCAGCCTGAAAAAACAGATTGGACATGAAGAAACTTTTACTCGCAATATTCGTCTTGATTCCGTTCCAGCTTCTTGCCCAGAACGAGACATTGATTTCAGATAACGATTCGATCCCGTCCCTTGTGGAGCGTCTGATTCATCAGAAGGATTCTGCGTACAGGGCGGAAACCGACTTCAGACATATAAAGTCACATATAAACCTTGAATTCTATTCTTCGGCGAATGCTTATTTTACCGAAAATCAGTTCGACGAACTCTCGTTCAAGGTCAACCGTGTCAGACTTGAGATCTATGGAAGGCTGAACAGTCATCTTTCATACAACTTCAGGCAATCATTCAACCGTTACAGCAATCCTTACTCGCTTGATAATCTTGCATCTTCGATAGAACATGCCAACATCACATGGCATGCTTCTGATAAGTTCAGCTTGGTTGCAGGTAAGCAGTTTGTTGCACTGGGCGGTTATGAGGCCTATATCAATGCCTTGAAGGTGAGGGAATTCAGTGAGTTCAATTCAAGCGTCGCCGTTTATCAGGCCGGACTTATGGGAGTCATTCAGTTCACTCCTTCACAGCAGCTCGTACTCCAGCTTGTCAACAACAGGAGCGGCAGCGACAGCGACCTCTTCCTCTATGGAAGACCAGACGGTGTGGAGGCGGCAAAGTTCCCGCTTCTCGCTACTGTCAACTGGAATGGAAATTTCCTTGATGATGCCCTTCTGTTCCGTTATGCGGCTTCGATGGGTCAGCTCGCAAAGGGCAAGAACATCTACTATCTGACTTGCGGAAATACATATGAGAAAGGCCCTGTCATCGCATATCTCGATGTTATGTATTCCCGTGAGGGAATCGACAGCCAGCAGCGTATAACAACGCTTCAGGGTCAGGGAAGGGGTACGGTTCCGGTGACGGCCATGAATGCCCAGTATCTTACATTCATCGCCGACCTGGATTATCAGTTCCATCCGAAATGGAATGCATATGTCAAGGGAGCATTTGAGACAGGCAGCATCTACAGGTCTGAAGGAGTATTTACCAAGGGAAGGTATATTACTAGCTGGAATGCCCAGGCATGTGTGGAATGGTTCCCGTTCACTGAAGACAAGGGCTTCAAGTTCTTCGCACACTATCTCTACAAAGGCCACGAACTGTCAGAGAAAGCAGCTGCGCTTATGGCGTATATGCCGCACACTCAAAGGGTTTCGCTCGGAATCGTGTATGTGATTCCTGTGCTTTAGGACTTTCTGCCTCCTGTTATCCTGTCGATTATCAGTGCAATAGCTCCGTCACCAGTTACATTGCAGGCTGTGCCGAAGCTGTCCATTGCGATATAGAGGGCTATCATAAGTGCCTGTGCCTCCTGGTTGAATCCCAGCATGGACTGCAGCAGACCTAACGATGCCATGATGGCTCCTCCAGGCACTCCGGGAGCTGCAACCATAGTGATGCCGAGCATGCAGATGAATCCGAAGAACATGCCGAAATCATATGGCATTCCCTGCATGATCATAAGTGCGAGGGCGCAAGCCACGATCTTCAATGTACTTCCCGACATGTGTATGGTGGCGCAGAGAGGGATTGTGAATCCGGCGATATCTTCAGATACGCCATTCTTTCGTGTCTGCTCCAGAGTCACAGGAATAGTTGCTGCCGATGACTGCGTGCCGAGAGCTGTGAAATATGCCGGCATCATGTTCCAGAGCAGTCTGAACGGGTTCTTGCGGACAAATCCTCCGGCAATGGCAAACTGCAGTATGAGGATGCCGATATGGATGGCGAAGATGACCCCGATTATCTTGATGAACACGGTCAATATCGAGAATACCTGACCCACATATGTCATGTTCAGGAATATTCCGAAAATATAGAGCGGGAGAAGAGGAATTATGGCAGACTTGATGGTCTTGGTTATGATCTTCTCGAAGTCATGGAAGGCGTTCTTCAAGGTCGTGCCCTCGATGTGTGCAAGTCCGAGCCCGATGGTGAAGGCAAGGATGAGTGCTGTCATCACATTCATCATCGGCGGTATGCTGACGGTGAAAAATGGTGCAAGCTCCGCTGCTGATGCGACCTCCTGAAGTGATGATCCTTTCTGAATCATTCCAGGGAAAAGAGCGGCTCCCGTAAGGTATGAAACCGTTCCAGCAAATATGGTGGAACCGTATGCTATCGCCACTGTTGTGAGAAGCAGTTTACCTGCACTTCTGCCTATGTCGGAGATGGCCGGAGCTACCAGTCCGAGAATGATCAGAGGGATTGCGAATCCGAGGAACTGGCTGAAGATTCCGTTGATGGTAAGGAATATCCTCACCACCCAGGCAGGTGCTATCATGCCTGCTCCTATACCCAGTGCGATTGCAATCAGAATCTGTCCTAAAAGTCCGATTTTCAGCTTCTTCATGGCTATGATAATTAAAAGTGTGTCTTATGGTCTGAATGTCATGTAATGTGTCACCAGACTTTGTTCAGGTCTGCATTGTACTCGAATCCTGCCTCGCCAAGCCTCTTTTCCAGGTCTGCGCGTTCAATTTCCAGATCCTCGCATAAGCTCTCGAGACTCGGGTAAAAGTCTCGGAGCTTCATGTTCAGCCAGCTTGCCAGCATGGCCGGTTCCTTCGGATAGTCGGTCATCAGTTGAATGGTTTTCTGTTGATCCTGTTGAGGTCTACCTTCTGGAACTTGTAGCCCAGACGCTTGAGCTGGAGAGCTGCTCCTGTCCTGAACATTACCTTGACTGTGCGGGCGAAGATATGGAATGCCTTTACGGTCTGGTGCTCGATATGCTCGTGCTGTATGAAGGTAGTAGCCTTCTGCGCACAGCAGAGGAGGATGTTCATGATCTGCTTTGCCTCTGTCGAGTCGAGAGAAAGACCGAGGATGTTCTGGACGATGTGCTCGTCCATGTCGTCGAATCCACGTGGTCCGTGAAGGCTCTTGTATTCCGCACTATGGTGTCTGCCCCAGTCCTGATCCCACCACTGTGCCACTGCCATTCCGGCATATCCCGCACATGCGATTGCAAAATCCGGATAGCTGTTTATCTCCGGGAGGGCGTCAGCTATATATTCCGGAGCCCATTCCTTCCATTTCTGGTCTATGTCTTCAGAGTTGAGAAGTTCGCCGTCGAGCATTCCGAGACTTGTGCACATCTTCAGCACCTCTCTCAAGAGATTCTCCTCATAGGTGTCGTAATACTGTATGTTTTCTTCCATTTTCCTTTAAATTTTATGATCGCCTGCAAAGATACTCCTTTTATTCGTTTCCGATGGACTTTACTGATGGAAAATGTCTTGTATGGTGCGAAAAGATGATGTGTCGTCATGACTGCCCGATCTTTTTCTTCATTACTCCTGAAGAATCCTGTGAGCCATCGGGATTATTGCAACTTTATGGTAAAAATGTCTGATTTAGTGCAATAATACATAAGAATCAAAGTAAGCGTCGGGAATATTGCAGCAAGAGTTATGGGGATGTCGTGCATGGCTTGTGCTCTGTCTTCTCCAGCCCGACCGGAGATATCTCAACGGCAAAAGATAAAAAGGCACTGATTCTTGGAGCTCACAGGCCAAGATCAGGCAAATTGAACTGTTTTGTGGCTCTGAAAGGTAAAAGTCTGGAGATTATTGCCTTTAACAAACTGGTTCTATGTGCAACGTCGCCGGAATATACGGTCTCCGCCGACTACAGACCGGACGGGTCGTCGAGCTCGCCCAAAGGGCTCTCCTCCCGCCCGGCTGTTGCACCGGTTACGCATGGGTTAAATAAATCAAAGTGAGGAAAACTTGGACACCTTGCTAATGAAACGGCTGTTTTGTCTCCAAAGTGTGCGGAAAATCAATGCGAGTACTGATGTAAGTCGATATGATTCAATGAAAAAGTAAAAAAGCTCGCATCACTGCGGGCTTTTTCGGTTAGTTAGTAGTGTAGTGTATTTCCCTTTTGGGATGATTAATTATTAGTGGTTAGAAACGTCAGTTTGACATTAAATCGTTATGTCGAATGCAAATTTAGATAATAAATTGATATTTGCAAATATTTCTTCACTTTTAATCTGTCAGGAGATTCGGACGGAGCTTTCTGGTTCTTTCGATGGCCTGTTCGTCCTGCCATTCCCTGATGAGTTTCGGATTTCCGCTTAAGAGGACATCAGGAACCTTCCATCCGTTGAATTCTGCAGGGCGGGTGTAGACCGGAGGGGAGAGCAGGCCGTCCTGGAAGCTGTCGCTCAAGGCTGATGTCTCGTCTGAAAGGGCTCCGGGGATGAGTCTTATTATGGAGTCAGCAAGTATTGCTGCAGGGAGCTCGCCTCCGCTGAGCACATAGTCACCTACGGAAATCTCACGTGTGATGAGATGCTCCCTGATGCGGTGGTCGATGCCCTTGTAATGTCCGCAAAGCAGGATTATGTTTCCTTTGAGGGAGAGTTCGTTGGCGATGCCCTGGTCGAGTATTTCTCCGTCAGGAGACATATAAATGATCTCGTCATATTCTCTTTCCGCCTTGAGTTCCTCTATCATGTTGAACACGGGTTCGAGCATGATGACCATTCCTGCGTCTCCGCCGTAACTGTAGTCGTCGACCTGAAGACGTGGTCCTTTTCCGTATTTGCGTAAATTGTGGATATGGATTTCAACGAGTCCTTTTTTTATTGCGCGACCGACAATCGAATGGCTGAGGGGGCTTTCGAGAAGTTCAGGAACAACAGTGATTATGTCAATTCTCATGATGATTGTTTTCAATTTTTCATTTCCGACTGCAAAAATAATATTTTGATGTGAGTTTTACTAAAAAAATGGTATATTTGCGACTTGTACGAATTTATAAACCAATAACTCCATTATTATGAGTGAAGAGATCATCCCTGGTGTTGCAGCAGCATCAGATGTAGTAGTGGCTGAGACTGTTGAAATTGCAGAGCCAGCTGTAAATTATTCTGAAAAGACACTTGCAGAGCTTATCAGGCTTTTTGAGGAGCTTGTTCAGAACGAGGAAAGAATGAAATTGTCCAAGGAAGCCGAGGCTATCAAGTCGGCATTCTACAAGAGACTCCAGAAAGAGAAGGCTGATGCCGGTCTTGTTGCGGCAGAAGTTGCAGCTGAACCGTCAGAGACTGAAGAAGCTGTAGAGACTCCTGTAGAGGAAACAGTAAGCGAGAATCCTTTCGCTGAGGTTGAAAGAGGCTTCAAGGAACTTTATAATAAATATAAGAAGGAGCGTGCCGAGTATAACAGGCAGCTCGAGAAGGAGCGTGAAGACAACCTCGCAAAGAAGGAGGCTGTGATCGCTGACCTCAAGGCTCTCCTCGAGAAGCAGGAGGATGTGAATGCTACATTCCCTGAATTCCGTGAGATCCAGAACCGTTGGAGGACAATCGGTCCTGTTCCTGCACAGAGCTACAGGAACATCAATGAAACATATCAGCTCTATGTGGAGCAGTTCTATGATATGGTGAAGATCAACCGTGAGCTTCGTGACCTTGACTTCAAGAAGAATCTTGAGGCAAAGGAGCAGTTCTGCGAATTTGCGGAGAGACTTGCCGAGAATCCGAATGTAGTTGAGGCTTTCCGTGAGCTTCAGAAGCTTCACGAGCAGTGGAAGGAGTTCGGTCCTGTTGCGAAGGAATACAGAGACCAGATCTGGGACCGCTTCAAGGCAGCTACAGCCGTGGTGAACAAGAAGTATCAGACATTCTTTGAAGGCCTCAAGGAACAGCATGCGGAGAACCTTGCGAAGAAGACTGTGCTTTGCGAGAAGGTGGAGGAGATCGCAGAGAGAGAGGTTACCAACTCAAATGAGTGGAATGCATTCTCGAAGGAGATCGAGGATATCCAGAAGGAATGGAAGACCATCGGCTTCGCTTCAAAGAAGGACAACCAGAAGATCTATGACCGCTTCCGTGCTGCATGCGACAAGTTCTACGGCCGCAAGAGAGATTTCTATACTGAATATAAGGACAGCATCAATTCAAATCTTGAGAAGAAGGTGTCTCTGTGTGAGGCAGCCGAGGCTCTCAAGTCAAGCACTGAATGGAAGAAGGCTACTGACCAGTTCATCAACCTTCAGAAGCAGTGGAAGGAGATCGGAGCTGTTCCACGCAAGAAGTCAGAGCAGCTCTGGAAGAGATTCCGTGCAGCATGCGACGAATTCTTCGCAGAAAGAGACAAGAATGCGAAGCCGGAGAATGACTTCTATGGCAACCTCAAGGCAAAGCAGCGTCTGATCGAGGAAATCAAGGCATACGAGCTCAAGAATGATGAGTCTGATGCAGCTGCAATGCAGGATTTCCAGAAGAGATGGCAGGAAATCGGATTCGTTCCGTTCAAGGAGAAGGATAATGTCGCACAGGCTTACAAGGAGGCTCTCAATGCCAAGTTCCCTGCACCGGCACGCGGAGGCAACCGTCGCGGCCGTGGTGGCAAGCCTGCACTTTCAGACAAGGAGCGCCTTATCCAGAAGTACAACCAGCTCGAGCAGGACATCGTGACATATGAGAACAATATCGGTTTCTTCTCGATGTCGAAGAATTCGGCTCCTCTGGTGAAGCAGATGGAAGAGAGAATCGCTCATGCTAAAGAAGAACTCAAGGCTCTTGCAGAGCAGATACGAGTTCTCACAGAGGCTGAAGATCAGGAATAATGATAAAGGCGGTGGTCTAAAGGAGCGCCGCCTGTTTGTATAATTATATAATTCATAAATGAAGAAGAGTAATTTGACAGGATTTG
Organism: Bacteroidales bacterium; assembly: GCA_017550025.1. Taxonomy (GTDB): domain Bacteria; phylum Bacteroidota; class Bacteroidia; order Bacteroidales; family UBA932; genus Cryptobacteroides. The sequence goes on along the minus strand of JAFYLU010000084.1, from coordinate 4,521 downwards.
TCTTGATCTTCGTTATCATGATGGGATTTTCATGGTACCAGTCAAGACAGTATAAGAAGCAGATGGAAGCACAGGCGCAGCTTGATTCCATCGCAATGGTAGAGCATATGGCCGCGATGGCCATGGACTCTCTTAAAAGAGCCGAGGGCCTTGTGAGTGAAGGCGAGATGGCAGGTGTTAAGGTAATGAACATGCCGGCCTACAAGGACAGCATGCTTACAGAAGCCAGACTTGCTGATGCATCATTATGCATGCTTTCCAACGACAAGGTAGACATCGAGTTCACAACAAGAGGTGCGCAGCCTTATTCTGTGAAGATCAAGGACTACATGACCTACGACAGCACAGAGCTGTACCTCATCAAGCCTGAAATGAGCCAGATGGGCATAAGTATCTATGCAGGCGAGAACATCAACACAAAGGATTTTGTGTTCCAGGTTGCGGAGCATAGCGACTCGACCCTCGTGATGCGTCTTCCTTTTGCAGGCGGCGGATATATCCAGCAGAAGTACTTCCTTCCTGAAGGCAGCTACATGATGCAGAACGAACTTTCGTTCGTGAATATGGAAAATCTTATTCCGCGCAATGTGTCGATGCTTGACATCGACTGGTCTGTGATCATTCCTCGCCTTGAGAAGGGCTATAAGAATGAAAAGCAGTATTCGAAACTTGATTTCTATTTCAGCGGCGACAAGAAGCCGGATGAGATCGGCAGAGGCCGTGACGGAGATGAACGTGTAGACACAAGACTGAAGTGGTTCGCATTCCAGCAGCAGTTCTTCTCTGCGATCATGACATCAGGTTCGGAGTTCGCTTCAGCTGATTTCAGTCTGAAGTTCTATCCGGAGGATCAGTACAAGGCTGAAGGCAAGCTCATGGCCTGCACTGCAAGGCTTCGTTCTGATTTCCAGGCTGGTTCGAGCAATATAACTCTCCCATACGAGTTCTATTTCGGACCTAACGACTACCGTACCCTCAAGAGCTATGACCAGAAGTATGAGAAGATCATTCCTCTCGGCGGATGGATGGTAGGCTGGTTCAGCCGTCTTGTCATCATCCCATGCTTCGACTTCCTTGGCAAGTTCTTCAGCAACTATGGCCTTGTGATCCTTCTCATGACCCTTCTCATCAAGCTGATCATTTCTCCGCTTACAATCAAGTCATACAAGTCATCGGCAAAGATGCAGGTGATCAAGCCGGAAGTGGACAAGCTCAATGCGAAGTATCCGAATGAAAAGGACGCTATGAAGAAGCAGCAGGCAATGATGGAACTCTATCAGAAGGCCGGTATCAGTCCTATGGGAGGATGTCTGCCTATGCTTCTCCAGATGCCTATCCTCTTCGCAATGTTCCGTTTCTTCCCTGCATCAATCGAGCTCCGTCAGCAGAAGTTCCTTTGGGCTGATGACCTCAGTGCTTATGATTCGATCTGGGATTTCGGAGTCAATGTTCCTCTTCTGGGAGATCATCTCTCGTTGTTTGCCCTTCTGATGGCTGTGACCATGTTCTTCTATTCGAAGATGACCTCGTCACAGATGTCTGATGATCCGAACATGGCAGGAATGAAGTTCATGAGCGTATGGCTCATGCCTATCATGATGTTCTTCATCTGTAACAACCTTTCAGCTGCACTCAGCTACTACTACCTCCTTTCGAACATCATCACCATGATCATGACATGGTATATCCGCAAGTATGTCGTTACCGAAGACAAGGTACGTGCGGACATGATGCTCAGGGCAAATCAGCCAAAGAAGAAGTCAAAGTGGCAGCAGAGACTCGAAGAGGCTCAGAGAATGCAGGAGCAGATGCAGAAACAGCAGAATCGCAGATAAATGATCAAAGAGACAATAAAAAGACTTAAATCGGAACTGCCAGCAACTGTAAAGTTGGTGGCAGTTTCCAAATTCCACCCTTTCGAATCCATCGAGGAGGCATATTCGGCAGGACAGAGGATATTTGCCGAGAGCCGCCCGCAGGAACTGCTTGCAAAGGTGAGGACTCTGGAGGCCAGACGTATTGAGCTGGGAGATCCAGACTATATGGCAGACATCCAGTGGCATTTCATCGGCCATCTTCAGACCAACAAGCTCAAGATGGTCCTTCCGTATGTGTCTCTTGTGCAGTCCGTGGATTCCTTAAGGCTGCTTGAAGCGATAGATTCATGGGGCAGGCTTAACGGTAAGGTCATAAAGGTCCTGCTCGAGCCGCATGTGGCTGCAGAGGATACAAAGCAGGGCTTTGATCCTGAAGAGATTCTGGAAATCCTTGCGGGTTCCGGTAAATATGCCAATATCCGGTTCAAGGGTATCATGGGAATGGCCACATTTACTGAAGATGAAGCTGTGATTGAGTCTGATTTCAAGGCCATCAGTTCTCTGCATGAGAAGGTGTTGGGTCTGTATCCGTCTCTGCGCCAGGAATTTACCGAGCTCTCTATCGGGATGTCTGATGATTATCCTATTGCCATCGGATATGGTTCTACGATGGTGCGTATAGGTTCTATGATTTTTGGTGCAAGGTATTGATAATTTTCTTAACTTTGCCTTTGTCGTGTCTGACAACTAATCAATAAAACATATGAAAAAGTTATCTATCATTATCCTTGCTTTATGCATGCTTGTATGCAGTTGCGCAAAGCAAAGCGATCTCAATGCGGTTGTTGACCGTGTGGATCAGCTTGAAGACAAGGTCGAGACTCTTCAGGAGTTATGCAACAACATCAACACAAACATCACTTCCATTCAGGAGATTGTCACTGCATTGGAAGAGCATGATTACATCAAGTCCATTACAGAGATTACCTCTGCCGGAAAGGTTGTAGGCTACACTATTCACTTTGAGAAGAAGGGTATGGTAAGCATCTATCATGGCCAGGATGGTAAGGACGGTACTAATGGTAAGGACGGTACTAATGGAAAGGACGGTCTGAATGGCAAGGATGGTGAAGACGGTAAAGATGGCCAGGATGGAAAGGATGGTCATACACCTGTAATCGGTGTGAAAAAGGCATCTGACGGCAACTGGTATTGGACTGTTGACGGCGACTGGCTCCTTGATGCGACTGGCAATAAGGTAAAGGCTGTCGGAACTGACGGAAAAGATGGCGAAGACGGAAAAGATGGTCAGGACGGAGAAGACGGTCAGGATGGCCTTGACGGAGAAGATGGTGAAGATGGTCTTGACGGTATGGACGGTCTGACACCTGTTCTGGCAATTGAGGACGGCATCTGGTATGTTACATATGACTGGGGTGAAACCTGGTATGAACTTGGTCCGGCTACAGGTGAAGACGGTAAGGATGGAGCAGACGGTGCTGACGGAAAGGATGGAGTTGACGGAAAGGATGGAAAGGACGGCGATTCGATGTTCAGTTCTGTCGAGTGGGATGAGAATGAGGCTCGTTTCACCCTTGCAGACGGAACAGTACTTGCAATCCCTATGTCTTCCGGAAAGGTTACGAACCAGATCCAGTCACTCACATTCGTTCCGGAATATAATGACGGATGCGTGCTTATAAAGAAGACAGCGGGAGTTGACGAAGGTGTCGGAACTTTTGATTTTGAAGTGACTCCGAAGGACCTTGCCGGCAGGATTACTGCTGAAATGGTTTCAATGAAGGCTGTATATACACAGACACGTGCAGAGAGCAGATTTGTATCGCTCCCAGTTATTTCAGTTGAAGCCGATGCAAATGACGGTATCGTCACTGTAACAGTTTCCGGCGAGAATCTCAGCGATGACTTCTACATGGAAAATGTGACAGCAAGTGCAGCCCTTACTCTTACAGAGGGTGAGACAAGCCTTATCAGCGCATATGTTCCGCTTCTTGCAGAATTCGATACCAGCATGATGCCGGTGATAACATATACTACTACTGACGGTGCTCCTATTACATATAAGCATGACAAGCTGATCAGCAATGTGTATGAGAATGGAGTGGGTACTCTCACTTTCAGCGAGCCGATCAAGGAAGTTACAGGATTTTCAGGTCAGACCAAGCTTGCTTCAATCAATATTCCAGCAAGTGCGGAAGTAATAGGAAGAGAAGCTTTCGAAGGATGTATCAGACTGACAGAGATTGTGATTCCTGATAATCTGAAGTACATTTATTACGAGGCATTCAACGGCTGTACTCTTCTTAACAAGGTAGTTCTCGGCAATGGCGTCCTTGAAATCGGTCAGTCAGCATTCGGAGGCTGCCCTCAACTCTCGGACCTCACCCTCGGATCGACACTGAACTATATCGGTGCTTATGCATTCAGGGGAACAGCTATACCTTCTCTTGTTCTTCCGGAGTCAGTCGAAACTCTCGAGGCGGAGGCTTTCCGTAACTGTAAGTCCCTCGCAAGCTTAAAGATCGGCAATAAGCTTGAGGAGCTTGGAACCGGTGCATTTTCAGGCTGCAGCAACCTTACAGATATTACCATCGGAACAGGTCTTGTGACAATCGGCAGAGAGGCTTTTGAGGAATGTACCAAGTTGACCGAGGTTATCATTCCAGATAATGTGAACTACATT
>JAFYLU010000083.1 GCA_017550025.1 Bacteroidales bacterium | reverse complement strand
CCGTTAAGGTATCCGTTCTCGATGTTTGCTGTACTGTGGATGTTGAAGTCGCTTAGCGGATATAGATGCGTTGATTGTCCGCCATCTTTTTCAGCAAACCATATCTCGTCAGAACGGAGTATCTTCTGGTCAAGGAGACAGGACTCATGTGTCGTGAAGATAAGCTGGCCTTTGGCCTCATTGATGGATGATATCTTGTTGATAATCTCCTTGATAAGTATAGGATGGAGGCTTCTCTCAATCTCGTCTATGATATATATCCTGTCTTCGTGTATTATGCTGTATATGAATGGAATGTAGTCTATCAGTCTTAATGTTCCGTCTGATTCGCTATATATAGGCATGGCTACTTCGCTGCCGTCCTCCAGTTTGTGTATCGGTTCAAGTGTCTTCATGATGACCTTGCCGTCCTCATATACTGCAGATGCTGTAACTCGGTCGTCGAAAGTGTGATACATCGGATATGCCTTGCCCGGATTCTCTTTGAGAATAGGAATGAGTTTCCTCCACTCGTCAGAGAGCGTGTGACTGTTCTCGTCGACAACTCCTTTCCAGATTTTCATCTTCGACACTCCTGTTCGCATTTGAGGGAGGAGTGTATTGAGGAGATCGAGCATCTGAGGATTTGAGTCGAAAAGGTGTGCGGAAATTCCAGGTCTGCCGCCAGGAAAGACAGTCATCAGATTCTGTATGAACCACTCATGCGCAGATGTCGCGTCATGGAACTCATTCGGATACTTGCTGGCAAGAAAAGATAACAGCACTTCCTCTGGGCGGAGAATTCTGTCCTGAAGAACCTCAAGGAATGTCGCATTTGATGCGTTCTCCGAAAATCCTTCTGCAAATGTGATCTTCTGCTTGCCGTCAATGATCTCTCTGGAAAAAAATCTTACATCATTGTTCTCAAGGCTCTGATAAAGCTCCTCATTGGTTATGATGCCAGAAACGAAAGATATGGTGTAATAGTATATTTTCTCGTTTTTGTAGAACTCTATAGCTAATGAGATGGGATTATTCTTTTCATTGGAAAACCTGAAAGCAAGATCCGTTTGCTGATTCGATAGGAATTCAACGTTCCCGTCAGTCACTATGAGGTCCATGAGTGTTAACGCTTTTATGAGATTGCTTTTTCCGGCGCCATTCGCTCCATATATAGCACTCATTCTAAGGGCTTTTGCATGACCGCAGCTGACTTTATGGTGCAGATGGTGTGTTGTCCTGCTACTAGGAAATAGATTGAACTCTGTTTCTTCGTTGAAAGAATACAGGTTCTTTGAGATGAATCTTAAAAGCATTGTGTGTCTGTTTATCGGTTGTCTAGTGCAAAGTTAGTGCAAATTTATTGAAAATTCGCTTATTTTTAAATAAAACCGTTAATTTTTAACGGATAGGCTTTGATTTTTGCGCGGCTTTTAGATCATTGTGACTCGGTCTCGTTAAAATTAGTATATCTTGATTGAGTTTAGTGATCCTCTCCCGCCTAAAGGCAGGGAGCATCCGTGACACTACGGAACTTTTCCTGTTTCAACCTGTCACTGCTTCTTAGGCCAGCAAGCTGGCGGTCGTCCACAGTTGGACAGTCCACAGGCGTGACTTCCCGTCAATCCGACGGTAGGGCCATACGAAGGCCAAACGATTTGATATTTCCTGATGCATTATGATCTCGGTCATGAACAGATCCGCAAGACATACAAGTCCATGTCCTGTCGCTGAGCTTCAGACGACGGTTCACCTCTCCGCATGCGGAGCAGGTCCTGCTGGATGCATCCCAGCGACCTATGCGTATCAGGTTGACGCCTTCCCATCGGCACTTGTACTCAAGGATGGAATAGAACCTGCCGATGCTCGCATCTGCGATGCTGTACGCAAGGTGACGATTCCTGAGCATGCCCTTCACATTCAAGTCCTCGATGCAGATCGTACGCACTTGGCTGTCGTGCGTCAGCTGATGAGTGACCTTGTGAATGTAATCAAGCCTCTGGTTGGCAACCTTGGCATGAATACGAGCGATATGATGCTGAACCCTCTTCCATCCGGAAGAGCCCTTCGTCTTGTGACGCAGTTCTCGCTGGTAATGCTTCAGGCGCTTTTCAGCTGCCTTGGCAAAGTGAGGAGTATCGAACTCCCTGCCATCGGAACATACAGCAAAGGTTTTCACACCAGTGTCAATACCGACAGTGGTAGTTTCTTCCACAACGGAACATGGTTTCGCTGTAATGGCTGTATCAACAAGAATGGAAGCGTAGTACTTCCCGTCCGGATTCATGGATATGGTAACATCCTTGATCTTGCCGTAGAAGCTTCTATGCAGGACGATAGGGATATCCTTGCACTTGGGGATGCTGAGAGTCTTATGCTTCCAGTCGACGGAACAGTTCTGCGGATTGTGGAACGATTGCCTGTCCTTCTTGCGCTTGAGAAGTGGATGACCAGCTCGATGCTCCCACCAGTTCTTGAAAGCATCTGCCACTTGCTTAACAGCATACTGAAGGGACTGGGAGTTGACCTCGCCAAACCATGGGTATATTTCCTTCAAGGAGATGAGCTGCTCCTGGGCGCCGAAGCGACTTACGCTGACTCCTGCCCCGCACCACAGCAACGACATGTAGTCAAGCGTGCGGTTGTATGCCACGCGGCAGCAGCCGAAGCTCTTGGAGAAGAACTCCGCCTGATCCGCTGTGGGATAGAGCCTATATTTATACGCCTTCAGCATAGTACAAATATACTCATTTTATGCTTGATAATCAAGATAGAAAAGCATCAAAATGAGCAAGTACAATGTTTCCTCACACTCGACCTACAATGTAGGATATCATATTGTGTTCTGTACCAAATATTGCTACAACCTGCTACGCTACAGTGCGGCAGAACGACTCAAGACTCTGCTCCTGCAGAGTGCATCCAACCTTGGAATCACCATTCAAATGATGGAAGTGATGCCCGACCATGTGCATTTGTTCATCGTGGCAAGACCGAATGTGCCAATAGCACATATTGTCTGCCTTCTGAAAGGATATTCCTCGTACTTCATGCGGAAAGAATTCGCATACCTGCGGAAATATCCGTCATTGTGGACTCGGTCCTACTTCGCGGAGACCGTCGGACATATATCGGAAAAGACCGTGGTGCATTATATAGAAAATCAAAAAACAAAATTTTAACGCCCTTTCATCTCCCGACTAAGCCAGGGAGAATTCCCGGGCTATCTCTTAAGGACAGACTCCCTGTCATCTTCTTCCGGAAGAACTAATGTCCATGTGTCCACAGTGTCGCCACAGCATTCACACGGCTCGCCATCACATTCATAGTCGCCATAAATCTCCAATACAAGCCTCATGAGCTGATTGAGACCATCACTCTTAGTCTTGAGGAATCGAAAAATCTCCTCGAAGACCTTCGCTCTCATCTGTTCGTCCATCTCGTGTTCAGCGATGCCGTCAGCTCCAAGCCATCCGGCAATACATCCTTGGGTAAGTTCCAGTTTCATAGTCTTATGTCGTATATGGGGATATGAATCTTATAATTCCCTCTCAAGGGGGAGTGTAAGTTGTTGCGGGTCGTCCTGAGTATAGATCTGCTTCGTCGTCATCTTGACACGACTCTTCTTCATCACGACTCCGCTGTCGTCATCTATAGACCTGAAATAGAAAAGCTCGTCAGTCGGATCCATTCCTTGCCTGAGAACCTTTGCGAGCTCTTTCCCTCTGCGATGGAACATCTTTCCTTTGAATCTCCTGTCCATGCAGTGCTTTGTCCACTCGGCGTAAGTGTTGAAGTAGAGATACCAATCATAAATCCCTGGTACATGAACGCTGTATCCGTCCAGTTCGACCATGTCGAGATGATTGCAGCTATAAGTGTTCCCATCCTCGTCTCTGATGACGACGAGAAAGACATCCGGTGATATGGTATAGCTCTTTGCCATAAAGGGGTGCAAAGATATGTTTTATGACGCATACTTGGCTACGAAATCACAAGTTTTTGTCTTATGCTATAAGTCGGCACATATTCCGTGTGTCTTTGCATCAAGTAAGAGATCTAATGCATAGATTTCCTTCTTTGGGGTTATCTTTATTTGTCATCATGGCGTTTGATGTACTTGTATCTGTCTTCGCGGTCTTCTTTCTCCCAGTCCTTTAAGTATGAGCCTAGCATTACAAGACAGAATGAGACAATCAGTAAACCAGTCCAGAATACTGGCTCTTCCTTAAAGAAGTCAGGGGATATCAGGCCCACTAGAATTCCAAGTCCTATGATGACAACCAAGCCAATCATATATGGCCTGGAGGCCGGTAAGATGAAAAGTAGAATAATTATTGCGGTTAAAAGCATAGACTACTATGTTTATCTATTGAACTTCATTGAGATGTTTTTAAGTGATGCTATTTCGATATCCTTCTGACATAGCATGACAACAAGATCCCTGTTTATTGTCTTGAGCCGCTTGTTCCCGGCCTTGTGCTTCTTGCCGTCCGAGTAGATCATTTCTTCACCAGTCATCTTAATTGAATGTATATGTGATTGTTCCTACGCTGGTTTGAGGGGCTTCCGGATTAAATGCAAAGTCAGTTTTGAGAGCGGCTTCTTTGCAGCTGTACAGCACATCCTCGTCTGTGATTGTTGTACCTGATGCAACGGAGGCGGAACCAACCATTCCGAGCTGGTTCATCTTCACTTCTATGACAACAACTCCAGTGCATCCTGCTTTTGCCTCTGGTAGTGTAGGCTTATTCTGCACATACCTGTTCTCCACTCTTACCTTTGCTTCTACTTTCGGCTTCGACGCACTCGTTCTTGTTGGTCTGGTAGATGTAGTGCTCTTGCCTGTTGATGATCGACTAGATGATAGACGGTCAATCTTGCTCTGCTGCGACATGACAGTGCTTTGAAGTTCAGCTACTGTCTCCTCAAGGATTGCGATGCGCCCTAATACGTCATCCTCTGCAATCTCCAGGCTGTCGCTCTGGAAATCAAGGATTGATCCTCCGTTGACGGTCTCAATACGATAAGTGTTCCAGATAGCCAGCATTGCTACGAGCAGTACTACCAGCTTAAGTCCTTTACTGTTTTCCATAATGCTTGTTATTTAGTTGAATAATTATACCACTCAAGGTCAATCTGAGCCCAGAACTGACGTCCTTGGAGAGTCATCTCCCAATTGAAGATCCTGCCGAAGATATATTCGTCCCCGCCAAGGATATCCCAAAGATTTGCGTCCAATCTGTAACCAGGGGCCTGCGTCTGAAATGCTTCGTTAAAGATGTCCTGGCATCCTTTCTCCTGCAGGAAATTCATGAATGTCTCGTATGCTACCATAATGCTATCTATAAATTTCTTCTTTAACTCGTCTGAAAAACTCCATATATACTACCTTGGATATTTTGACGGCAAAGGTATCCCCGGTTTTTGACAACTCTTGACAAAAAATAAATTTCTTCAAAAAATATTCACTTTTTTCATCTGCTTAAAATCGTTAAATTTGGACATGAAAATTGAGGAAGCCATAGTGTATTGCCTGACCACATCCAATCGCGGAATGAGGACGGAACAGATAGCTGACATGATAAACCGTCAGCGTCTACATCTGCGTAAGGACGGTAAGCCTGTTACATCACAGCAGGTATATGCAGTAATATGCCGCTTTCCTCAGGTCTTCGTCAAAAGCGAGGGTCGGATAATGTTGATGATATAACCATATGGAAACCATTCTCTCATTCCTCAGGAATCTTGAGGCGAATAACAATAAGCCCTGGTTCGATGCGCACAAGAGCGAGTATCAGGAGGCACGGGCTCATTTCAATGCCATCGTCGAAAGACTCATTGAAGGCATAGCGGCCTTCGACTCTTCAGTCAGGGGAGTCGGAATCAAGGAGAGTACCTACCGCATCCATAAGGACATGCGTTTCTCCAGAGATGGCCTTCCATACAAGACACACTTCGGAGCGTTCATCTGCAGAGGAGGAAAGAAGTCCGGTTACAGCGGATACTATTTCCATATAGGAACCGGCAATGGTGAAGAGTATCCTTGCAAGAGCTTCCTGGCAGTAGGAAACTACTATATGGAACCGAAGGTGCTGAAGATCCTCAGGGAAGACATAGAACTCGGAGGAGGGGACTTCGACAAGATTGTCAAGGGACTGCATCCATCGCTTTCACTTGACCAGGACCAGAAGCTCAAGCGTGCTCCGCTCGGATTCGATGCGGAGGGACCGTATATCGAATACGTCAAGCTGAAGAACTTCTGCCTATCCGGAGCCTATGATGATACCCACCTGGATGTGGAAGAGATCCTGGAGGTATTCAAGAGTGCGAAGCCGTTTCTGGACTATGTGAATCGCGCAATAGAGTATAGCAGAGAAGAAATGTAAGCATATAATACAAGCCCTGTCATTATCACATGACAGGGCTTGCCTGTGCTTCCGTTGGGAAATCGGAAGGGAGTCGAGTTAATTCTTATGTTTAAGAAAATTATTGACGTAATTGTCTATGTAATCCTCGAGAGCAGGGGAGTCGATGATTTTGATTTCATTGAGTAATCCTAGCACAAAGCGACCCACGCCTTCCATACCGCTGACCATTGTTTCAAGAATCCATTTGTCATCTTCATGCCTGAGATCCATTTCAGCTAACGGATACTCCTCGACAAGCAGGCTCTTGGCCATAAGGCTAAGCTCCAGCTTGACAGGGCTCTGCTCAAAGCTGCTGATGCGGAAGCAGTCGGTCTTGCTGGTCTGATGGCTTTCCTCATTAGACCAGCTGTCCTGAAGAAGACAGACCTTGCCGATGCGTGAGATCTTGAATACTCTGTTCTCCTGCTTCTCCAGGTCGAATCCCCATACGTCGATACAGTTGGTTGTCAACTCGAAAGGCTCTATAAACCTGTCGGCAACTTCCTGCGAGTGTGCAGACTCGTATGCTTTCAGTATGACTTTCCTCTTGCTGCGAATAGCTTCTCCCAATTGTTCAATATGCTCTGCAACCTCTGACTTTTGCACGTATTTAACGATGCTGGTGCTGTCGTATACAGCGGAGAGCTTCTTCTTGAGGTTTGCCTTGAGCATGTTAGTCGCATCAAGACTGTTGATCAGGCCGTTGACTACGTATGCTTCCTCTTCCGAGAAATATATGAGGTTCTTAAGCTCTACGTATGACTTAGGGAGCTTTCCTAGCTTGTACACATTGCTGCGCACCTTGTTGACTACGAAACCGCAGTCCTTGAAGGTGTCGATGTATCGGTATATTGAACGATATGATGTACCCAGCTTTTCAGCCAGTTCATCAATCGTGTAGTTCCTGTTGCCTGCCATCATCTTCATCAGACGAAGCATGCGCTCAATCTTAGGCTGGTCCAT
>JAFYLU010000082.1 GCA_017550025.1 Bacteroidales bacterium | reverse complement strand
ATGTGTCACCCCTAAGCATCTTTCCCAGATCAGCAGAGAGGTCACCGGCTTCTCAGCAGGCTGGTGGATCAACAGATTCACCAGCCTTGATATATCCAGACAGCTTCGTGACAAATCCCAGAGCATCACAGACATCGCCGAAAGCTTCAACTTCACTTCGCTGTCGTATTTCACAAGGTACGTCTGCCGTCATCTAGGCCAATCACCTTCCGAGTACAGAGGATAAAATCAGCGCGCGTATTTCTTCACACGAGCGTCGTTTATGCGGCCGGACCAGTTCAGGCCGTAGGCGAAGTCGTAGACGTTGCCGTCAGCGTCAACATAGCAGTCCATATCGAACGGCACGTCCTCCATCTGAAGTTCCACCGTCTTCATGTCTGCAGGAAGCTGCATAGGAAGAAGCGCAGAAGGCTCTACAGCACCGCTTATCAGGTCAAGAAGCGCCTGATTCTGACATCCGAAACTGACAAGTATCGCATCTGCATATGGTTCGAATTCAGGAACGAAAGGTTTGCCGGTACTTACCACTGTGATGACAGGCTTGTCACCCATTGCCTTCTTAGTCTCGACGACTGTCTCAAGGTCAGTCTTATTGACAGTCTTGACACCCTTGCACTTGTATGATCGGTTGGCAGACTTCTCAAGACGGTCGCCACCGGCGAGAGACACCTCACGAGCATGCTCTGCTGTGTAATCTGAATACTGGAGACTGATAGGAATATATCCGTTACCACCTTTCTTCACATCCTCTGCGCTGTATCCTGTTCCTGATGTCGGAGCATCAATCACAACAATGGCAAAGTCTGCCTCTGCAGGGTCTGACACCGGCTCGTAATACTTCTCAAGCAGTTCTGTAGCAAATGTCTCCTCCCATCTCTCAGGAGTAACCATTCCGAAGAAATTCACCATCTGAGGGAAATATCTCTGCGGCACATATACCTTCGGCTTTACCTCAGCTGACTTCATAGGAAGAACGCTGTCAGAGTTCTTGACCATGACCACAGACTTGAGCTGTGCCTGATAACCCTTCTCCATGAACTCAGGCTTGCCGACAACCTCTGCAGAGACTGCAGGATCAAGGTACGGATTCTCGAACAATCCGGTTCTGAATGAATTCATGAGAAGTCTGACTGCCGACTCTCTGAATCTTCTGTCAGCCGACTCCAGTCCGAACTCCTCTACCCACATTGCATATGCTTCGAGCACAGGTCCCTTATCGTTGTTTCCACCGAACTGGTCCACTCCCGCCTTAAGGCATTCATAATGTCTCTGAGCCACTGTAAGTTCCTCTACACCCCAGCATTTTCCATCAAATCTGTCAATGCCAAGATTGTCATAAGTAATGTTCCAGTCTGTACATACGACTCCGTCATACGAATATTTCTCACGAAGGAGATCGGTTATGATATATTTGCTGAAGCTGTTGCCCACATTCTTTCCTGATGGATCGATTCCTGTCGATATCGTATAGTAAGGCATTACCGCTGAAGCCTTGGATGTAGGTCCGGCAAGCTTGAAGGCACCCTCCGTGAAAGGCTTGAGATGAGTCTCGAAGGCACCTCCAGGATATACGGCATATTTACCGTAATTATAATGTGCATCACGGCCACCTTCCTCCGGTCCTCCGCTCGGCCAGTGCTTTACCATGGCATTGACGCTGCCATACCCCCAGCCTCCGGCTATTTCATCCTTTCCTATACTTGTCTGGAATCCGTCTACATATGCACGGGCCATATCCGTGTCAAGTTCCGGACTCTCGCCGAACGTGCCGTAAAAACGGGTCCATCGAGGTTCTGTCGCAAGGTCGATCTGCGGTGACAAGGCAGTGGTGATTCCCAATGCCCGGTATTCACATGAGGCAATCTGTCCGAACTCCTCGACAAGGGCAGGATCGAAAGTCGCAGCAAGTCCCAATGAAGTAGGCCAATGAGAGATCTCTCCACCTGCCCCATAGTTATATTCCGCAGTTGCGGATGTCTCGTGGCGAGGGTCTGAAGATGTATTTACAGGAACACCATGTCCCATACCTTCCACGAAAGCCTGCATGTTGTTGTTCCATTGAGCTGCGATCGCAGGTGACTCTACTGTAGTCACAAGAACCGCTCTAAGGTTATCCTCTGCCAGGAACTTCTTCTGTGCATCAGAAAGGTCAGATGCAGATGCGCCGCTCTCACCATACGGCTTACCGTTGTACCTTGCACCGCCGAACATTCCACCACGCGACGGCACTGACTGATGCGAGCTGTAAAGCATCATTCCGGCAATCTGTTCAACTGTCAGACGGTCTGCCAGATCCTGCGCCCTTTCTTCTGCCGGAAGACGCCAGTCTTCATACGCATCAAGAACGTCGTTACGGTTCAGATCCTTGAATGCATATCCCTTGTCCGTCAGGATAGCTACACCGGACGAAGGAGAATATCCGAGGGTCTGTCCCCTTTTGTTTTCAATGATATTGTATCCGTTTTCCGTTGGAATCTCTATCCATTTCGTGCCGTTGCAGGAAGAGAACAGGAGAATGACCGAAGCAAGCGTGATTATTCTTTTCATTTCATTTTGTATTTGTTATCAATGCGAAATTATGGATTTTTAATCACAATCATTTATCAATACATTCATATGTTTGCCTATATGTTTAAAAGCATGAAAACTTGAATCCGGCGCTATGTGCATATGCTCAAAAACACTATATTTACATTATTAAAGAAATCCAAAACCACATTACATGAAACGAATTCTACTAATTGCCGCCTTGGCCGTCTTTGCGGCCGGCTGTTGCCAGAATGCTATGTCGCCACAGGACAGGCTTACTGTCAACGACAAAAAAATTAATGAAATCATCGCACAGATGACTCTCGAAGAGAAGGTGGAGATGCTCCACAGCAAGACCAACATGTCTTCTGAAGGCGTTCCCCGTCTCGGTATTCAGGACATAAAGTACACCGACGGCCCTTTCGGAATCAGAGAGGAGAACGGTGACGGTTTTCGCCCGCTCGGATGGACCCTGGACTCTGCCACATACTTCCCTACCGGCTCTGCTCTCGCCGCTACATGGTCAAAGGAAATGGCCTACAAGAACGGATGGGCAATGGGTAAGGAAGGACGTCTCCGCGGAAAGGACATCATCCTCGGACCTGCAATCAACATCCAGCGTCTCCCTGTCGGAGGCAGAACTTACGAGTACCTCAGTGAGGACCCTGTACTTGCAGCAAGACTTTCTGTAGAGTACACAAAGGGATCACAGGATGCCGGTACAGCTGTATGTCTCAAGCATTACGCCCTCAACAACCAGGAGACCAACCGAGGCAGCGTAAATGTAATCGCTGACGAAAGGACAATGCGCGAAATCTACCTCAAGCCGTTCGAGGCTGCTGTAAAGGAAGGTGGCGCGATGTGTATCATGCCTGCATACAACAAGGTGAACGGATACTACTGTTCAGAAAACGCACACCTCAACAATGAGATCCTCCGTGATGAGTGGGGATTCAAGGGTATGACAGTGTCTGACTGGGGCGGAACACACAGCACAATGGGAGCTGCTCTTGGCGGACTTTGCGTTCAGATGACAGGAGACAACTATTTCGGACAGGCCCTCATCGATTCTGTAAGGAACGGCGCCCTTGAAGAGGCTGTTGTTGACGCCAAGGTACGCGAGATCCTCCGTCTGCGCTTCGCTATCGAACCGGTTCCGGAAGATGTTGCCAACACTATCATGACATCCCAGCCTGAAACCCAGAAGATCGCTTACGAGATCGCACAGAAGTCAATAGTCCTCCTCAAGAACGATTCAGGAAACCTTCCAATTGCAGAGAATGTGAAGAAGATCGCTGTCATCGGACAGAATGCTGTCCTCACAACAGCAGCTGGCGGTATCGGTGCAGGCGTCAAGACTCTTTATGAAATATCACCTCTCGAAGGTATCCAGAAGAGAGCTGCAGAAGCTGGCGTAGAAGTAGTATACGCTCCAGGATACAAGAATTACGTGATGAGAATGGCTTGGGGCAGACCGGCTCCACTCGGACCACTCGAAGCGCTTTCTCCAGCTGAACCGGCTGACCCGGCACTTATCGCAGAGGCTGTTGAGCTCGCAAAGGATGCTGACATGGTCATTTTCTTCGGAGGTACCAACAAGTCTATCGAGACAGAGGGAAGCGACAGAAAGAACATCGACCTTCCATGCGGACAGGAAGATGTGATCAAGGCTCTCTATGAAGCCAACCCAAATGTCGCCACAGTACTCATTTCCGGCGGTCCTACAGATCTCCGCGTTCTCAACCAGTACTCTCCTGCAATCGTTCAGGGATGGTGGAACGGACTTGAAGGCGGTACAGCACTTGCAGAAGTCCTCTTCGGAGACATCGCACCTTCTGGAAAGCTTCCTTTCACATTCCCGGCAAAGCTCGAGGACTCTCCGGCATATGCTACCGGCAGCTTCCCTGGCAACAACACAGGCGAAGACCTCTTCACACTCATGTATCGCCTTGATGCTACAGGTTACACCCGTGAGCAGATCCAGGAGTACATCGCTAACCTCCCTGATCCGGTATCAGAGTACAAGGAAGGCATCTTCGTAGGTTACAGATGGTTCGAGACAAAAGAAGTACCGGTGATGTACGCATTCGGACACGGACTTTCATATGTTGACTTCGAATATGGCGCTCTCAAATGCAAGAAGTCGAAGGACAACATCAAGGTAAGCTTCACTGTGAAGAACCTCGGCGAAATGGAGGCTGACGAAGTAGCACAGCTTTATGTAAAGAGAATCGACTCAAAGGTAGAGCGTCCTCTTAAGGAACTTGAGGCATTTGACAGAGTTACACTCAAGGCTGGCGAGACAAAGACCATGACACTTGAATTCCCTGTCAGCGAGCTCGCACATTGGGATAACGAGACAAACCAGTGGGTTCTTGAGCACGGCAAAATCGAGATCCTCGTGGGTTCAGCATCTGATGACATCCGTCAGACTATCCAGACAGAAATCTGATAAACAGTCATAATACAATAAGACTGGCTATATGTTCCAGCGACCCCCGCCTGCCTTTGGGCAGGCACCCCCTAGCCGGGGGTGGCATGTCGCCTTCCACATATAGCCAGTCTTATTATTATACAGTAACCTGATATCAGAGATTCTTCATCAGGAAGTCAACAGTCATATCCACGACAGCCTGCATCTCTTTCGAAAACATATGATCGGCAGCATGAAGGACATGCAGTTCGCTGCCAGGCCAGATCTCATGGAAACGCTCTCCATATGTATACGGAACCACCTGATCACCTGTTCCGTGAATTATGCATGCAGGACCTGTATATTTTCTGGCAGTCTCATAGATAGGAAGACTGAAGGCAGTCCTGATATATTCTCCTCCGAGCTTAAGGCCACCGAAGAGTTCGACATATTCAGGAGGGTCAAGCGGATTATAGCGTGCTCCCATCGTACTTCCTCTGATGGCATCGTCACGAAGAACCGCAGCTGGAGCAAGAAGAACCACGCACCTCACTTTATCCGCACCAAGCTCACCGGCAGTCATGGCTGCTACCACACCGCCCTGCGAATGACCGGTAAACGCAACCTGTCCGGCGAAGGGCAATGACTTTACATATTCATATACGCATCTGGCATCCTCTATTTCATTAGGCACAGTCATTCTCTGGAACTCCCCATCGCTTTCGCCGTGTCCGTTGAAATCGAAACGGACAGAAGCCACCCCAAGTTTCGCAAGCTTTTCAGCTGTCATCTTTTCCAGCATTCCGTTCTTGTTGCCCATAAACCCGTGCATCAGGATGGCTACAGGACACTTCTCCCCTTCAGCCAGAGCATCCGGTACCTGGACAATTGCAGACAGTTTGCCTGATGGTCCGTCAATCCTTACCTCTTCGGTCCGTGCAGAAGCTGCAGCTGCAACACAAAGCATTGCAGCGCAGCAAAAAGTCTTACAGATATTCATGGTTTCTTAGAATGTAAACACTTCGTTCTTGCCTGCAAAAGAGCTGACAGTCGCAGTGGCGTTTCTGAAATACAGAACTATGGTATTGTCATCATCAGCCTTGTACATACCCTTGAGTGACGGATTCTTGTCAAGCATTTCAGCCTTGACCTCAACTCTTTCATCCGGCACAAGCTCACCTGCGATCCTTATCCATTCGTTGCCGTCGAAAGCACATATCTCCGCCTGCGGATGCGCTTCAAGCTGCTTATAGACATTCTTAACCTTTCCTGTCTGGATATAAAGTCTGCCCTCAATGATTTCAGCTGTACCGAACGGTCTTACGCGCGGCTGTCCGTCCGCGTCTACAGTAGCAAGATAATAAGTCTTGGCGTTTTTGAGGAACTGCTGCGCCTTGGTTGCATTTTCTACATTTTTCATAACATCTGTTTCTGAATAATCGTTAAATATACGCTGTGCAAGATCATGAAGATTCTGCCTCCATGCCTCCCATGAGTGCCCTCCAGAGACATCCATATATTCATATCTGATGCCTGCTGCATCAAAGAGAGCAAGTGTCTCCTTGCAGTTGTTGTATGCGATGTCGGAAGGACCTCCCTGTGTGAAGACAAGCTCCTTGAAGTTACGGTTATATCTGTCAGCTTCTCTCTTAAGTCGCTCACGCTCATATTCATAGACCGCCTTATCGCCTGGGGCGAAACTAGCGCTGAGAACCCACACATAACTGAAGAGTTCAGGATGATTCAGAGTTACCTCAAGAGTCTCCATACCGCCCATTGAAAGTCCGGCCATCGCGCGATGAGCCTGATCTGTATAAACCCTGTAATTTTCCTCAATGAACGGAATGATGCTTGTCACCATATCCTTTGCAAAGACAGGAACCTCTCCTATGAAATTACCGTCAGGCATCTCTATAGATCCGTTCGGCATTACAACCACCATCGGCTTCATTTTTCCTTCCGCCATGAGATTATCCAGGATCAGACCAGCTGCTCCAACTCCAGGCCATGACATATCCGTATCACCTCCTCCATGCACAAGATAAAGCACAGGAAGCCTGTCCAGCGACTTCTCATATCCGGCAGGAGTCCATACATGAAGTCTGCGCATCCGGCCGAGAGTCTCCGACCAGTAATACCTTTCCGCAACTGCTCCATGAGGCACATTCTTCATGACAAAAAATTCGTCTCCCTTTGGAGCTACCGTAAGAAGAGCTGAAGTTTCAGAAGCAGAGGGTGCCTTCGGATCATAGACACTGACTCCATCTACAACGAAACGGTATCTGTATATGCCTTCCGTCATGGAAGCAAGACGGCCCTTCCATACACCGTTCTCCTCCCTGTAGAACCTGACCGGCTTGTCCCAAGGAAGATCCCCGGCAACAGCAACGGATTCAGCCTTCGGAGCATAAATCTGGAATACGACAGAATTGTCAGGCATGACGACTGTTGAACGTAATGTGTCGTTCGGTGTAGGCTGACGGAACCAGCCCTGTGCATGAGCAGCGGTAAAAGAAAGGATCGCTGCAAGAAGGATCAGAATTTTTCTCATAGCATGTAATTTTACACCTCAAATTTAGCAAATCGGGAATAAAAATGCTTGCGGATTTGTTCAAATGTGTTTTACATATGTTTGAGAGGGAATAAATTGATTGAGAGGTATACCAATCAATGGAGTATTTTGCGTGTATTTGGTACTGTCAAGAATATCAAAGACCATGAAAAGCATCAGGATCACAGCATTGTCCGCCGCCCTTCTCATGACGGGAACCCTGCATTCAGTCAACAAGCCCAGCATCGACAAAGATCGCAACGGAACAGCGACCACCGCGGAAGTCATAGCAGTCGGATGGGACTCTTCCTGAAGAAGGAGGACCTGTCTTTATACCCGAATCTCGATCAAGACTTAATAAAAAAAGCACAGAACGCTCAACTTAATGAGTTTTTTTGTATATTTGCACGATATGAACAAGAAGGGATACATATTTGTCCGACTTTAGGAGGGGCTCTCGAAGCAATTCCCTCCCAATTGCAATTGACAATCTCGGTTTGTCTTGCCGTTAGGATCCCTATCGACTTCCCTCAAAGAGGGCAATCCGCATAAATATTTATATTTTTTTGAATTAGACATCCATGCACATTGATGTTATGGTGGCTGATGCAAGCCACATTATATACGCAGATGAGATCTGCGAAGAAATCTTGATATCTGCTCGAGAAAGGGGCACAGGTATCGCAAGAAGAACTCCGGAATACATTTCGGAGAAGATGTTGGCAGGAAAGGCCATAATTGCCGTAGCAGAAGACGGCAGATTTGCCGGTTTCTCGTATATAGAGACATGGGGTGGAAAGGAATATGTAGCCAATTCCGGACTCATCGTCTCTCATGCATTCAGAGGAATCGGACTCGCAATGAGGATAAAGAGAAAGATCTTCGAACACTCGAGGACACTTTTCCCAAAAGCAAAGATCTTCAGCATCACTACCGGAGCTGCAGTGATGAAGATGAATTACGAGCTTGGCTTCCGGCCTGTCACATTCGCCGCACTCACCGACGATCCGGAATTCTGGAAAGGATGCCAGGGCTGCAGGAACTACGAGATCCTGGAGTCGAACGAGCACAGGATGTGCCTGTGTACCGGACTATTGTATGACCCGGCAGAACACATCGAGGTCAGTGACCCGGCCCACCCGGAACTTGTGAATCTTAAAGATGGAGAACAAAAGAAATAATCATATGAGCAAGAAAGTAGTACTCGCCTTCAGTGGCGGCCTGGACACATCTTTCTGTGTCCCTTACCTCAAGGAACAGGGATTTGAGGTACATACCGTAATGGTAAACACAGGTGGATTCTCGGAGGAAGAAGAAAAGAAGATCGAAGAGAGAGCCCTCATGCTTGGAGCCGCCTCACATAAGAATGTGAATGCAGTAGACACATACTACCGCAAGGGTATAAGATATCTCATCTACGGAAACATCCTCAAAAACGCCACTTATCCGCTTTCTGTAAGTTCTGAAAGGGTCTTCCAGGCTCTGGAGGTACTCAAGCACGTAAAGGAACTGGGTGCAGACGCAGTTGCACACGGCAGCACAGGAGCAGGAAACGACCAGGTAAGATTCGACATCGTGTTCGAGGTTCTCGCTCCAGAAGTGGAGATCATCGCACCGGTTCGCGAACACGGCTTCACACGCCAGTACGAAATCGATTTCCTCCAGCAGCACGGATTTGACTTCTCTTGGGAAAAGGCGAAATATTCGATCAACCAGGGGCTTTGGGGAACAAGCATCGGAGGCGTAGAGACATTGTCATCCAGCGGATACCTCCCTGAAGAGGCATATCCTACAAAGGTAACCAAGACTGTTCCCGAGCATATAAAGATCGGGTTCCGCAAGGGTGAACCAGTGTCATTCAACGGAGTGGAAATGAATCCGGTAGAAGTCATCAAGGCTGTACGTGATGCAGCAGGCCCGTTCGGAATCGGACGTGACATCCACATCGGAGACACCATCATAGGCATCAAGGGACGCGTGGGCTTCGAGGCTGCAGCACCGCTTGTAATCGTCAAGGCTCATCACCTCCTCGAGAAGCATACCCTGACCAAGGGCCAGCTCTACTGGAAGGAGCAGATTGCAGGATGGTATGGTCAGCAGATGCACGAGGCCATGTACCTCGATCCTGTCTGCAGAGACATGGAGGCCATGATGGACAGCATCGAGCAGAACGTGACAGGAGAGGTGGAGATCGCTCTCATGCCTTATCATTTCTTCGTGCTCGGATGTACAAGCGACCATGACCTCATGAGCTCGAAGTTCGGCGAATACGGAGAGGTCAACAAGTCATATACAGGACGTGATGTGATAGGATTCACAAAGGTGATTGCCAATCCGCTCAAGATCTATTATGCCGTAAACGGCTCAATCGAAGAATAAGCTTTTGAAAAGATGGACAAGAAGATACGCGTAGCGATTGCAGGAGGTACAGGATACACCGGAGGAGAGCTGTTCAGGATTCTGCTCAATCACCCGGCCGTGGAGATTGTCGCTGCAACCACCACATCATCGGAGGGCACTCCTGTCGCATCAGTGCACAGGGACCTCATCGGTGAGACAGAACTCTGCTTCGGCAAGGATCTGAATGACCCGGATGTAATCTTCCTGTGTCTGGGACATGGAATTTCAAGGCAGTTCGTCGACACGCACGAGATTGGTCCGGACTGCAGGATCATCGATCTCGGCAATGACTTCCGTCTTGACGGAGACTATGCAGGCAGACATTTTGTCTACGGACTTTGCGAGAGCGCCCGCGAAGAGGTCAGAAAGGCACACGATGTGGCCAATCCGGGATGCTTCGCCACTGCCATACAGCTCGCGACCCTGCCGCTGGCAGCAGCAGGACTCATAAATGACGAAATACATGTCACAGCCATAACCGGCTCGACAGGAGCAGGCAAGAAGCCCGGCGAGACCACGCACTTCAGCTACCGCAGCGACAATATTTCAATATACAAGCTCTTCACTCACCAGCATCTTGCAGAAATCAGACAGAACCTCTGCAGAGTATCTGAAGACAAGCTGGAAGCGAAGGTGAACTTCGTGCCTTTGAGAGGGGATTTCACCAGAGGAATTTTCGCGAGCGTATACACAAGGGCGACAGAAGGAATGTCGCAGCAGGACTATCAGAAGCTGTACGAGGACTACTATGCATCATCTCCGTTTGTGTTCCACAGCGCAGAAGGGATTTCAATGAAGGAGGTCGTCAACACCAACAAGGGCCTCGTTCATGTAGAGCTGCACGACGGATATGTACATATCGCATCCGCGATCGACAACCTCGTCAAGGGTGCGGCAGGACAGGCCGTTCAGAACATGAACCTCATGTTCGGTCTGCCGGAAGACACCGGACTACGCCTCAAGCCATCCGCTTTTTAAAGACCGGAGGTCTTGAAGCAAAGACTTTTAAATGCAACTGACATTATGAATTTATTTGATGTATATCCTTTATGGGACATCGAGCCCGTAAAAGGACTGGACACTACTCTTTGGGACAAGAACGGAGAGGTCTACACAGACCTGTACGGAGGTCACGCAGTGATTTCGGTGGGACATTGCCACCCTCATTACGTGAAGATGCTTTCAGATCAGCTCGGAAAGCTCGGATTTTATTCCAATGCCGTGCAGAACTCTCTCCAGCGGGACCTTGCAACCCGCTTGGGAAAGGCATGCGGCTATGACGACTATGCACTCTTCCTCTGCAACAGCGGAGCGGAAGCCAATGAGAATGCCCTCAAGGTGGCATCATTCCATACAGGAAAAGCAAAGGTGCTCGCATTCCGCAAGGCATTCCATGGCAGGACATCCGGAGCGGTAGCAGCCACAGACAATCCGAAGATACAGGCTCCGTTCAACGAGACCGCCAATATTGTCTTCGCCCCGCTTAACGACCTTGAAGCAGTTGACACAGAGCTGTCAAGAGGTGGTTTTGCGGCTGTCATAATAGAGGGTATACAAGGCGTGGCCGGAATCTACGAGCCTGCAACAGAGTTCATAAACGGACTCCGCACGCTCTGCGACAAATACGGATGTCTTCTCATACTTGACGAGATACAGTCCGGCTATGGACGCACAGGCAGGTTCTTCGCCCACCAGCATTACGGAGTACGCGCAGACATAATCACCATGGCCAAGGGAATGGGCAACGGCTTCCCTATCGGCGGAGTTCTCATCAGTCCAGCCATCAAGGCATCATACGGAATGCTCGGAACCACATTTGGAGGAAACCATCTTGCCTGCACGGCAGCAATAGCCGTCCTGGATATCATTGAGAATGAACATCTTGTGGAAAATGCCGAAAAAATCGGAAGATATTTCCAAGAGGCTTTCGCCAACGACAAGGCATTGAAGGAATACCGAGGAAAAGGTCTGATGATCGGCCTTGAACTCAAGGATGAATATGTCGGCCTTCGCAACAGACTTCTGTTCGAGAGACATTTCTTCACAGGAGCTGCAGGACCACAGGTCATACGCCTGCTTCCGTCGCTCACCGTTTCACAGGAAACCGCAGAATCATTTGTAAACGCTTGGAGAGAATTGACAAAATGAAACATTTCACATCGATAACCCAGCTGCCAGACCTTTCAGAAGCACTCAAGGCGGCAAAATATGTTAAGGAAAATCCTTTCGCTGATCAGGAACTCGGCAGAAACAAGACTCTGCTGATGATATTCTTCAACTCCAGTCTCCGTACAAGGCTCAGCACCCAGAAGGCTGCCATGAATCTCGGAATGAACGTCATCGTTCTGGATGTAAATCAGGGAGCTTGGAAGCTCGAGACAGAAAGAGGAGTCATCATGGACAGCGACAAACCGGAACATCTTCTTGAAGCGATTCCGGTGATGGGTTCGTATTGTGATGTGATCGGAGTACGCGCATTTGCAAAGTTCGAGAGCAAGGAGGATGATTACAATGAAGTGATTATCAACCAGTTCATCAAATATTCAGGCAAGCCTGTCTTCAGTATGGAAGCAGCTACAAGGCATCCCCTGCAGACATTTGCAGACCTCATCACAATCGAGGAATACAAGAAGACGGAGAAACCCAAGATCGTCCTGACATGGGCTCCACATCCGAAGGCACTGCCGCAGGCTGTACCGAATTCATTCGCGGAAGGAATCAATATGACAGATTATGAATTTGTCATAACCCATCCGCACGGATACGAGCTCGATCCGGCTTTTACAGGTCGCGCAAAGATAGAATACGACCAGCGCAAGGCATTCGAAGGAGCAGATTTCATATATGCGAAGAACTGGTCTGCATATTCAGGAGACAATTACGGAAAAATACTGTGTACCGACCGCGACTGGACAGTTGACGCTGAAAAGATGGCACTGACCAACAATGCATATTTCATGCACTGCCTTCCGGTGCGACGCAATATGATCGTAACTGATGATGTCATCGAAAGTCCGCAGTCACTGGTGATTCCGGAAGCTGCAAACCGCGTGGTATCGGCACAGACCATATTGAAATCCATCCTCCTCGACCTCCAGTAGGACAATCAAAGAAGAAATGATAAGGGTAATCAAGATAGGCGGAAATGTCGTGGACAATCCCGCGCTCCTGAAAGAATTCGTCAGAAAATTCGCAGCCATGCCCGGAATGAAGATTCTCGTGCACGGAGGAGGAGTCATGGCAAGCCAGATGCAGAAGGAGATGGGAATGACTCCTGTCATGGTTGAAGGCAGGAGAGTAACAGATGAAGATACGCTGAAAGTAGTGACGATGGTCTATGCCGGATGGTGCAACAAGAACATCACGGCTTTGCTTCAGGCTGAAGGATGCAATGCGATCGGCCTCACCGGAGCTGACGGAAATGCGATCAGGGCAAGGAAGAGACCACCGGTACACGTGGAAAGTCTGGACATGGATGTCGACTACGGATATGTAGGGGACGTTACAGCAGAAAGCGTGAATGCAAAATTCATTTATTCACTGCTTGAGAAAGGTATCGTGCCGGTATTCAATGCTATAAACCACGACGGAGAGGGCAATCTTCTGAACACTAATGCTGACACCATCGCATCATCGGTCGCGATTGCAATGGCAGGATACAGATACCGTTCTCCAAGGGAAGTCTGCTGCAGATGCGAGGAATGCACTCATTGCAGCGACGACGGCAGACTCACCCACAAGACTGAACTCATCTACTGCTTCGAGAAAGACGGAGTTCTATATGACAAGGATGATGACAACAGCGTGATACCTGAAATCGACAGGGAACGATTTGCGGAACTTAAAGCCGAAGGCAGGGTAGCAGACGGAATGATACCGAAACTCACAAATTCATTCAAGGCCATCGACAGCGGAGTGGAAAGAGTCATAATCAAGCATGCGCGCAATCTTCTTGACGCAAAGGGAACAACATTGAAATGAACAAGGAAGCTCTGATAAATAAGCTGGCCGCCGAGTCAGTGGAACTGCTCAAAGAGATGATTGCCATACCATCCCCATCATTTGAGGAGGATGCTGTGTGCGGTCACCTCTGCACATGGCTTGCAGACAGAGGGATCGCACATGAACGCATAGGCAACAACATTATAGCGGAGCACATTGTCCATCCGGAAGCGAAGACATTGATGATGTGTGCTCATATCGACACGGTAAGCCCAAGCCCGGAATACAGTTTCGACCCATACAGGCCTGATTATCAGAGAGCCGCAGCTGCAATATCGGAATCATGCGGAAAAGAGTGCTCCCCTGAAGACATAGTGGCAGGTTTAGGCAGCAACGACGACGGGGCGTCAGTTGTATCAATGACAGCAGCATACCGATATCTTACAGACCCTTCGTTCACCGCTGACAGCAAGTCCCATAATCTCATACTTGTCCTCACTTGCGAGGAAGAGCGTTCCGGGAAAAACGGAATGACAGGATTGTGGGGGAAAAGGATATGCAGCAGGGCAGATGAGAGGGAAGGATGTACAGCCATTGACCTTGCAATAGTAGGCGAGCCAACAGGAATGAAGGCCGCAACTTCCGAAAGAGGTCTGCTCGTGATAGATGCGACAGCTCATGGAGTAAGCGGACATGCGGCACGAAACGAGGGCTGCAATGCCTTATATAAGGCGGTTGAGGACATAACAAGGCTTCGCAGCCATATTTTCAGCAAAGTGTCCCCGAGAATGGGAAAGGTCAATCTCAATGTCACCCAGATAAACGCAGGAACTGCCCACAATGTGATTCCGGACAGATGCAGCTTCGTCATCGACATAAGGCCGACCGAACAATACAGCAACGAAGAAATATTCAGGGAACTGCAGGAAATCTGCGAAAGCGAACTCAAGCCACGTAATCTTGCCAACAGGTCAAGCGCGACATTCGAGGACTCCCCTCTCCAAAGGGCAGCCGAATCTCTCGGGATAGAGACATTTTCCTCTCCTACCACTTCAGACTGGATGAGGATCAGCTGCGATGCAATCAAGATGGGCCCTGGTCTTTCTGAACGCTCGCATCGCAAGAACGAATTCGTATTCGTGGAAGAAATAGTAAAAGGAACAGAAGGATATATTGAATTTATAAGTCAGTTATGAGTACATTGTGGAGCAAAGGAACACAGGCGACAGACCTGGTAGAGGATTTCACTGTAGGAAACGACCGCATTCTGGATATGCGTCTGGCAAGATATGATGTCATCGGATCGAAAGCACATATAAGGATGCTTGAGTCAATAGGTCTGCTGACAAGTGATGAACTGGAGACGCTGACAAAGGCTCTCGATAAGATTCTTGATGAGATAAATGCAGGTGAATTTATCTTGGAGGACGACGTGGAGGACATCCACTCGCAGGTGGAGCTTCTTCTGACCCGCAGACTGGGAGACATCGGAAAGAAGATTCATTCGGGACGCTCACGCAATGACCAGGTTCTCGTTGATGTGAAGCTCTTCCTCAAAGACGAGGTACTGCGCTTCAGAGATGAGGTACTCCAGCTTTTCCATACACTCCAGACATTGAGCGAGATCCATAAGGACATCCTTCTTCCGGGTTATACCCATGGTCAGGTGGCGATGCCGTCATCATTCGGACTATGGTTCGGAGCATATGCGGAGGCCTTGGCCGACGACATGTACATGCTTCGCGGAGCTTTCAATGTAACTGACCAGAATCCTTTGGGTTCTGCTGCCGGCTACGGAAGTTCATTCCCTCTCGACCGCCAGATGACAACAGACCTTCTCGGATTCGGAAGCCTTGACTATAATGTAGTCGCAGCACAGCTGAGCCGTGGAAAATCCGAACGCGCAGTTGCATCTGCCATCGGAGCAATAGCGTTGACCCTCAACAAATTTGCATCTGACTGCTGCATGTACATGAGCCCTAACTACGGCTTCATAAAGTTCCCGGATGAGCTTACGACCGGTTCGAGCATAATGCCGCACAAGAAGAATCCTGATGTATGGGAGATAATGCGAGGCAACTGCAACAGGATAATGGCGGTCGAAGGACAGGTATCAATGCTCTGCAGCAACATGCCGCACGGTTATCACCGGGAATTCCAGCTCCTCAAGGATATCCTCTTCCCGGCCCTTGAACTGATGCACAAATGCCTGTGCATGGCAGACTACATGCTTCAGCATATCATGATAAACGGCAATATCCTCGACGCTCCTATCTACGACTACCTCTTTACAGTGGAAGAAGTAAACCGCCGCACACTCGAAGGCATGCCTTTCCGCGACGCATACAAGTCTGTGGGAATCGAAGTCAACGAAGGCCGTTTTTCATATCAGGGAGCCCCGGGGAAAACGAACGGCCAGCTCACACCGTCCGACCTCAGGCACAGTTCCATCGGCAGTCTCGGCAACCTGTGCACGGAACAGATCAGGGATAAAATGGAAAAAGCAGCAGGTTTTTAAGCCTGCTGCTTTTTTATGATACCATAATCAATTGATTACTTGCCTTCATACGCTGCAAAATAGAATGTAAAGGCAAAACCTAACTGATGAGGACTATATCTTCGTGGCGGGAAATCAGAAGTAACAACCGGGATATAGTCATAGTTATATGTGGCCGAAAGGTCAAATCTACCCAGACCGACTCCGATCCTGCCACCACCCGAAATACTGTTGGCATTGTACATTCTTGTGCCATGCATATCGATAGGATAGCCGTATCCGACCTCCGGAGCAACATACATATAGAATGCGCTGTTTTTCTGGCGAAGGACATTGAATTTAGGAGCAGCAACAAGTCTCAACTGATGGAAGTCCACTTTGCCTTTGTCTTTAAGGATCAGACCGAACTGCCAGTAACTGTATCTCACTCCGAATTCCAGATTGAAGAAATTCTTGTTGTTACCTATACTGAAAAGGAAATGTCCGCCGTACATCGGAGAATAAAGTGATGCAGGCATCTGGACAGATGCACCGATTCCGCCATTGAATCCGACGTTCGAGCCTGTGGTTGAAACCTTGGTACGCTGACGCGCAGCCTTTCTGGTCTCTGTAATCACATACTGCCTTGTTTCCTCTGTCTGGGCATATGTGAGCATGGTCTCCGCCAGCACTCCGTTCAGATATGCCGGAGTCGAGGCCATCATATATGCGACTTTGTCCGATACCTCAGCCCTATGAGCGCCATGAACAAAATTGTTCACATACTCGATTCCATTCTTGATTATATCCTCCGGAGTCACTGAATCAAGATATTTCTGATATATCTTGGCCTCCAGATTCCTGTTCTTGAGTTCCAGTGCCTCAAGAGAAAGTCCTATATTAGCTTCGACTGTCTCCAATGCGGTAAGAGCAGCCTCATAATCTCCTGAAGCATCTGCAGCTACAGCTTCCATCATTGCAATACGGCCTACAGCCTTATTTGCATAAGCCTTTGTCTGAATGAACGAATCAAGATACTCGAGATAAGAAGCCATTGTATTCTGCTCCTCCGCCTTCTCCCAAGCCTGACGGTCATCTATGCTCAAAAGCAAAGATCTTGCTTCGGCCACATGCTTTCCCGATGGAAACTCCTCAAGATATGCCTCATAAGCTTCAGATGTATCAAGATATCGGGCATTTTCCCACTTGTCTTCATCTGCCGCCTCCATATCAAATGACACCTCGTGTCCGGCAGACGATGCCTGACGAGTCAAAGACACAGGAACGGCAACAGATCCGGACACATATATTCCGGTAAGGAAATCATCCTTTATGGAAAGATAGTAGACACCTACATTTTCACCGCTGTCCTGCTCAAGCATACAATAGTCGTACTTGCCGGATGGTCCTGCAGTATAGGCATCCGTCTTATCCATATCATCGACGAAGCAATGAATGAAATACACCTTATCCTTTTTCTGGAGCTCACCTATGGCAGATGAGGTCTCCTCCATTTCCAAGGAAAGTTCCATACTTGCAGCACCGGTATTTCCGGTCCAGCTTCCGCATACTTCATCCAGCTTGGAGATGCGTTCAAGCACCTTCTGCTCATTGTCAGAAGACTGTGAATATGATGTAAGGGGGTAAACTGCCGAAAACAGTATGAACATAAATGCAGAAAAGAAATACTTCATAGTACAAATTTTCTGCAAAGATATGCAAATCAAGCTACACTTGCAAAATTTGAATTTTCAGTTGTACCAGAAAACAGAATCTCCTCATAAAGACGGAACTCACCGGATGAGATCTGTTCATAAATTGAATCTTCGTCAAAATCCTTTCCAAAGTTCACAAATGAACTTTCGTTGACTGCTGCTGAAACTGCTCCTGAAGGATCATTCAGATAATCTTCAATAAAATTACGCATGGCTTGACTGGATTAGGCTTAATACTTACTTTTGACAAGCCGTAAAATCAAAGCACGGGCCAAACCATGTGCGCAGAGAATTTTTCTTACTGATTTTGCAAAGAGACATATCGTCTCCTGATGATTCCCTTACGGTCAGTCTCTACAATGAACGGAAGAGAGGACATGTCGAAAGAATCAAAAAGACGTGCGGATAATGACGGAGAGTCAGATATCATCTCATCCATATTGACCATAAGGACATAAGTCGATCTGTCAGAGGCAACTATCTTTGAAGCTGAAGCTTTCTCCGCATCACATATATGACATCCCTCCGTATAAAAAATGATAATGTTACGGTCCCCTTTCAGCTTGCCAAGACGATAATCTCCATGCTTATCCTTTCTATGGGTCAGAAGCCTTCCAGAAACCTTCAGATCACTTATTTCCGTGCCGGGAACACATCTGTCCAAAAGATCATCCATAATTTCTGCGAAACCAGTCACCTTCAGCGAATCATCCGCAGTACGCCACACATCGGCACGGGAAAGTATATGATTGTCAATCAGATAATCCGCACCTTCCTTATATCCTTCAGTATTCTTTCCGGCAAGGTAATAGAGGAGATCTCCGCTCAACTGACGGAACATGACGGTATCTCCCTTTTCAAGAGTGCCCACCCTGATATAATCAGCAAGACGCTCCACATCTTCCTTTGCGACTTCTCTGTCATTGTCTCCGAATATTGAAGAGAACAGAGCCTTTGACTCTTCACTGCCATATTCAAGCTTCACCTCATCAAATATCCCATGCAGCATGAGAGAAAGAGCCTGCGCATCCAGCCCTCGTCCTATGATGACGCCTTGTGGAGAAACAAGAAAAAGCCTCGGAGTCTGAATCACTCCGTATTTGCGCTGGAAATCCGAATCAAACTGCGGGTCCCACATGTGCGTTGTCCTTGTCCTGCGGGCTTCGACAGAGAGCCTGTCCTTGACATAAGATTCCCATTTCGACCGGTCATCGCCCGCATAGACAGCATAAAAATCTATCGGAAAATCCTCTGTTTCAAGTACATTCCTCAACAGAATGCTCTCTACCTTACACTTGGAACAATCGGCATCATAAAAGAAAAGCACGCTATATCTTCCGTTTCTTTCAGACATGGAGATATCAACCATGCTCCCGTCAAGAGACTCCATGCACAACTCAGGAGCTCTCTCCCCTATCATGGACTGGCGGTTAAAGTCAGCAAAAATGCGTGCATTCAGCAGATCAAACTCACTTCCCATCCTTACATGTCCGGGAAGAAACCAGATGTCGAACACATGCAGGGCAACCGCTTCCGCCCCCATGACCGGAGAAGACACATAATGGTCATAAATCCTCAAGGCCACAAACTGCCTCACAAGAGAATCCTTCGCCGATCCGATCAGGAAGTCGCACTCCTCCTTCTGCACCTCGAGGCTTTCTTTGTCCAAGGTATGGAAATATTCAGTCAGCCTTTCGTCAAGGGCAGCCCTTACCGAAGAATCAAGCTGCTGTGCATAAAGGACAGATGACAGCAATGCCAGACAGGAAGATATCAATATGAGCAGCAGGCGTTTCATAGCTCAACTCCTTCCGGCACAAACAGGGAGGTGTCTCCGCCATGCTTGAGGATATCCCTGACAGCAGTCGACGAAATATGGGCATATTCCTGTGCAGTAGGGATAATGATAGTCTCGATATCCGGAGCGAGCTTTCTGTTTGCATCAGCAATCGACCTTTCTGTCTCAAAGTCAATCATATTCCTGACACCGCGCACGATATGCCTGATACCGAGTTCACGGCATTTGTCTATGGTCAGATTGTCATACTGGATGATGCTGACACCTTCAAGGCCGCTTGTAGCCTGACGTATGATATCCATCCTCTTCTCATTGGGGAAGAAACCCCTCTTGTCTATATTGACACCGACAGCCACGACCACCTCATCGAACATGGTAAGGGACCTCTTCAGAATGTTGAGATGTCCGGCTGTAAACGGATCGAATGATCCCGGAAACAAAGCTTTTCTTTTCATTTTCTTATATTTACATATTAAAGCTGCCAGTCTATCGGAGTCTTTCCGGCAGCCGAAAGAAGGCTGTTCGCCTGTGAAAAATGCCTGCAGCCGAAAAATGCTCCGCGAGCCAACGGAGACGGATGTGCAGCCTCAAGCACATGGTGACGGGAACGGTCGATAAGGACGCTCTTGCTTCGGGCGAAATTTCCCCAGAGCATGAATACGACTCCTTCGCAGTTCTCCGATATATGGCGTATCACAGCATCGGTGAATTCCTCCCATCCTATCCTGCTGTGCGACGCAGCCTCACCGGAACGGACGGTCAGGACCGCATTCAGAAGAAGCACTCCCTGCATGGCCCATTTCTCAAGGTTGGGATATCCGCTCATCCTGACCCCAAGATCGGCCTCTATTTCCTTGAATATGTTCTTCAGGGACGGAGGAGCCGGAACGCCGGCAGGAACGGAGAAAGACAGGCCGTGAGCCTGACCTGGCCCATGATACGGATCCTGCCCCAGAATCACGACCTTAAGGTTATGCAAAGGCGTGAGTGCAAAGGCATTGAATATCTGACTGCCGGGAGGATAAATCTTTTTCCCTGCAGCCTTTTCTTCACGAAGAAAACGCACCAGCGATGCGAAATATGGTTTCTCAAATTCGCCCGCCAATGCGTTCTTCCAACTCTGTTCTATCTTTACTTCCATAATTTCTACGGGAACCGTCAGAATATGAAGTCGATCACTTCCTGTATATTCTTGACATACACAAAGGTAAGACCTTTTATGTAAATTTCCTTGATATCCTCCACATCTTTTCTGTTTTCCTCGGAAATCACGATTGTGTGGATACCGGATCTCTTCGCAGCAAGAATCTTCTCCTTGATGCCTCCCACCGGAAGCACACGTCCGCGAAGAGTCATCTCTCCCGTCATGGCTATACCGCTCTTCACCTTCTTTCCTCGGAAAGCTGAAACCATCGAGCTGACCATCGTGATTCCGGCAGACGGTCCGTCTTTTGGGACCGCTCCTTCAGGAACATGCACATGGATATCCTTCTCTGCGAATTCTTCATATGTCATACCGGTCATCTCCGGGTGCGCCTTGATATACTGGTAGGCGATCTGGGCAGACTCCTTCATCACATCACCGAGGTTTCCGGTCATGGACAGGATTCCCTTTCCCTTGCTGACAGAGCTTTCGATAAACAGAATCTCACCGCCCATTGAAGTCCATGCCAGTCCGGTAACGACTCCGGGAGCCTCATTTCCCTTCTGCATGTCATGGGAGTTCACCGGCAGGCCGAGATATTCCTTGAGATGTTCCTTCTTTATGACAGAAGGATATTCCTGTTCCAGTGCAATCTTCTTTGCCGTAACTCTGGCAACCTTCGCGATCTGCTTCTCGAGTCCACGAACTCCTGACTCATGGGTATACTCGTCGATGATCTTTGTCACGGCACTCTTTTCGAACTTCAGCTGCGACTTGTCCAGACCATGTTCCTCAAGCTGCTTGGGAACAAGATAGTTCTTTGCAATCTCGTATTTCTCTTCTGCAAGATAACCGCTGACATTTATCATCTCCATTCGGTCCTTGAGGGCCGGCTGGATCGTATCGATATTGTTGGCAGTGGTGATGAACATCACATTCGACAAATCGTAGTCTATATCAAGATAGTTATCGTGGAATGCCGTATTCTGCTCCGGGTCAAGGGCTTCAAGAAGAGCTGAAGACGGATCGCCCTTCAGATCCTTGGTAAGCTTGTCAACCTCATCAAGGACAATGACAGGATTGGATGTGCCTGCCCTGTTTATTCCATTGAGGATTCGGCCCGGAAGCGCTCCCACATAAGTCTTTCTGTGTCCGCGGATCTCCGACTCGTCATGGACGCCACCCAAAGCGATCCTGACATACTTGCGGCCGAGAGCTCTTGCAACTGACTTGCCGAGACTTGTCTTTCCGACTCCCGGAGGGCCATAAAGACACAGGATAGGCGACTTCATGTCTCCCTTGAGCTTCAGCACCGCAAGATATTCGATTATTCTGTCCTTGACCTTTTCCAGACCATAATGGTCTTCATCCAGAACCTTCTGCGCATTCTTCAGGTCGAGATTGTCATTCGACATCTCTCCCCAAGGCAGATCCAGCATGAACTGGATATAATTATACTGGATGCTGTAATCCGGCGAGCTCGGGTTATATCTCTCGAGCTTTGCCATCTCCTTGTCAAATATCTCCTGCACGGCTGCCGGCCAGAGCTTTTCCTCGGCACGGGCACGAAGCTGGGCGAATTCCTCGACATCATCCATTCCAAGCTCCTCCTGAATGGTCTTCAGCTGGTTGTTGAGGAAGTATTCCCTCTGCTGCTGATCTATCTCTGACTTTACCTTCTGATTGATCTCATGCTTGATCTTCTGGAGCTCGACCTGCGTATCAAGGGCAGCGAGAAGCTTCATTGCTCTCGCACGGAGATCTCCATACTGCAGAAGCTCCACCTTGTCCATATAGTTTTCCAGCTCGATGGTAGTGGCGATGAAGTTTACGAGAAACTCGAAATTGTCAATCGACTTGAGGGCTGCCGATGCCTCGCGCGGAACCATGGCGGACGAACGGATGATTACGGCGGCCTTATCCTTGAGAGCCTCCGCCATCATCCTTACCTTATTGTCAACTTCTGGAATGATATCATCAAGATAACGCACACGGCCAAGCATGTATGGCTGATACTCCACCACCGATTCTATCTCGAATCTCTGATAGCCCTGCAGGATCGCCGTGATCGTACCGTCAGGCATTTCAAGGGTCTTTACGATCTTTGCCACTGTGCCATATGGGTAAAGGTCCTGTTCCTTCGGATCCTCCACAGCAAGATCGTTCTGCGGAACAGCTCCGATGAATGCATTGTTCTTTTCCGCATCCTCTATGAGACGGATTGATTTTTCACGGCCGATCGTGATAGGATAAACCGCACCGGGAAAGAGTACGGCATTCCTTAAGGCGAGAATAGGAAGCGAATCAGGCAGCTGTGCCTCATCTACTTTCATCACGCCGTCACCCTGCATGACAGGAATTATGCTGACTTCCGGTCCTCCGACCGAAAAAATGTCGTTCATTATGTCTTTCATAAGCATAAAATAATCTACATCTGCCAAAATGGCAGTCTTCTCCTCTATTTATATCTATATATCTATATGGTCAATGATTGTGCCATCGTCCAAAACACATGACAGCTCCTTACTTTTTGTCATAAATCAGGGTGCTGAAACTTTTTTCGTTGAATTTTAAGCAGTTGATTTGCCTAATTGAAAAATTCAGTCTATCTTTGCACGGATATATCGATAATAGTTTCTGATTATTTAAAAAAGTAAGATAGATTATGACAAAGGCAGAGATCGTAAACGAGGTTGCAAAGTCAACCGGAATCGAGAAAGCTACAGTTCAGATTGTTGTAGAGTCTTTCATGGAGAGTGTAAAGGAATCACTTGCGAAAGGCAACCCTGTATATCTCCGTGGATTCGGTAGCTTCATCATCAAGCACAGAGCAGAGAAGGCTGCAAGAAATATCACAAAGAACACTACAATGACAATTCCTGCTCACAACATTCCTGCATTCAAGCCAGCGAAGGTGTTCGTGAACGAAGTGAAGTAATACAAGACAATATATTATAATTAATTAAAAACCAAACTATTATGCCAAACGGAAAGAAGCATAAAAGGCATAAGATGGCAACGCACAAGCGCAAGAAGCGCCTGCGTAAGAACAGACACAAGAAGAGAAAGTAATTTCTCACAGTGTCTGCCATTT
>JAFYLU010000081.1 GCA_017550025.1 Bacteroidales bacterium | reverse complement strand
TCCTTTCGATAAATGCATCATCTTCATGATCGGCATCGGACTGGAGCCGAACGAAACCGCCAAGATGCTTCTGACAGACAAGAGAACAGTAATGACGATCAAGTCAAAGAGAAAGAAGGATATCCAGAAGATTTTCCCGGAGAAAAATTTATGACGAAAAAAGAGGACGCCGCGGGCATCCTCTTTTTTTCGTCATAAGACAATTATATTACTTCAATGAAGCTGCTACCGACTGGGCTTCCGGTATACGCTGCCTGATCTGTGCTATACGCTTGCTGTCGCTCGGATGGGTGCTGAGGAATTCGGGCACGGAACTTCCTGAAGAAGACATCTTCGTCCAGAATTCTACGGCGCTGTCTGTATCATATCCGGCTATCTCCATGAACACAAGACCCATATAGTCGGCCTCGTATTCATGCTTTCTCGAATAAGGAAGCATGAGTCCGTACTGTGCACCAAGTCCGAAGACTGTCGTCGCCACAGTCTGAACTGCAGCCGACTTTTCTGAAAGCACATTGGAAAGGATGGCAGCTCCATACTGGGCAAGTATCTGCTGGCTCATTCTTTCATTGCTGTGCTTTGCAACTGCGTGGGCTATCTCATGTCCGAGGACCACTGCAAGCTCATCTTCAGTCTGCGCGACAGTGAGGAGGCCTTCATAGACAACGATCTTTCCTCCCGGCATACAGAAAGCATTAACCTGAGTATCCCTGACAAGGTTGAACTCCCATGCAAGGTTGTCAAGCTCCGAAGCAAAGCCATTGGCCTTCAGATACTTTTCAGTAGCCGCCGCAAGCTTCTGGCCTACAGATCTGACCATCTTCGTCTTGCCTGAATCTGTCGACAATGTGGCTCCCTTGATGTACTCGTCATACTGGACAAGGCCGGCCTGATAAACCTCCTGGTCAGAAACAAGAAGTACCTGCTTTCTGCCAGTCAATGGCACATTTCCGCATCCTGCAAGCACCATGGCAGCAAGGACGGCAGCGAGAAACCGTTTCATGGGTCTGTACGCGATCAGTTTGCGTGAGCCTGATGCTGTGCCGGAGCGGCAGGCTTTGCTGCCGGTGCAACACCGCACAACTTATCGAACTCTGCCTCTGTAATCATCTTGCAGTTTCCGTTGAATGTAGATCCAAGCTCTACCGCAAGCTTACGTACATGAAGATTTCCGTTCACAACACAGCCCTCCTTAAGAGAAAGGGTATCCTTCACATAGATGTTTCCATCTACCTTTCCCCAAAGGTCAATGTCAGAGCAAATGATGTCTCCCTTGATTACGGCAGTCTCGCCAATGACTGCACGACCTTTAGAATATACCTTACCTTCAAATGTACCGTCGATACGGATGTCACTTGGTGAAAGGATCTCACCCTTAATCACTGTACCTGCAGAAATCCTGCTGACTGCGTTTACATTGGTGGTTGTTTCTATCTTTGCCATATTATCCATTATTTTAACATTTTACTTTCATTAAAGTCCCTTGCCGTGGCAGTTCTTGAACTTCTTTCCACTACCGCATGGGCATGGGTCATTCCTGCCTACCTGCTTTTCCACATGCACAGGCATCTTGCTCTTCTGCTCGCCTGAATTGGTTACCAGGTCTGTGCGTGATGTCTGCATCTGTTCTGCCTCATTTCTTCGCGGCTGCTGCGGAGCAGGAGCCTTTGCCTCTGACGCATCACGGAGAGGGATGAACGCCCTCATGAGGAATGAAAGGACATCTCTGTTGAGTTCCTCGAGCATCTCACTGAAAAGATTGAAGCTTTCGAACTTGTAGATGAGGAGAGGGTCCTTCTGCTCATATGTGGCATTCTGCACTGACTGCTTGAGGTCATCCATATCACGAAGGTGTTCCTTCCACTTGTCATCGATCTGCCAGAGAGTGATAGACTTGCTGAGCGACCTTGCGATCTCCTTTCCTTCTGACTCATAAGCCTTCTTCAGATTGACTGAAAGAGTCATGATCTTTCGACCGTCAGAAATAGGAATCGCTATGTTCTGATAGATTGCTCCCTGCTTTTCATAGACTTCCTTGATGATAGGGAAAGCTCTCTGAAGCATTGTATCCATACGACGCTGATATGTAGCGAGCATGTGCTCATGAAGCTTCTCCGCCATATCTTTAGGATTGCTCTTCGCATAATACTCCTGATCAAAGCCGAGATCTATAGAAAGGGATGTCATGACCATCTCCGAGAATGATTCATAATCCATATCCTGCGCCTTTTCAGCATAGAGCTGCGCAGTGTCCTGCATCATGTTCATCACGTCGATCTCCACTCGCTCACCAGAGAGGGCATTACGTCTCTTGGTATATACCACTTCACGCTGTGAATTCATGACATCGTCATATTCGAGAAGTCTCTTACGGATACCGAAGTTGTTCTCCTCCACCTTCTTCTGCGCCTTCTCGATAGAGCTGCTGAGCATTGATGACTCGAGAGCCTCTCCTTCTTCCATACCCATACGGTCAACGACAGAAGCGATCTTCTCACCGCCGAACAGACGCATGAGCTTGTCTTCGAGCGACACATAGAAGATTGAAGAACCCGGGTCACCCTGTCGTCCTGAACGACCACGGAGCTGACGGTCAACTCGACGGCTGTCATGACGCTCGGTTCCGATGATGGCAAGTCCTCCGGCCTTCTTCACTTCCTCCGGAAGCTTGATGTCGGTACCACGACCGGCCATGTTTGTAGCGATGGTCACAGTACCAGGCTCACCGGCATGCTTTACGACCTCCGCCTCACGTGCGTGCTGCTTCGCATTCAACACCTGATGCTGGATTCCGCGAAGACGGAGCATACGGCTCAGAAGCTCAGAAGTCTCGACATCTGTTGTACCGACGAGCACAGGGCGTCCTTCCTTCGTAAGCTCGACCACCTTGTTGATCACGGCGTCATACTTCGCCTTCTTTGTCTTATAGATAAGGTCGTTATTGTCGAAACGTGCGATAGGTCTGTTGGTAGGAATAACCACCACGTCAAGCTTGTAGATAGACCAGAACTCTCCTGCCTCTGTCTCGGCAGTACCAGTCATACCGGCAAGCTTGTGATACATACGGAAATAGTTCTGGAGCGTGATGGTAGCGAAAGTCTGTGTCGCAGCCTCCACCTTCACATTCTCCTTCGCCTCGACAGCCTGATGGAGTCCGTCACTCCAGCGGCGGCCTTCCATGATACGGCCAGTCTGCTCGTCGACGATCTTGATCTTGCCGTCCTGGATGATATAATCGATCTCCTTGTCAAACATTGTATATGCCTTAAGGAGCTGGTTTACAGTATGTACTCTCTCTGACTTGAGTGCAAAGTCTGCAAGAACCTCATCCTTCTTCACCTGCTTTTCGTCAGCAGTAAGTCCTGACTTCTGGATCTCCGCTATAGCAGCACCCACATCCGGAAGCACAAAGAAGTTCGAATCGTCAAGATTGCCGGTAATGAGGTCGCGACCCTTGTCTGTCATGTCAACAGAATGCTGTTTCTCATTAATGACGAAAAAGAGCTCATCTGTGATGAAAGGCATCTCGCGCTCGTTATCCTGCATGTAATAGTTCTCAACCTTCTGGAGAAGCTGCTTCATGCCAGGCTCGCTCAGGAACTTGATCAGCGGCTTATACTTCGGATATCCCTTGAACGCTCTGAAAAGGAGGACGCCTCCATCTTTCTCATTGCCGTCGGCGATGAGCTTCTTCGCCTCATTGAGAAGCTGGTTGACAAGGGACTTCTGGTTGTTGTAGAGTCTCTCGACAAGAGGCTTGTACTCCATGAACTGCTGGTCCTCACCCTTCGGAACCGGACCGGAAATGATGAGAGGAGTACGTGCATCATCGATAAGCACGGAGTCGACCTCATCGACAATCGCGAAATGATGCTTGCGCTGTACAAGGTCATTCATCGAAGTGGCCATGTTGTCGCGGAGGTAGTCAAAGCCGAACTCGTTGTTTGTACCGAATGTGATGTTGCAGGCATAAGCCTTCTTTCTTGCCTCGCTGTTAGGCTGATGCTTGTCGATGCAGTCTACAGAAAGTCCGTGGAACATATAGAGAGGTCCCATCCACTCGGAGTCTCGTTTCGAGAGATAGTCATTGACGGTAACCACATGCACACCCTTTCCTGCAAGCGCGTTAAGGAATACAGGAAGAGTAGCCACGAGTGTCTTACCCTCACCGGTAGCCATCTCGGCAATCTTGCCCTGATGGAGCACGATACCACCGATAAGCTGCACATCGTAATGGATCATGTCCCATGTGACTTCGTTTCCGCCGGCCATCCAGTGATTCTGCCATACCGCATAATCACCTTCAATCTCGACAAACTCCTTCACTGTGCTGAGGTCGCGGTCAAACTGTGTAGCCTTGACCCTGAGCACAGGATTCTGCGCGAATCTGCGTGCAGTGGACTTCATTATGGCGAAAGCTTCCGGAAGAATTTCCTCGAGAACCTTCTCGATGATCTCATCCACCTTCTTCACCAGCTTATCCTGCTCCGTAGCAAGTGATTCCTTCTGGTTCAGAGGTATATCCTTCTCCAATTCCTCCTTGATCTGGGCGATGCGTGCCTCATCCTGGGCGATCGCTGCCTGTATCTTGTCCTTGAGTCCCTGACATCTCTCCCTGAGTTCATCATCAGAGAGTATGTCTATCTCCTTGTAGGCATCGAGCACCTTGTTCAATGTCGGTCTGATGGCCTTCATGTCCCTGTCGGCCTTTGAGCCGAAAATTTTCTTGAAAAGGTCTGTAAATGACATATATGCTGTTTTTTATATTTCGAAAAAAGGTTGTCTGTGCAATACGGCACAAACAACCTGCAAATATAATGACATTTGGGCAATTATCAAAAACGAGGGCCACAAACTGCCAAATTGGCATAAAAAGTCATGACACACATCAGAATCTGACTCCGAGAGTCACATAAAGCTGCTGACGGCGCATCTTATAATCCTTTGCCACATCACCTCTGTACTTGTTCACCACGCCCCACTGATAACCTATCGAAGCCTCAAGCACATCAAAGAATCTTGCTCCGACAGCACCACCGAGCCTCATGTCGAATCTTCTGAACTTCGAATCAGGAATCTGGCTGTTAACGATCTGCTCTACAGAATCAG
Organism: Bacteroidales bacterium; assembly: GCA_017550025.1. Classification (GTDB taxonomy): domain Bacteria; phylum Bacteroidota; class Bacteroidia; order Bacteroidales; family UBA932; genus Cryptobacteroides. Next base: position 34,905 of record JAFYLU010000081.1, on the reverse strand, counting down.
AAAAGCCTTTAGCCTTGACCTTGCCGTTGTAATAGTTGTAGATGACCTGTGCATTAGATCCGTCTTCCAGACGGGCACGGTAGGTCATCTTCGAAGACATACCGAATGACAACACAGGACCAACCTGTGCAAATACTCCTATCTTTGAAGTAAGAGGATGTGCATATTTGAGCTGCACAGGTATGTCAAGATAATGGTCCTGATTCTTTCCGGTGAGCTTTACGAATCCCGCATCATGTGTTTCAGGCTTGTCCATCTGATATACATAGTCAAGTCCTGACTGAAGATAAAGGGCTTCAGGTATCAGTGTGAAGTCCATTGTAAGGCCCACATCAAAGCCATTCATGCCTCCGACCTTGTCCACCTCATTCAGATAGAGGTCCCTGACACGGCTTGATGAGTGCACATATCCGAAGTTCATTCCCAATCCTTTGAAAACACTCTCATAGCGATGAAATCCATAATGTCTGCCATAACGCGGCTGCGCCATAACATCCATAGCTCCGCCCAATACAAGGGCAACGAGAGCTGCTAAAAACAACCTTTTCATATCTTAAGTAAGTTTGATGATTATCTGTCCATATACATGCTTTCATAATAATTCTGATACTCCCCGCTCGTCACTCCGTCAAGCCATTCCTGATTTTCGAGATACCAGCGCACAGTACGCTCTATTCCTTCCTCAAACTGCAGGGACGGTTCCCAACCGAGCTCCTCATGGATTTTCGAGGCATCAATGGCATATCGCAGGTCATGTCCGGCACGGTCTGTAACGAATGTGATGAGTCCGAGACTATGTCCTTCAGGATTGCCGAGAATACGGTCCGTCACCTTGACAAGGACCCTTATCAGGTCTATGTTCTTCCACTCGTTGAAACCGCCGATATTGTATGTCTCCCCAGTCCTTCCCTCATGGAATACAAGGTCGATGGCTCTGGCATGGTCCTCCACATACAGCCAATCCCTGACATTTTCTCCCTTACCGTATACAGGCAGGGACTTTCCGTGGCGTATGTTATTGATAAACAATGGTATAAGCTTTTCCGGAAACTGATATGGACCATAATTGTTCGAACAGTTCGTAATCACCGCCGGCATTCCGTATGTATCATGGAAGGCACGGACAAAATGATCGGAAGATGCCTTTGCGGCACTGTACGGACTATGAGGATCATACTTCATACCCTCTGTAAAGAAACGGGTTCCATACGGACCTTCACCCAGCGGTCCTCCCTGCGGAAGATCCAGTTCCAGAGCTCCGTAGACCTCGTCTGTGGACACATGATGGAATCGCTTTCCCGAATATCCGCCTTCAGCCGCCTCCCAACGAAGTCTCGCGGCCTGAAGCAGAGAAATGGTACCCATCACGTTGGTCCTTGCAAATGTGAACGGATCCCTGATAGAGCGGTCCACATGACTTTCGGCGGCAAGATGAATCACTCCGTCCACCTCATAGCTTTCGAAAAGAGAGCACATCTTCTCGAAATCGCATATGTCAGCCTTCACAAACACATAGTTAGGGGCGTTCTCGACGTCGGAAAGATTGGCAAGATTGCCGGCATATGTCAAGGCGTCGACATTGACGATCCTGTAATCCGGATATTTCCTTACAAGAAGCCGCACAAGATGGCTTCCTATGAATCCTGCGCCGCCTGTCACAAGTATGTTTCTTCTGAACTCACCCATATTCATCTTCTTTTCTTCATTTCATCTATGCAGCAGTAAAGCGACTCCTTCCAGTGCGGGATATCGATTCCGAACACGTTCCTGACCTTATGCTTGTCAAGCACAGAATAATGAGGACGCGCTGCCCGGGTCGGATAATCGGCAGTCCTGCATGGCTTCACATTACAGAAATGTCCCAGCAGGTCATTCACTTCCCTGGCCAGGTCATACCACGAACACACACCCTCATCTGTATAATGATATATGCCGCTGCATGAAAGGTTTCCCCCATCTATTATCATTGCGACAGTGTCAGCCAGATCCTGTGCATAAGTCGGAGTACCGACCTGATCATATACTACCGATATCTCCTGGCGTTCCGCGGTAAGCTCCACCATTGTCTTCACGAAATTCTTTCCGAAGCTGCTGTAAAGCCAGGCTGTCCTGAAAATCATATATCTGCATCCTGACGCCTCTATCGCCTTTTCTCCCGCAAGCTTGGTCCTTCCGTATGCATTCACAGGGCATGCAGGCATGTCTTCCGAATATGGAAGATGGGACTTACCGTCAAAAACATAGTCGGTAGAGAAATGGACAAGCACCGCACCGGTCTCTGCCGCAGCAGCCGCAAGATTTCCGGCCGCATCCGCATTTATCCTGAAGGCAAGTTCCTCCTCATCTTCAGCCTTGTTGACATCCGTATAGGCCGCACAGTTTATAATCACATCTATCCCATGGTCCCTGACGTAGGAACAGACCGCACCGGCATCGGTAATGTCAAGCGGGACAACATCCTCGCAGCCATGAAGGTCGGTAAAGAAACATTCATGGTCAAGATTGAGGAAGGAACGCCTGAAAGAGCGGCCGAGCTGCCCCATTGAACCTGTAATCAGAACATTCATAATTACTTGATATTGTGAACGATATCTCTTAATCTCGGATGTCTCTCATCCTTTCCGGAGAGTACCGCATCCTCTTTCGGAATCTTCCAGTCAATGGCAAGGTCAGGATCATCCCATGCCACGCCTCCCTCACTTTGAGGAGCATAGTAGGCATCACATTTATATTGGAAAACCGCTTCTTCCGAAAGAACGCTGAAACCATGTGCAAAGCCCTTCGGAATGAACACCTGCCTGTGGTTGTCTTCAGTAAGTTCGACAGCCACATGTCTTCCGAATGTAGGTGAATCAGGCCTCATGTCGACAGCAACATCAAGCACCCTGCCCTTTATGACCCTGACAAGCTTTGCCTGACTGTGCGGAGGTTTCTGAAAATGAAGTCCTCTTATCACGCCATAGGAAGAACGGCTCTCGTTGTCCTGAACGAATTCCACCTCGCCCGCCGCGGCAGCAAAGTCTCTTTTGGAGAACGACTCGAAGAAATATCCTCTGTCATCCCCGTATACCGTTGGCTCGATTATCAGCAGTCCTTCTATTTCAGTCTTCAGAACATTCATTTTCCCTCAGCGATTTTAAGCAGATACTGTCCGTAAGGATTCTTTGCCATCGGAACCGCAAGCTCACGAAGCCTTTCTGCCGTAATCCATCCCTTTTCAAAAGCTATAGCTTCAAGACAGGCTATCTTAAGTCCCTGTCTCTTTTCAATAACCTCGATGAAGGTAGACGCTTCTGAAAGAGAGTCATGCGTGCCGGTGTCAAGCCATGCAAAGCCCCTTCCGAAAGTCTCCACCATCAGTTCTCCATCCTCAAGAAAACTCTGATTGACAGAAGTGATCTCAAGTTCTCCCCTCGCAGAAGGCCTGACTGATTTGGCGACCTCAACCACCTTGTTCGGATAGAAATACAGACCTACAACGGCATAATTCGACTTCGGCTGTACCGGCTTTTCCTCAATGCTGATGCATTTTCCATCCGGGGCAAACTCCGCCACACCATAGCGCTGCGGATTGCTCACCCAATATCCGAATACGGTGGCAAGAGACTCTTGTTCTGCTCTTCGCACCGCATTTGAGAGCATTTCCTCCAGTCCGTTTCCATGGAAGAGATTATCGCCAAGCACCATGCAGACAGTATCATTACCGATAAACTCCTCGCCGATGATAAAGGCCTGGGCAAGTCCGTCCGGAGACGGCTGCTCCGCATATTCGAACCTGACTCCATAATCGCTTCCGTCTCCCAGAAGTCTCCGGAAACCTGGAAGGTCCACAGGAGTGGAGATAATGAGGATGTCCCTTATCCCTGCATGCATCAGCACAGATATGGGATAATATATCATCGGCTTGTCGAAAATAGGCAGCATCTGCTTGCTGACTCCTTTCGTTATCGGATAGAGGCGTGTTCCGGAGCCTCCTGCCAGCACTATTCCTTTCATCGTATCAATTTATATAAGTGTAGACTCATCATCCGGCCTGTAACCTGTGTCCGGGGGAAGTGTCTTCCCGGAAGCCACAGCTCCGGCCCCTGCCGCGACAGCCAAGGCGTCGCAACGTTCATTTTCAGGATGACCCGCATGTCCCTTTATCCAGTGGAATGCCACCCTGTGTCTAGTAAGCAGAGGCATCAGCCTCATCCACAGATCGGGATTCTTCACCTTTGCGAATCCCTTGCGCTTCCAGTTCTCCAGCCATCCCTTGTTTATGGCATTAACCACATAAGAGGAATCACTGGTCACATGCACTTCGGCATTATCCCATCTTATGGCTTCCAGGCCCTTGATCACGGCCAGAAGCTCCATCCTGTTATTGGTAGTGAGGCTGAAGCCTTCCGAAATCTCCATCATCCTGCCTGCGCATTTCAGAACGACCCCGTAACCGCCAGGGCCAGGATTTCCGCTCGATGCGCCATCGGTATAAAGAAATATCGGCGGACGCACCTGGTTGCCAGCTTCCGCCATGCCTACTCGATGATTCTTCCGCCTCTCGGCTTGATTTCAGTATCAGGAAGAACGATGGTCATCCTGTTCTCCACAAGGTCATCATATTCTGCACGCCTGTTGCAGATGTCGATGGCCGTATATATCGCCGAGATCATTGAGCGCGGATCCGCCATGTCGCGTCCCGCCATTTCATATGCAGTGCCATGATCCGGAGATGTCCTCACAACAGGAAGACCTGCAGTGAAATTCACGCCGTCTTCGAATGCAATGGCCTTGAACGGAGTAAGGCCCTGATCGTGATACATGGCAAGCACAGCATCGAACTTGGTATAATTTGCAAGTCCGAAGAATCCGTCGGAAGAATAAGGTCCGAACGCAAGTATTCCCTCCGCATTCGCCTCCTGGATTGCAGGAAGTATGATCTGCTGCTCCTCATCACCGAGAAGACCTCCGTCACCGCAATGAGGATTGAGGCCGAGGACTGCAATCTTTGGAGCATCGATACAGAAGTCTCTCTCGAGAGATTTCTTGATAAGACGAAGCTTGCTGATTATCTTCTCCTTGGTAATGCTTGCAGCGACATCCTTCAAAGCGACATGACCTGTAACCACTCCGACCTTGAGTCGGTCAGACACCATCAGCATCGCAACCTCGTCAACACCGAACTCCTGCTCAAGATATTCCGTATGCCCGGTATATCCGAAACCCTCTCCTGCCATCGCACGCTTGTTGATAGGGGCTGTGACCAGCACATCAATATATCCTTCCTTTATGTCAGCGACAGCCTTTGCGAGAGATGTCATCGCAGCCTTTGCTGATTCAGGAGTAGACTGTCCCGGCTCGACGAATACGTTTTCCGGCAGACAGTTCACAATGTTTATCCTTTTCTGATGCGCGTCCTTCGCAGATGTTATCACATTGGTATTGAGCTGCTCCACATCATGAATATGCTTCTTGTAGAATCCGAAGATCTTTGACGATCCATATATGACAGGAGTACAGAGATCCAGCATCCTCTCATCAGCGAGAGCCTTGATTATGACTTCATATCCGATGCCGTTTCCGTCTCCTTGAGTAATTCCAACAACTAATTTCCTTGCCATATGTACAAATAGATTTTTGCTAATAACTTACAAATATAATAAAGTGTTTTGATTTTTCCATAGAAAACATCATCATTGCACAGCGCATGCATAATTCCGATTTTTTTATTAGATTTGCCACATCATGGCACAGAACGGATTGGATATGGACATTCAGTTTCTTCCGGGAGTGGGACCGAAAAGAGCCGCACTGCTGAAGAAGGAGCTTGCCGTCGGAACGATAGGCGAGCTGCTGAAGCTATATCCGTTCAGATATATCGACAGGAGTTCATTCATCCGTATCCCGGACATCAGGCCGGACATGGCATACATACAGATCAGGGCAAAGGTCCTGCGGGTCGACATCATCGAGAAGAAAAGGATGAGCGCATGGGTCAGCGACGGAGCCGGAGAGCTCGAGCTCATCTTCTTCAAAGGCATAAAATGGATGTTCGAGAAGCTCAAGCCGGGGCTCGAATTCGTGTTTTTCGGGAAGCCGACCTCATTTAACGGGCGTATCAACATCGTGCATCCGGAAGTAGACTCCCCTGCACAGGGAACGGCAGAGGTATCCGGAGGCGCGGGCAGCATGACCGGAGTATACACGAGCACGGAAAAGCTCAAGAACGGAGGCATCACCGGCAAGGTGATGAACAAGCTGATGGAAGCGGCAATCGAGAAAGGACTGCCGTATGTGGAGGAAAGCATGCCGGAGCATCTCATGAGGCAATGCGGCCTGGTTCCGATCCATTTCGCTCTCCGGAACATACATTTCCCAAAAGACATGGCATCGCTCGAAAAGGCCAGATACAGACTGAAGTTCGAAGAGCTGTTTTATCTGCAGCTGTCTCTGCTGAAGCAGAAATACATCAGGAGCAGAGCAGAACACGGAATACCGATGCCTCGTGTGGGCGAAGCTTTCAACCTGTGCTACAACTCCCTTCCCTTCCCGCTCACAGGTGCGCAGAAGAGGGTGATCACTGAAATACGCAATGACATGAAGAGCGGCAGCCAGATGAACCGTCTCCTGCAGGGAGATGTGGGAAGCGGAAAGACCATGGTTGCCGTCCTCACAGCATTGATAGCCATAGGAAACGGCTTCCAGGCATGCATAATGGCGCCTACGGAAGTACTTGCACAACAGCACTATAAGAACATCCAGAAGTTCCTTCAGCCGACGGGGGTCAGATCTGCCATTCTGACCGGAAGCTCGAAGGCTTCAGAAAGGCGCGAGGTACATGCCGGCCTGGAAGACGGAAGCATCGGGATAATTGTGGGAACCCACGCATTGATTGAGGACAACGTGATATTCCGCAATCTCGGGCTTGCCATCATCGACGAACAGCACAGGTTCGGGGTCGAGCAGAGATCGAAACTGTGGAGGAAAGCCACATTCGGCGCCCCGCCGCATGTGCTTGTGATGACTGCCACTCCTATCCCGCGCACACTGGCAATGACATTGTACGGAGACCTCGACGTGTCGGTAATCGACGAGCTGCCTCCAGGAAGAAAGCCCGTGCAGACCATCCACGCAACTGAAGGCAAACGTCCGGCATTATATAAGTTCATGAAGGACGAGATTGCCAAAGGAAGACAGGTCTTCATAGTATATCCATTGATAAATGAAACCGAAAAGCTTGACTACCAGAGCCTTGAAGCCGGGGCGGAAGAGATAATGCAGAAATTCCCTTTCCCAGAATACAAGACGGCCGTCGTTCATGGCAAGCAGCAGAATGATGTCAAGAAATTCAACATGGATGCATTCGCGGCAGGCAGGGCCGACATACTCGTAGCGACATCGGTAATCGAAGTGGGAGTGGACGTACCGAATGCATCAGTGATGGTGATCGAGAGTGCGGAAAGGTTCGGCCTGAGCCAGCTCCACCAGCTTCGCGGGCGAGTCGGCAGAGGAAACGAGAAATCATTCTGCGTACTTATGACCGGACACAAGATGAGCAAGGAATCAAGACACAGGATCGAACTGATGTGTGCGACAGAAAACGGGTTCGAGCTGGCGGAGGAGGACATGAAGATGCGCGGCCCCGGAGACCTCGAGGGAACGCAGCAGAGCGGTCTCCCGATCAGTCTGAACATAGCGTCCCTCGCGAAAGACGGCCTTATCCTGAATGCGGCGCGCGACTGCGCCGACTCGGTACTTCGCGAGGACCCTACATTGACAAGCGACCGCAATCAACTGCTGCGCAAGGAACTGCGTAAGGAAAAATATCAGATAAAGGATTATAGCAAGATAAGCTGATGGTAACGGAACTTCTACAGAAATACATCTGGCTGGTGCAGACATTCATCCGCGTCGGCAGGAACGGCCTGAGCCTTGATGAGATATGCACAAGGTGGGAAAACCGTTTCGACACCGCCTACTCAAGGCGCACATTCAACAACCACCGCGAAGCAGTGGAGGAAGTCTTCGGCATAAAGATAGAATGCGACAGGAGCAGGAACCGTTATTACATTGACGGGGCAGACGACATCAGGGACGCTGATGCGGAAAATGCGTGGCTGATCAACACATTCACAGTCAACAACCTGCTGCGCATGAGCAAGGAAAGGCTTTGCGGAAGGGTATCCGTAGAGGACATTCCGTCAGGGCATGCACACCTTACAACGGTGATGGAGGCAATGACGGAAAACAGGGAGATCATAATACAGTACAAGAAATACACGAGTTCGGAGGCAGAGACCTACACTCTGCGTCCTTATGCCGTAAAGGAATTCGCAAAGCGCTGGTACATAGTGGCCTACTGTCTGGAAAGGGAGGCAATGAGAGTATACGGCCTGGACAGGGTGATCACTCTTGAGCTTACCGACACAGCTTTCAGGATGCCAAGGAAATTCGATGTAGACGAGCTATTCTCGACGAGCTTCGGAATATATATTCCGGAAGAAAAGGGAAAGACCATCACTTTCAGGGCGACAGCTACGGAGGCACGTTTTCTCCGCGACCTTCCGATCCACAGAAGTCAGACAGAAATCGAGAAGAAGGACGGATTCGTGACATTCAGCATATTCGCATGTCCGAACAAGGCACTGATAATGGAGTTCTGCAAATACGGCAGCAACATCGAGGTCCTGTCACCTGCAGAAGTAAGGGACAGCGTAGCAGAAGAGCATGCCGCCGCACTGAAACACTACAGGTAGCATCCACCTGACAAGCAAGATCAAGCATTAACCCATACCATATGAAATCATTAAGGAACACGGCCGCCCTTATCCTGCTGGCGGCATTATCTGCAGGAATCATCATATATATGAAAAAAGGCAATGAGACATTGAGCAGCGAAGGCTATATCGGCAAAAGCAGCATAAGCATAGAAAACGGCCGGATGACCCCCGAAGCCCTTCTGGCTCTGGGAAGGCTGTCCGACCCGCAGATCTCTCCCGATGGGGAACACATCCTGTACGGAGTGAGCTACACATCTACCGAAGAGAACAGAAGTGTCCGCAACCTGTTCATATGCAAGACAGACGGCAGCGGATGCCAGCAGATCACGATGTCAGGAAAGAGCATATCCAACGCGCGCTGGAGCAATGACGGATCGGAGATATATTTTATGATGCAGGGTCAGGCCTGGGGAGCAGAAATAAGCAGGACAAAGAAAGGCTGGGAACTTGCTGAACCATACCCTGTCACAGATATTCCAGGGGGAATCTCCGAATTCAAGATGTCTCCGGACCAGTCTGCCATGATGTATATCAGCCATGTCAAAAGTGCGGTGAAGTCCCCTACCGACTGCTACAGCGACCTCGACAAGGCCAATGCATATACCACAGATGACCTGATGTACCGCCACTGGGACCATACTGTGATGGAGATTCCTCACACATTCGTGGCAAGACGAGACGAGAAGTCAGGTGTCATCACAGGAGGAACCGACATCCTCGCAGGAGAGGCGGAGCTTTACGAGCTTCCGACCGAACCTTTCGGAGGGCTTGAGCAGCTGGCATGGAGTCCTGACGGAAGATTCATCGCATATTCCTGCCGCAAGCTTACGGGCAAGAAATACGCCTTCTCGACCAACACCGAAATCTACATATATAATGTCAAGACCGGCGAATGCGCGAAAATCGAATGCGGCGCCAACGGTTACGACACAGAACCCGTATGGAGTCCGGACGGACAGTCGCTCGCATGGATCAGCATGGAACGCGACGGATACGAGGCTGATCAACAGAAACTCAAGGTAGCATGGGTAGACTACAGCACAGTAAACGCTGATGGAAGCGGATTGCCTGCCGTAAAATATCCTGACACCCTTGTCTTCAAGTACAATGTTTCATCCCCGGTATGGTCTGACGATTCAAAGGACATTTATTTCTCGGCACTGGCGGAAGGAATCCAGGGAATATTCGTATGGCACTACGGAACAAATGGCGCAGAGTCACACCTTGAACGCGTCACAGGTGAAGATATGTGGTACGACTTCAGCTCACCATTCCACATCAGGAAGAACGAGGACGGCACGACAACCCTGCTCACGACATGGTGCAGCATGGACTTCCCTGCCGAGCTGGTTGCAGTGACCGTGGGCGACGGACACAAGGCCGCAACGACAGGAAAGAAGGCTTTGAAGGCAGCATGCACTGTCACAGATAAAGCCGTGTCTTACAACCAGATAACAAAGGAGAACGAGCACATTCTCTCCCAGCTTGCCGAACACCAGACAGAGACAAGATATGTAAGGACAGTTGACGGAAAAGACATGCTGACATGGGTGCTTTATCCCCCTCAGTTCGATCCGGAAAAGCAGTATCCGTCGATACTTATCTGTCTTGGAGGCCCGCAGGGCACATTGAGCCAGGGATGGTCATACAGATGGAACTACCGTCTTATGGCTGCCCAAGGCTATGTCGTAGTGCTTCCGAACAGACGTGGAACAACGGCATTCGGTCAGGAATGGACAGAACAGATATCGGGCGACTACCCCGGGCTGAACATGCAGGACTATCTCGCCGCCGCACGCGAACTTAAGGCGGAGCCATACGTCGGCAAGATGGCGGCATGCGGTGCAAGTTACGGAGGATATTCAGTCTATTATCTTTGCGGAACTCATGGAGATGTATTCGACGCATTCATAGCACATGCAGGCATCTTCAACGAGGAACACATGTACATGACGACAGAGGAAATGTGGTTCCCTAACTTTGACAACGGCGGTCTTCACGAGGCAGTAATCGACCCGCGCGTAGGAACACCTGAATGTCCCGTAGGGCCTGCAGGAGACGGCGTGACATTCGGAGGAATCAAGCAGGGAGGCTCTCCATGGAGCAATGATCCGAAAGCCGTAAGACATTACGCCCTTTCGCCGCACAAGCTCGTGACAAACTGGCACACACCTCTCATGGTGATTCATGGAGGAATGGACTACAGGGTCCCTGTTGACGAAGGTATGGCAGCATATAACGCAGCACAGATGATGGGAGTACCGTCAAGACTGCTTATCTTCCCTGACGAGAACCACTGGATACTCAAGCCACAGAATGCACTTCTCTGGCACAGGGAATATTTCCGTTGGCTGGATCAGTGGTGCAGGTAGCAGAAGGGGGCATTCCCCTGGCATAAGCATCGCTGAACGGATCAGGGCAGAAAAACCGGTACAAGAAAGGCTCCGCGGCATGTGCTGCGGAGCCTTTCTTGTACCCCCATGCGGAATCGAACCGCAACCGTCAGAACCGGAATCTGAAATTCTATCCATTAAACTATAGGGGCGTATTCATGCAAAGATAGTCATTTTTGACAAAAAATTATGCCATAAATCAGTTTATTATCATTTTGTGGATGATTTAAGGCACATAAAGACATGTCAGGGACTGAAGTTCCTCCGAAAAGCCGATGTTTTCAAAACAGACAGGATTTATTTTCTGAAATATTTGCACGATTTTCGCCAAAAATCCGTAAATTTGTATGATTCAGTGTCCGTTTTGATCCAAATCAACGGCATGAACCATGCAACTTATTGCAAATCAATTCAATAAAACATAAAACATTTTACGGATTATGGCAAACGAGAAAAAATTCGTCACTTGTGACGGTAACTGGGCAGCGGCGCATATCGCTTACCTCTTCAGTGAGCATGCAGCCATCTACCCTATCACCCCATCTTCTACAATGGCTGAATATGTAGACGAGTGGGCAGCACAGGGCAAGAAGAACCTCTTCGGAGAAGTGGTAAAGGTAACCGAGATGCAGAGTGAAGGCGGTGCTGCAGGAGCAGTACACGGCTCTCTTCAGGCAGGTGCACTTACTACAACATTCACAGCATCACAGGGTCTTCTTCTCATGATCCCGAACATGTACAAGATTGCAGGTGAAATGCTTCCTACCGTGTTCCACGTATCAGCACGAGCTTTGGCTTCACACGCTCTCTCCATCTTCGGAGACCATCAGGACGTTATGGCATGCCGCCAGACAGGATATGCAATGCTCGCATCCGCTTCAGTTCAGGAAGCCCTCGACCTTGCGGCTGTGGCTCATCTTTCAACAATCAAGTCAAGCATTCCTTTCCTCCACTTCTTCGACGGTTTCCGCACATCGCATGAGATCCAGAAGATCGAGCTCATCGACGAGGAGGCTCTCAAGGGAATGGTAAGCACCAAGTCACTTGCGAAGTTCCGCGCAAAGGCTCTTTCACCAGACGCTCCTGTTACACGCGGTACTGCACAGAACGCAGACGTATACTTCCAGGCACGCGAAGCATGCAACCAGTACTATGACGCAGTTCCTGACGTAGTTGCACGCTATATGGGCGAGATCAGCGAGCTTACCGGCCGCGACTACCGTCCTTTCGACTATTACGGAGATCCAGAGGCAGAGAACATCATCGTTGCCATGGGTTCTGTAACAGAGACTATCAAGGAGACTATCGACTACATGTCCGCACAGGGCAAGAAGGTGGGTCTGATGATCGTACGTCTCTACAGACCATTCTCTGCAAAATATTTCATGAAGGCGCTTCCGAAGGAAGTGAAGAGAATCGCAGTTCTCGACAGAACAAAGGAGCCTGGTTCACTCGGAGAACCTCTCTTCCTCGACATCAAGGCACTCTTCCAGGGCGTAGAGAACGCTCCTATGGTTATCGGAGGCCGCTATGGTCTTTCTTCAAAGGACACTACTCCAGCACAGATCGTATCAGTATACGAGAACCTCGAGCTCGCAGAGCCTAAGGATGGCTTCACTATCGGCATCGTTGACGACGTTACATTCAAGTCACTCCCACAGAAGGAGGAGTTCTCAATCGTTAAGCCAGGTACAACTGAGTGCAAATTCTTCGGTCTCGGTTCTGACGGTACCGTAGGTGCAAACAAGAACACCATCAAGATCATCGGCGACAACACACCTAAATATTGCCAGGCATATTTCGATTATGACTCAAAGAAGTCAGGCGGATATACATGTTCACACCTCCGTTTCGGAGACCTCCCTATCAAGGCTCCTTACCTTGTAGGTACTCCTGACTTCGTGGCATGCCACGTTCCTTCATACCTTTCAAAGTATGACGTGCTCAAAGGCATCAAGGAGAACGGTACACTCCTTCTCAACAGCCTCTGGGACGAGGAAGAGACTCTCAAGAGAATTCCTGACCATGTAAAGGCTATCATCGGCAAGAAGAACATTACCCTCTATATCATCAATGCAACAAAGATTGCTGCAGAGATCGGACTCGGCGGACGTACAAACACCATCCTCCAGTCTGCATTCTTCAAGATCACAGGCATCATCCCTTACGAGGAGGCTGTAGGTTACATGAAGAAGGCTATTGTAAAGAGCTACGGCAAGAAGGGTGAGCACATCGTGAACATGAACTACGCCGCTGTTGACAGAGGTGGTGAGTATACAAAGGTTGAGATCCCTGCCGACTGGAAGGACATCACTGCGAAGTTCGAGAACCCTAACACTGCCCGTCTTGCTCCGGAGTTCGTGAAGAACATCGCTGACGTAGTTAACTCACAGGCAGGCGACACCCTCCCTGTAAGCGTATTCAACGAGTGGGTAGACGGTACAATCCCAGCAGGTACAACCGCTTATGAGAAGCGTGGTATCGCCGTGAACGTTCCGGAGTGGCAGGCTGACAAGTGTATCCAGTGTAACACTTGTGCATTTGTTTGTCCTCACGCAGCTATCCGTCCGTTCCTCCTCACTGACGAAGAGGCAGCTAACGCACCTGAAGGCGTGAAGCTTTCACAGGGCAAGGCTGTGTTCAAGGAGTACAAGTACGGCATCAGCGTTTCAGTTCTCGACTGTACAGGTTGCGGCAACTGTGCCGACGTATGTCCTTCAAAGGAGAAGGCTCTCGTCATGAAGCCGCTCGGAACACAGGAGGCAGAGCAGGCAAACTTCGACTACCTCAACTCTCATGTAGGCTATAAGGACAATGTACAGCCAAAGACTGCAAACATCAAGAACGCACAGTTCGCACAGCCGCTCTTCGAGTACTCTGGAGCATGTGCAGGTTGCGGCGAGACTCCATACATCAAGACTATCACACAGCTCTTCGGTGACCATATGATGGTTGCTAACGCTACCGGATGTTCTTCTATCTATGGTGCATCATTCCCTGCAGCTCCTTACTGCAAGGATGCAAACGGCCACGGTCCGGCATGGGCTAACTCACTCTTCGAGGACTTCTGCGAGTTCGGTCTCGGTATGAAGCTCGGTTCAGACAGAGCGCGCATGACTGTTGCCAAGCTCATGGAGCAGGGTCTTGCATGCTCATGCTGCACAGACGAGATGAAGGCCCTCTTCACACAGTGGCTTGAGAACAAGAACGACGCAAAGGTAACACGCGAGGTTGCTGACAAGCTCGTTCCTCTTTGCGAGAACTGCCAGTGCGACGTATGCAAGGGTCTCGTAGAATACAAGACATTCATCCCTGCACGCAGCCAGTGGATCATCGGTGGTGACGGTGCATCATACGACATCGGATACGGCGGACTTGACCACGTACTCGCTTCAGGTGAGAATGTGAACATCCTTGTTCTCGACACAGAGGTTTACTCTAACACAGGCGGACAGTCATCAAAGGCTACTCCTGCAGGTGCTATCGCGAAGTTCGCAGCTTCAGGTAAGAGAGTACGCAAGAAGGACCTCGGCATGATGGCAATGAGCTACGGATATGTATATGTAGCACAGGTTGCTATGGGCGCATCTCCAGCTCAGTACTTCAACGCTATCAAGGAGGCAGAGGCTTATGATGGTCCATCACTCATCATCGCTTACGCTCCATGTATCAACCATGGCCTCAAGGCAGGTATGGGTCTTAGCCAGAAAGAGGAGAAACTCGCCGTTGACTGCGGTTACTGGCATCTCTACAGATACAACCCGGCTCTCGAGGGCACAGAGAAGAATCCTTTCACTCTTGACAGCAAGGAGCCAGACTGGAGCAAGTTTCAGGATTTCCTCAAGGGAGAGGTACGCTTCGCATCACTCTACAAGATGTATCCTGACTGCGCCGAGGAACTCCTCCAGAAGACCGAGGAATTCGCAAAGCTTCGTCTTGAGACATACAAGAGACTTGCTAAATAGCAACAGCACATACACTTCAAAAGGAAGCCGCCCATGAGGGCGGCTTCTGTTTTTATGTCGTCAGCAAGATGATCTTCGGATAATCCTGAAAGGCCCTTGTTCGGGTCAATCAGAAAGATGTCAGGAATCCTTTCAGGAGACGGCACAGTCTTGTGCATGAAAACACAGGAGAAGGACGGAAGACTATATCGAAATATTCTGTCTTTTCACAGGCAGCCTTATAGACGCCTCTTTCCGGTACAGGAAAACGTGATATGCGCAGTCTTGAAATGGCTTCAGGATTGACATCAAAAGAAGATTCAGGAGCTGGCTGCATGGAAAGGACCAGGTCTGCATCATCAAAGATGGACCGCTCGAAAGAAACTTCCGGATGGACGGTCATGAAAGACTCCAGAAGAGGAGCAACATAAAAGGAATAAAGTTCCTCGGAGACGGAGACCCTCACCACAGAAGGCTGCACGATGGAGAACATATCCGACACAGCACTGTAACTGTCTGATATTCTTCGAGATAACTCCAGAAAAACCTGTCCTTGAGGAGTCAGCACCACTTCGCCGCGAAGCCTGTCGAAAAGCTTTTTCCCAGAAAGTCTCTCAAGTTCTGCAACATTCTGACTGACAGCAGGTTGAGATATGCCAAGAACAGAGGCAGCCTTCGTAAAGCTTCCGGTTTGAGCAACCGTCATGAAAACCTTAAGTCTGAAATCCTCTAACATATTCTCCATTTTTCACAAATATAATAAGAGTTTTTCAGAATATAGAAATGGCTGACGGACATTATTCGCATTTTTTATATATATTTGTAGTTTATACGCTGTATCAGAGTCTAATATACAGATTCAGGAAACAACCGAAACGAACATAATTAATTTTCAAAACATGAAACGTTTATTCATTTTCTTTGCAGCCATCTTCGCTGCATCAATGGCGTTCGGTCAGACACCGCTTCCAAACGACCCGGCAGTAAGGACCGGCAAGCTTGACAACGGCATGACCTATTACATCCGTCACAATGACCAGCCTGCCCAGAGAGCTGAATTCTACCTCGCTACAGATGTAGGAGCTTTCCAGGAGGAAGATGACCAGGATGGTCTCGCCCATTTCCTTGAGCACATGTGCTTCAACGGAACGAAAAACTTCCCGGGCAAGATGCTTCTTGACTGGCTTCAGAGCATCGGAGCTGAATTCGGAAGAAACATCAACGCTTCCACCGGATTCGAGCAGACACAGTACATGCTCAACAACATCCCTGTAGTGAGAGAGAGCATCATCGACTCATGTCTCCTCATCCTTCATGACTACTCACACTTCGTGACATGCGATCCTGCAGAAATCGATGCAGAAAGAGGTGTCATCCTTGAGGAGAAGCGTACAAGAAGCGACGCAAGCTGGAGAATGTTCGAGAAGTCACTTCCTTACTACTACGGTGACACTCCATATTCAAGAAGAACCCTCATCGGAGGCGAGGAGCAGCTCAAGACATTCAAGTACGAGAGCCTTACACGCTTCTACGAGACATGGTGCCGTCCTGACCTCCAGGCTGTCATCGTTGTAGGAGACGTGGATGTCGATCAGATCGAGGCAAAGCTCAAGACAATCTTCGCAGACATCCCTGCTCCGGTCAATCCAAAGGAGAAGGTTCTTTACAAGATTCCTGACAATGTAGAGCCTATCGTCGGCATCATCACCGATCCGGAGGCTACTTCATCAAGCATCGAGGTGATGTGGAAGAGCGAGCCGATGCCGAAGGAGATGATGAACACAGATGTAGCTTTCATGATGAACATCATCAAGCAGTACGTACGTCTCATCATGAGAGAGCGTTTCACTGACATTACATCAAGCCCTGACGCTCCGTTCCTTGGTGCAAGCTTCTACATCAGCAACCTCTGCAACTCATGCGACGCGACTTCAGGAAGCGTTTCATTCAAAGAAGGCGACGCAGTGAATGCATTCGCAGCATACATGACAGAAGTTGAGAAGATGAAGAGATTCGGCTTCACAGACGGAGAAGTTCAGCGCGCGACAGACAACATCATCAGCAGCTATGAGAAGGCTGTAGAGGCTGCTCCTACACGCAAGAACGCAGACTTCGTATATCCTCTCCTTTACAACTTCTACGACAACAAGTCATATCTTGAGCCTGAAACAGCCCTTCAGCTTGCACAGATGGTCTGCGCTAGTCTCAATGCAACCGTACTCAACCAGATCGCAGCACAGGTGGTTACAGACGAGAATATGGTGATCCTCTACAACGGACCTGAAAAGGCCGGCCTCGCTAACCCTACAGAAGAGGAACTCCTCGCAGTTCTTGCTGCTGTAAAGAATGCTGAAATCGCGGCCAATATTGAGGAGAACCTCAATGAGCCTTTCATCAGCGGAGACCTCAAGGGTTCAAAGGTTAAGAAGGAAAAGGAGACAATCTACGGAGCTACAGAGTGGACACTCAAGAACGGTGTGAAGGTAGTTGTCCTTCCTACACAGTACAAGCAGGATCAGGTACTCTTCAACCTCCAGCTCGACGGCGGAAAGAGCCTCATCAGCACTGAAGACATGCCTTCATTTGAAGACAACATCTGGACACTCTTCGTAAACAATTCCGGAGTTTCAAAGTTCTCTGGAAAGCAGGTTCCGAAGATGCTCGCAGGCAAGAACTTGAGCGTCAGCCCATACATAGCGAATGTAACTCATGGAGTCCAGGGCCAGAGCACTCCGAAGGATCTTGAAACAGCCCTCCAGATTGCTTACCTCTTCTTCGCAGACCCTCGCTTCGACGAGGCTGAATACCAGACAGGAATCCAGCAGATCAACGCACTTCTTCCTAACATTGCGAAGAACCCTGACTTCGTATTCCAGAACGAGATGAACAAGATCCTCTATGGCAACGATCCACGCGTAGTCGAGCTCAACGAGGAAACTTTGGCAAAGGCAAACCTTGCTACCATCGAAAGAGTATACAGAGAGCTCTTCAAGGATGGTGCAGGTGCAATCCTCACCATTACCGGTAATGTAGACCCTGCTGCCATCAAGCCGATGGTAGAGAAGTATATCGGTTCTATCGCAAAAGGCAAGAAGGCTGACAAGGTAAATGATGAGAACATCATCAGATTCGCCAAGGGCAGAATCGACGAGAGTGTCGCTATCGAGATGCAGACTCCGAAGTCAACTGTGCTCCAGCTCTACACTGCATACATGCCAGTGGACACAAAGACAGAAGTGGCCCTTGAAGTTGCCAACTACGTCCTCGACATGATCTACACAAAGAGCATCCGCGAGGAGGAAGGCGGTACATACGGAGTGGGCGTGTCAATGGTAGGTCAGAGAACACCTGAAGAAAGAGTGATCTGCCAGGTATACTTCGACACCAACCCAGAGTCAGCACCAAAGCTTCGCGAGCTTGCAATCAAGGGTCTGAAGGAACTTGCAGAGAACGGACCGGAGACCGAGAAGTTCAACATGGCCATTGAGAATCTCAAGAAGAATCTTCCAGAGTCAAGAATCAGCAACTCATACTGGGCAGGAAACATCCGCAGCTGGTACAGATACGGCATCGACATGGACGCAGAGTATGAGGCAGCTCTTCAGACCGTAACACCTGAAGATGTGAAGACTGTACTCCAGGCTCTCCTTGCACAGAACAATCTTATCGAGATCACATCTGCTCCAAAGGAGTAGATGGGGTCTCCCCATGAAAAAGAAAAATCCAGGTCTTACGGCCTGGATTTTTCTTTTTCATCTGACAGTGAGATTACTCACCAGCTACGATTGCACCCATTGGGCAAGCGTCAGCGCATGTACCGCAGTCGATGCATACGTTTGGATCGATCTTGTAGATATCTCCCTCAGAGATAGCGCCAACCGGGCACTCTGGCAGACATGTTCCGCATGCTGCGCAGTCTTCTGTAATTCTGTAAGCCATCTTAATTATACTTTAAAATTGTTAGTGTTTTCAATCTGGATGCCGCAAGGACATTCACTGTGCAAATTTAGTCAATAATTTCGATATTCAAACATCCGTTTAAGACGAATTGTACTATCTTTGTATGGACATAGACGGCAAAATAATGATGAAAACATTAAAATATACACTTGCATGCATGTTCATTGCATTATCAACATGCATGACCTCATATGCACAGGAGAAGATATCGGAGGGCTTGGAAATAGACAAGACCGTGCATAACTTCGGTGACATAATGCTCGGTTCTGGCCCTGTTTCCTGCACTTTCACATTAAAGAACACTGGCAGCAAGCCTGCAGTGATATACAATGTGACAACTACATGCGGATGTACTGACGTCGAATGGACAAGGGAGCCTATCAGACCGGGAGGCAGCGGAAAGATTGCAGTGACATACTCCAACGACGAGGGACCATACCCATTTGACAAAAGCCTTACGGTATATCTTTCTGACATAAAGAAGCCGGTACTGCTCAAGCTGCGAGGCGTCTCCATGGAAAAGCAGAAGCCGCTCACAGAGCTTTATCCCGTAAGTTTCGGTCCATTTGCCCTCAAGAACGACCTGAACAAATGTGGAAATCTGGAGCAGGGAGGACAGAAGAGCGAGGCAGTGATGGTCGCCAACACATCTGACAAGCCGATAGAAGTCAGCTTCAAGGAAGTTTCGGAAAACCTTAAAATATCTGTTTCTCCAAACCCCATACCTGCCGGAAGCACTGCAGAAATGTCTTTCACGGTTACAGCAGCCCCTGAAATCTGGGGAAAAAACACATATTGGGCTACCCCTGTCGTAGGCGGCAGGACCTATCAGGGCAGCAACGGAAAGAACAGGATCGGTGTCTGGGCATTCACGAAGGAGAACTTCAGCAACATTTCTGACGATCAGAAGAGCAAGGGGCCTCGTCCTGCATTCGAGACAAGCACATGGTCTTTCGGAAAGATAAGGAAAGGAGAGACCGTGCATGCGGAATTCACTTTCAGGAACCAGGGCAAGGAAACATTCAAGGTCCATAAGGTAGATGTTGATGCATGCTGTTACTCACACAGCTTCATTCCCGATGCTGCTCCCGGAGAACAGGTCACTTTCAGAGTGCACCTTGACACCAAGGACATGCCTGCGGGAGAAACCCTTGCAATAGTCACATTGACCACCAACTCTCCCCTCCGCCCTATCGTAAACCTCTTTATAGCCGGATGGCTCGAATAGACATGCTTCACACACTCATAGACATACTACGGAACTCCATCCTGATCACCGGACTTGTAGTGGTCATGATGATGATGATCGAATCCCTCAATATCGAATCAAAGGGAATGTTCTTCAAGGGATTGAGAAAGACCCGCACGGGACAGGTCGTGATCGGAGCCTTGCTTGGCTCGGTTCCGGGCTGCATGGGAGGATTTGCAACTGTCTCTCTATATACCCACAGGATGTTCAGTTTCGGAGCTCTTGTCGCCATGATGATAGCATCTTCCGGAGACGAGGCATTCGTCATGCTTGCCATGATTCCTGACAAGGCTCTTGTACTTTTTGCCATTCTGTTTGTTATAGCTGTCCTCGTGGGAATCATAACTGACAAGGTGTACGAGAGGATTCATACAAGGAAATGCAGCCTTGAAATGCATGAAGACTGCGGAATCGACGAGCACTGCCAGGACGGATACGCGGTGCATGAAGATCACGCTGAAGCGGAGCATTCTGACAAATCAGAAAAAAAGACCAGACATTACGGATGGAAGCGCATATCGATGTTCATCGGACTGGCTGTCTTCATAGCGGCACTGGCCACAGGAAAGCTCGGACATGACCACGAGTCCCATGCTCACGGGAATGCACATACGGAACATGTTGCGGAACACCACGACCACAGCTGCTGCGACCACAGTCATTCATGCCAGGAGCACGGACATGAAGGGAAGACCTTCCACATCAACCTGCTCAGCGAGGAGTGGATGAATGTCCTTTTTGCTGGATTAAGCGTCATCGTGCTTTTCGTTCTCCTTCTTGGTTCCGATCATTTTGTCGAAGAACATCTCTGGAATCATATTGTCCGCAGACATCTGCCGACAATCTTTGCATGGACCTTCGGTGTTCTCCTCGTTCTGGGCATAATGCTCCAGTATATCGACATTGACAGATGGATCAGCAGCAATACAGTACTCATGATATTGCTGGCAACACTGATCGGCATAATCCCGGAATCTGGTCCTCACATGATCTTCGTGACCCTCTATGCGGCCGGAGTCGTGCCTTTCCCTGTACTTCTGGCAAGCAGCATTTCCCAGGACGGCCATGCTTCAATTCCTCTTCTGGCAGAAAACAGAAAGAGCTTCGCGTGGGCGAAGCTCATAAACTGCATTGTGGCATTGACTGCCGGACTTGTTGCGATGTTGTTCTAATACAACAATTCCACCTTATCAATCCATAATTTCGATGTGCTGCATCCTGTGAAGTAATCACCATATTGTGATGAAGCGCAGGAAATGATGATGTGCGTAGGCTTGTCGGTCATCGAATGATAGTTCAGAGGAATGACATATTCCTTCCACTCACCAGTTTCTGAAGTCACCTTGTCATCTGAATTGAGGTAATATCCGTCATGATGAATGATGAGGTTACCATCTGCCACAGTAGAAGCGTCAGTTCTGAAGTCTACGAAAGTAGAAGCATCTGTGGTATTGATATGGACAGGACTTTCTGGTGTACCTCCATAGGTCTTGTAATTCCATGTACCGAGAGCTATCTTGATCTGGGCACGGTCGTAATCAGATTTGCTGAGGCTGACACCCGGAGGAGTCGAATTGATGATATCCATCAGACCAGTCGAATACTTGCAGTAGAGTTTAAGCGCCACAGGTCTTGAAGTCCATGGACGGCCGAAATTCACCTTTCCTCCACTTGTACCTACCAGACCCGCAAACTGGCCTGTAAAAAGGTTTCCTGCAGCAAGCATGCCCGCAAGCTGACTTGTCTGTGCTCTTACGGACTGATTTCCTTCAATCTTCTCGTTCGTATCGACATATGTAATGACAATTCCGAGATTAGCGGAACCATTTACACCTTCAGAGCCCTCACCGTTACCTGATCCCCAGAACATGGTCTCACCTTCGGAAACTCCGCATGAAGGGTCATAGAACTTATAATAATCCGCTCCCTTTACCTTGCTGACATACTCGAAACTTCCATTCGGAATGCTTGGAGCCGCTTCAGTAAGGAACTCGACAACTGCACTCTGGTCAGCGCCGCTGAAAGCCTTGACCTCATATACAGTTTCAGATGCAAGGCCAGAAATATGAGCGATGAAAGTACCTCCGTCAGTAGTGACATCAGTGTCATCCACTTCAATCCACTGCGAATCACCCTTTGCCCTGTACATGAAGCCGTTTTCCTTTCCTGCCGTACCGATTGATGTGACATAAGCTTCGTGAGCCCATGGGTTAACATCGGTAATATCGACTACAGCATCTGTAATCTCAACAAAAAGGTTCCATGTTTCCGTCACATCAAAAGCCGAGACCTCTACAGACTGGCCGTGAGTGAAATCCCTCATTGTCGTATAGTCTGCCGAATATGTACTGAGCCCTTTAGGACCGAGCTTCAATGAAGTGACCTTGATATCGGAAACATCGGCATGCTTGCCTACCATGGCGATTGCACGGCAATTCACGGGGTCAATGACACTGCTTCCGATCTGACCTTCTACTGTAAAATAGCGTTCCACATTCCTGACAGCGACAATTTTCCAATTATAGTCATTGTAAGTGCGGATAGTGAATCTCAACGGCTTGGTAAGATCATGTTCTCCAATGATATCTATCGAAGGGACAGCAGTATCCACGTCTATCTCAACCGAGGTGATGATAACATGCCTCAAATCCGTTGTCTCTGGGAAAACGACTGTTACAGTACGCTCATCGTAATCGACTTCGACGCTTTCAGCCCCTGAAGCATCAAGCGAGGTAATATGCGGCACGACGACAGGATATGGAAGATCATTGTCTATACAGCCTGTCAGCCCTATTATGGCTGCGATTATATATAAATATTTCTTCATCATACTATAAATGTACTGTGAGTCCGAAATTCAGGCCAAGAACATTAAGGCTGGCAAGAGCCTTCCACGCATGACGCGTTCCGACTATCTCGCCTCCTTCATAAGCAGAGACATTGCTGTAAGAGAGTTCGGCCAGACTGATGCTTGCCTGAATGGACACGTTATTCATCGGGAAGAAGACGATACCCGGAGCGAATCCCAGATGAATCTTCTTCGACAGAGAACAGTCATCTGATGAGTCGCCGGTATAAAACTGTGACTTGGATCTGCTGACACCAAGGATATAATCAAGTATTATACCCACTCTTCCATGGTTGTCCAGGCCTATATATGTCCTCTCGAACACGCTTGCGCTCATCGCCATCGTGTTGGCTTTCATATTCTCGAAAGACATCTCGAAATTGCCGAGAAGGTCTGCTGTAGCTGCATCCACCATTCCCTTCATGTTGGTATACTGGAACCTGACACCCAAAGCATGGTTGTCTGCAAATGTATATGCCGCCTCCGGGGCGATACGAAGCATGGAAGCACCGGCTGTCACCCCATTAAGCAAGAGCATGTATTCAGTGTCTGCGCTTGAGAAGTCTGCATACATGACAGATAATCCGCACTGCCACTCGCCTTTTGGTGCAATCAGGTGGTTCTTGAAGCGTCGCTGTACTGTCGTATCCCCACGCATTATCTCCTTGCCGAGCACGATGGTTTCCTTACCGCCAGTCTCCTGGGCAGAAACAGTTGCGGCGACTGCCATGCACGCCAGCACCGCAATTAATGTTTTCACAGTTCTCATCATAGGAAGTAATATGACAGTCCAACTCCAAGGGAGAGGAGGTTAACCATAAAGCCTGCAGAGGTAGAGTCTGACGAACCGTTCATGACCTGATTATGAACCTGGTCAGTCCATCCGTAGCTCACGCCGAAGATTCCTACATTCAGTTCCACAGCCAGCCTGTCTGTCAGGAAAGCTATGATACCAGGGTCCACTGCCAGTTCCAGGGCATATTTTTCTTCGTATGTACCGATTATATACTCCTTACCCGGATAGAATGCCTTTCCCTGCTTGAAGGAGCCTCCGAGCATCAGGTCAGCGAACATTGCGATACGCTTCGAACCGGCAAACGGAATATAAGCCCTGTAGACGGCATGAGCACTGAACTTATGATTGATCTGATAGCAGTCTCTCGCACTCATTGAAATATCCGAAACAGACAAGTCTGCTGAAGTCAGGTCAAGCATGCCGCGGTCATATGACAGACGGAGTCCCACACCAATATTGTCCTTGAGCATATATATCATTTTCGGATTGACGGAGAGATTGAACCCCTCTGAATTGATTCCGTCTATGACGGCAAGACTGAAATCTTTATTGATATGTTGCGAGTAACGCGCCGTTCCACCAAGCACCCATGTGCCTTTCTCGACAAATGGTGAAGAAGAAACGGAACTATACCCACGGTCATAATGTTGAGCCTCGGCGCTCAAGGCACCGAGGACCAACATGGAAAATATGATTATATATCTGCGCATCAAGATATTACTCGTAAATAAGTTCAGCGGCGTCAATACGGAGCACTGCCTTGTCATATCCTGTGAAATAGTCTCCGAACTGCGAGGTTGCACATGAAATGACAATATGTGTAGGATAAGTTGTGAACTGGCGGTAATCAAGAGGAATCACATACTCGATCCATTCAGATGTAGCCTTGTTCACTTTTTCACCCTTATTGATTACATAACCGTCATTATAGATGATCAGGTCGCCATTGGCGATGGTGCTTTCATCGGTATAGAAATCAACAAAGGTCTTCTCCTGGGTAGTATTGACATGTACAGGTGAATCCTTTGTACCGCCGTATGTCTTATAGTTCCAGGTTCCGATAGCCACCTTGATCTGGGCACGGTCATAATCGTCCTTTGTAACTCCGAGATTCTCGTTCTTGAGGACATTGAACTTTCCTGTATTGTACTTGCACCAGATCTTAAGGGCTGAAGGACGGCTTGTCCAAGGACGACCGAAATTGACCTTACCGCCGCTTGTACCTACAAGTCCTGCAAACTGACCGGTAAAGAGATTACCGGCTGTAAGCATGCCGACAATAGAGTTGTTCTGGCAAACGACCGACTGATTTCCATCAATCTTGTCGGACTTATCAATCGAAGTGATTATGATACTCATGCTGGCTGCTCCAGACACACCTTCCGAGCCTTCTCCGTTTCCAGAGCCCCAGAACATTGTCTCTCCCTCTGCAACACCGCATGACGGATCATAGAACTTATAGTAATCGGCGCCACTTACCTTGCTGACATATTCAAAGCTGCCGTTCGGAAGCTTCGGTGCCGCTTCAGTAGTGAATGTCATCTCGTCACCTGCCTGCTCGCCGTCGATGAGAAGTCTGTATCTGTACTCGGTTGAAGGGACGAGGCCAGAAATGTCAGCCTTCCATGTGCCCTCTGAATCATTCACGCCATCAACAGTTGTCCATTCGGTACCGTTTGATGAGTATTCGAACTGGATAGAGGAATTAGCATATTCTGTAGCGTCAACATCTGCGTGAAGCGTGGCACGCTTGGCCCATATCTCATATACAGAAGATGGTGCAAGGCCTGTAGATACCGGCTCGAAGATAATGGTATCATCCACGTCTACTGTAGAATAATCAACAGAAAGAGTGAAATCAAGCGTACCGTTCTTCTCTGTATACTTAAGATTCATCTTGTAAAGCTTGCCTGGAAGGACATTTTCGATCACGCCTGATTTGGTAAAGGCATTACCATCTGCAAGAGTACCTTCAAAAGTCCAGGCAAACACAGGCTCCACGAGGCCGGCAACGATGAAATAGCCCTCTGCGCCGGATTTTGATGCATCATACACAAGTTGTGCAGAAGAGTCAAGACCGATGGTAAACTTATATCCCGGCTTGAAGTATTCAGCGATGCTCGGATCGAAAGAGATGTTTGTCACCGCATTGTTCACATTGGCGACAACCTCCACATTTGTTACAGTTCCTGCCGTGATAGTGAATTCCTTTGAACCCTTATAGCTCTTGTTCTCCCAAGAAGCTGCAACCGGATTGGCAGCCACAGCCTCACCAGCCAGTACATCTACACGGTAAGAATCTGCGACAAGGTAAAGAGGTGAAGGGATATTATTGTAGGAATATGAACGTACAAGACCGCTGAAGTCAGCCTTGTATATATTGACTACAGCCGAATTGTAAAGGTCCGACTCACTGTAAGCACGGGTCTGAGGCTCAATGTTCATGTCCACGCAAAGCATTCCGACGCCCTTATCAGCATCTGCCATTTCGTTCTTGGCACATGAAACAGCCACAAGAAGACCAAGGGAAACAATTGCAAATAATTTTCTCATATCATCACCCTCCCTACTTTACAATCATTGCAACAGGTATGACATTGCGACAGCCGGTATTGTCAACGATCACCATCGAGAACGTATGCTTTCCCTTGTAGATGACAATGGCATCCTGAGCAGCATCAAGGTTGAAGTCAACCTCTGTCTTTCCGAGAAGTTCCGCACCATGTGGGAAAGGAACAACGTCAAAGATGATACCATTGGCCTCTGACGGTGAAATAAGATTGATCTCTCTTGCATCTGCTGCATCTACCGCATTGAGGAACGATCCGTTATCCGAATCAATGTTCACAGAGAACTTCTTGATTCCGTTAGGAACTGTAGCCTTGAATCTGATCTTCATATCCCTTGTAGCCACAGGAACGATTTCAATGTTCTCAAGATCAGTGATCTGGGTGTCACATCCTGCCTCATAGTCAATCTCAAGAGTGATTCCGCCATCACCCTTTGGTGCATCAGGATCCTCACCGATAATTGACTCTTCACCAGGAATGACATTATTAAGAGTTGCATCGCTTATGAGGTCTGCAATTTCAATATCGAAGATAGCATTACCCTGCTCGTTTACCTTCTTGACGAACTTGATCTGACGCCACTGTCTGGCTGTGACATTAGTATAAGACTTCGTCATTTTCTGGTTCTTGCCATCGATGCTTCCGCTGAAGACGACAGTCATTGTATTACCTTCAACATTGAAATATCCGGCCCTCTTGTCGTAGGAACCATTGGCATTCAACGCATATTCGAGAGGGTGACCTTCCTTTACCTCTACCGAAGTCTTGCACTGACCGGTCACACTGGAAAGGAATTCGTCACTATAAGAAACTGTCACCTTACACTGAAGAAGTGAACATACAAGTTCGCCTATCTCGGTGACCTGTCCTGCAGCGATTGAAAACTCCTTGCTGGTTCCGTAGACAGGACGCTCGAACTCTGAAACAGGAACCTCATCAGCAGAACGTGCCACGAGGTTGTAGTTACCTGCAGGAAGCTTGATCTGATAGTCATTCTGTTCATTCTTCACTGCTCCATAAGTAGTATTCATCACATCAACACCCTCTGAATCCTGGATGATGATCACATAGTTGGGAGATGCCGGAGATGTAGCTCTGGTGTCGACATCCTCATCGATTCCCAATGAAAGTCCCTCAAGAGAGAGGAAACCGTATTCTTCCGCCTCTACAGGGCTCTTCTGGCATGAAGCCGCTGAAAAAAGTGCCGCTGCCGCTGTCAATAATATAAATATCTTCTTCATTAGTCAGTCCTCTTTAGTCATTAAGTTCATGATCACCAAGATTAATGGTCTCGACAGTATTGTTGAATGACACAGTAATTGTCGCTCCGCCGACATTGTTGATGTCAAACAGGAATGTGTAAGCAGTCGCTTCAGACAGATTATTGTATTCTTTTTCAAAACTCTGTGTCTTGGTTTCACTGCTCAGGACTCCCTGAAGAACAATCTTGTAGCCATCAATGAATGCAGCCTTCGATTCATCCTTTCCGAAATTGACTATATCATTTCCGTTACGGGTGATCTTGAAGCTGTAATCCTTGTAATAATTCTTGAAATTGTCAGTACATGCGATCTTGACAATAGTGTTGCCAAGGCTCACCGGTACTGAAACAGTGGAGGTTTGTCCACCCTGAACCACGAAATTCTGGCTGCCATAAAAATATGGCTTGTCAAAGCCTTCATCCTCAATAGAGCCGTAACTTGCAGTTACCGAGTAGTTTCCAGCCAGGAACGGAGTCGAAGCATCCCAATCTGAAATCTTTCCAGTCCACACCAAAGCTGAACTCGCGTCATTGATAGTAATGATGAAATTACCAGCTGAAGGTAAAGTCGTATGATCTGACACACTGCTTCGTGTTACATCAGTAATCTGAAGATTGTTCTTCAGACTGAAGCAGACCAGACCATTTCCAGTAGTCTGATTCTTGGTGCATGATACTGCAGCCAAGATCATCAGCACACTCATGATTGTTTTCAAGTGTTTCATCTTTTCTGGTTTTTGAATCTTATGTTTTATTATTATTGATTTGCTATCTGTACCTTGACATTGTCTATATATATCCAACCACCCTCATTATCAATCTTCCACGACTTGTAGCCCATTACAACGGCATGCCATGAAAGTCTGGTTTCCGCATCACATTCAGCCACCGTCATAGTCATTGACTTGCTCATAGACGACGCACTACCAGACAATGGTATGTCAGGAATGCTGACAAAATCATATACTCCGGTCCATGACGGATCGTTATTGAACTGGGTGGCATATCCGCTCAACACACCGGATTCGGTTGTGGTTCCGCAGACTCCTGCCGTATAATAATGACTGTAATCGTCATCCCTGTTTCCGGAATAGTCGAAGTCGACCCTGATGCCAGTGCTGACACCTGGCTTGATACAGTTCAACGCAGGGGAATCAAGACGGCCGTATGCACGTGTCGCACCTGCAATCACACAATCGACACGGCCTCCGACCAGAATTGCAGTTCCCGCAGCATCACATCCTGTACGTGCGCCTGTCCATCCGCTTCTCAAGCCATATTGCGAAAGATCCCGTCCTGCAGTGGTAGCACCATTAACAGATGTATACGGACCACCATTATAATCACCATTATAAGTCACGAGAGTGCTGAAATTCTCTTCAAACAGATATGGGATAGCTGCAGTAATATTGGAAACATGCGTATTACCGGAAATGGTTATAGGACTGACATGCGAAGAAGCTGTAGTTATCGCATGATCACTGTCGAAGGTCAAGTGAATATCCTTATTGCTGAAAGCCATGTATTCTCCGGCATCGAAAAAGCGGATTGCAATCTGATCTCCTGCCGTGATCTTGTGGCCGGGCCTGTATTCATATACATTAGTTCCGCTTGAAGGCCAAATACATCCCTCCGGAGCAGTGAATATGACTGAATTCACACCTTCTCCAAGATTATTCGCCGTAATCGTGAATATCATCTGATAAGGATAGTCGGCAATGGATCTGACATTAAGTCTCACCGGGGTTGAATGTCCGGCTTCAAATGTCCTTCCGCAAAGGTCAACCGGATCTACAAGAACCACCTTGGAAGATGTATATGCCTTGATATCAAGCATCTGGCCCGGAGAAAACGAAGTTGGTGCCAGAACCGCACATGCATATTCTGACTCATTTTCAGACGACAATCCGATAGGATCGGAAAGCTCCAATGAAATCACACCCGAGGCATCAGATAAAACCGCATCAGCACCTGGGTCGGACACATCGAGGGCAACATTTCCGACAACATCAGCAGGAAAAGTAAGGACGATTCTTGTAATCTCCTCGTCTCCGAGCACAGTATTGTCAGAAGGAACGAAAAATCTGAACTGATGCATCATGCGGTTCATATGCATCGAAAGTCCTGAATGATCTTCATATTCAGGTATCCATGAAAGAGGTCCATGTTCCACCGGGGAAGCGATCATTATATCGGAACCACCTGAAGCCTTTCCATCCTGGACAGAAGGGAGATTGAACACTACATCCGTCCCGCTCACTGACGAAGGGACAGGATAACAGCAATAATAAGTATATCTGCCGTCCTCCATCGCGGAAACCAGATCCGACTTGAAATATCCTTTTTCACTGTCGATTCCGTAAGTGGTGAAGATCTGTCTTGACAAAGCAAAAGACCCGGCAGACGACTTTGCCCACACTGCAAGGTTGTCACCGGCTGTCCACACGGCCGAAAGGCCGTTTGAAAGCATTTCCGTACGTGTTCTGGCTCCTCCTGCATAGATACCGACCTCATGTCTGCCGGAACCGCTTCCACTGCCAAAGTCCTGAATATCAACCTGACAGGATGCGGATAGGAAAAGAGCTGATAAAGACAGAAACATACGGATTGAATCTATCCAAATTCGTCTCATTTCGGTTAAGAATATTCCGCAAAGTTATAAAAAAAAAGACAAAAGCAAAAAATCGCCTGAAGGGCTGATCTTTTGGGACAAAACAGAAGACATTCAGCAAAAAACTTATCATCCACTTCAATAAAAATTGCTATATTTGCACGATTATGTCCTTTAATGAATATGGCTAACGAAATTATACAGAACAATTACAACGACGACAACATCAGGACCCTTGAAGGAGTGGAGCATATCCGCCTCAGGCCGGGAATGTACATCGGAACTCTCGGAAACGGAGACGATCCGGCTGACGGCATATATGTGCTTCTGAAAGAGGTGGTTGACAACTCCATCGACGAGTTCTCGGCCGGATTCGGAAAACAGATACAGATCACCGTCAGCGAAAAGGAAGTATCCGTAAGGGACTTCGGACGAGGCATTCCTCTGAATTCGGTCGTGAAGGCCGTGAGCATCCTGAACACGGGTGGTAAGTATGACTCCAAGGGATACAAGAAATCCGTAGGTCTCAACGGTGTGGGTCTGAAGGCTGTGAATGCACTCTCGTCACATTTCTATGTGGAGGCATATCGTGACGGCATGTGCAAATACGCCACATTCAGCGCCGGAAAGCTTCTTGAAGAAGGAATGAAGGAAACAAAGGAGAAGAACGGAACATATGTAAGGTTCACTCCTGACGAAAACCTGTTCGTAGGCTACAGCTACAACCAGGAATTCGTAGAGTCCATGATCAAGAACTACTCATATCTTAAGAAAGGACTTACCCTCAACCTCAACGGCACTCCGTACAAATCGGAGAACGGTCTGCTTGATCTGATCAACGAGAAGATGTCAGAGGATCCGTTCTACGCGCCGATACACATTTCCGGAGAAGACATCGAGATCGTCATAACCCACGGAAACAGCTACGGAGAGAACATCACATCCTTCGTGAACGGTCAGAACACACGTGACGGAGGTACTCATCTTGCCGCTGTGAGGGAAGCCGTATCGAAGACTCTGAAGGAATTCTTCAAGACCTATTCAAAGAAGGACTTCGCGCCAGAGGACATCCGCCAGGGCATAATCGGAGCGATCAGCATACAGATACAGGAGCCTATCTTCGCCAACCAGGCCAAGACCAAGCTCGGATCTACATTCATGTGGAACACGGAGATCGAAAACGAGGACGGAACCAGAAGCTATGATGTCGGACCGACAATCAGATCCTTTGTAAACGACTTCGTCAAGACAAATCTCGACAACTACCTCCACATGCACAAGGAGATAATCCCGGCCCTTCAGGACAAGATCATATCGTCAGAGAAGGAGCGTCAGGAGATTTCATCCATCCAGAAAAAGACAAAGGAACGCAACAAGCGCTCAAGCGTATATAACAAGAAGCTGCGCGACTGCAAGTACCACTACAAGGACAAGCTTCCTGCAGCAAAGGAGGAACTGCGCGACCTCACAAGCATCTTCATCACCGAGGGAGACTCTGCGAGCGGAACCATTACAAAAGCCCGCAATGCAGAGACACAGGCCGTATTCTCATTGAGAGGAAAGCCTATCAACAGCTACAAGGAAAGCCGAAAGAAGATTGCGGAAAACGAAGAGCTCAATCTCCTGATCAACGCACTCGGACTTGAGGAGGACATCGAAGACCTCAGATACAACAGGATCATCGTAGCTACCGATGCCGATGACGACGGAATGCATATCAGAATGCTTGTGCTGACATTCTTCATGAAATACTATCCTGACCTCATAAGAAGAGGACATGTATTCATACTTCAGACGCCGTTGTTCAGAGTAAAGAACAAGAATGCCGTAAGATACTGCTACAATGCGGATGAAAAGGAAAAGGCAATCAAGGAACTGAAGACCAAGGTGGAGATCACCCGCTTCAAAGGTCTCGGAGAAATCTCCTGGGACGAATTCACCGGATTCATAGGCAAGGACATGAGGCTTGACAAGGTGCGCCTGAGCGACGAGGAGCCTGTTGCTGACATCATGGAGTTCTTCATGGGAAAGAACACTACCGAAAGACAGGATTTCATCGTTTCGAACTTGAGGACAGCACAGGAATTGGAAGATATTGACATCTAATACAGATAATACTATGTGGAGAAAATTCTGCGGATGGCTGCTCCGCACATTGGGTTGGACTGCCGTTGACCCAGTAGCCCCTGAAGACAAATGTATCATCCTTGGTGTACCTCACACATCGGTCTGGGATTTCATCATCTCATACCTTTATTATGTGTCAGTAGGCGGAAAGCCATACTGCATGGTCAAAGGTGAATTTTTCTGGGGTCCGCTCGGATGGCTTTTAAGGAAGCTTGGAGGAATCCCTGTGGACAGAAAAAAAGGAAGCAATGTAGCCTTGAGCGTCATCAGGGAGATGAAAAGCCGCAAGGTCGTACATCTTGCCCTTGCACCGGAAGGTACGAGAAAACCTGTCAAGAGGTGGAAGACCGGCTTCCATACAATTGCACGCGAAGTAGGATGCCCGGTATATATGGGTTACTTCGACTGGGGGACAAAGCGTATCAGCCGCGGACATAAGGTCGAGCTTACTGACGACGCAAAGGCGGATATGGTCAGAATACAGGCCATGTACGAAGAGATGCATCTGGTAGGAAAGCATCCTGAAATGTACATCACACACTAAACCTATATATATAATATGATTCAACTTTACAAGCGTATGCAGAGGATGAGGGAGAAATACGTGGACACCCTCGCCAAACTGTACGAGTATGCGACCACCGTGTATGCGAAAAACCAGTATACACAATGGTATGACACCAAGAAAGGTGGTTACACTTACAGCTCACTGAAAAACAAATGTGACAGCCTCTCGAAGAAGCTGACACAATACGGAATCGGAGCCGGTGACAAAGTGGCGATCCTGTCGCAGAGCATGCCTAACTGGTCTGCTGCCTTCTTCAGCATCGTCCCATTCGGCAGAATCGCGATTCCTATCCTTCCGGACAGTTCTGAAAATGAGGTTACAAATATCCTCGAGCACTCTGAAAGCAAGGTAATATTTGTTTCGCAGAAGCTTGCAGGCAAGTTGAGCCAGGAATGCAGGGACAAGATGACACTTGTCATCGACATGGACACATTTGAAGTCATCAAGTCTGATGATGAGAAATTCACATGTGACGGAAAGACATCTGTTCCTACACCTGACGACATTGCGACTATCATCTATACTTCAGGAACTACAGGAAGCGCCAAAGGTGTAGTACTCAGTCACAGGAACCTTGCATCCAATGTGATTACCTGCTACCACTCATGCAAGAGAACCGAAAAGGACAGATGGCTCTCAATCCTTCCGATGGCACATACATTGGAAATGACATTGAGTATGCTCTATCCTATGTATTGCGGTGCAACAGTCTACTACCTGCCGAAGCCGCCAGTAGCAACACTGCTGATGAAGGCACTGAAGATCGTCAAGCCTACCACAATGCTTACCGTTCCACTCATCATTGAAAAGGTGTACAAGGGAAGCGTTCTTCCTACAATACAGAAGAGCCGCACTCTCACATGGATGAACGAGCATATGAACGGTCTCATGTGCAAGATCATCGGCATGAAGCTCAAGGCAACATTCGGAGGACATGTGTCATTCTACGGAATCGGAGGTGCCAAGCTTGATCCGGAAGTGGAAAGATTCCTTCTCAAGGCAGGATTCCCATATGCAATCGGATATGGTCTTACAGAGACATCTCCTCTCCTCGGCTATGCTATGCATGGATGGAGGGCAGTGGGTTCATTCGGATACCCAGTATATAATGTACAGCTCAAGCTCCACAATGTCAACCCAGAAACAGGAGAAGGTGAAGTTGTAGCCAAAGGACCGAATGTCATGCTCGGATACTATAAGGACCCTGCACGCACAAAGAGTGTATTCACAGAGGACGGATGGTTCCGCACAAGCGACATCGCCATCAAGGACGAGAAGGGAAGATACTTCATCAAAGGCCGTAACAGCAACATGATTCTTGGACCTTCAGGTGAGAACATCTATCCGGAGGAAATCGAGAACG
Organism: Bacteroidales bacterium; assembly: GCA_017550025.1. Classification (GTDB taxonomy): domain Bacteria; phylum Bacteroidota; class Bacteroidia; order Bacteroidales; family UBA932; genus Cryptobacteroides. The sequence goes on along the minus strand of JAFYLU010000081.1, from coordinate 453 downwards.
TGATAAACAATGTAGAAGGCGTAAGTGAATCCATCGTCGTAGAACGCGACGGAAAGCTTGTAGCTCTTGTTCAGCCTGCAGAAAACTTCATCCAGTGGGATAAGGAAAGCGAGGACAAGCTCTACGAAAAGCTTGATGCTTGGAAGGCAAAGCTTCTTAAGGTTACCAACAAGAATGTCAGCAAGGCTTCACAGGTAAGCTCTGTAGAGGTAATGAAGGAGCCGTTCGAGAAGACTGCGACCCAGAAGATCCGCCGTTTCAAGTACAAGGAATCTGCTCCTACAGTAGAATCCGAACAGAAGGACAAGAAATAACAATCGAGTAGGAGGAAAACAAAGTAGGTTTTCCTCCTACTTTTGTTTTCCGACCTCTCACACCACCGTACATGCGGGTCCGCATACGGCGGTTCCTTATCTGCAATAATACTTTTCGTAGTATCCCACCAGCGACGGG
>JAFYLU010000080.1 GCA_017550025.1 Bacteroidales bacterium | reverse complement strand
GGGGGGGGTAACGGTTGCGCACATACCCGCCTCCATGTTTCCAAAGAAGCTGTTCATTGTGCTATATGCAAACCTACCTGTCATAACTCTATAAATTTTCTATTTTAAGCCCGCAAAAATATAGAAAATTTCGAAATTTTCTATCAGGCTAACTTGCAAGTATTTGAAAAAGGCTCCGAGTAAGTACACTTCGTACGAATCGGAACCTAATATTTTTGCTGATATCAGTAATTTTCAAAGACATTAAAGACTCTTTGATGATTTTCGAAGACTCTTCGAAGATTGTCGTAGATTCTCCGAAGATTTTGATAGAGTCTATGACTTCTTCAATAGACCTTTGGCTTCAAGCGCATGAGGAAGAAGCTCAGCAAGATCACGGCTGTAGTCATTGTCATATTCATGGACATGATCCAGGAAGTAGGTCAGCCATTCCTCCACATTCACTCCAGCAATCTTACAACAGCCCATCATCGTATACATGACTGCGGCATCCTCGGCAGCATCGTGATTCTTGCAGAACAGGTAGTTCTTACGTGACAGGGCTACCGGCCTCTGACCATTCTCTACCATGTTCGTGTCGATCTTGTATCTGCCGTCGGCAACATACCTGCAGAGTCTGTCGTAGTGCTCAAGCGTGTAGCGAATAGCTTTACCTATAGGGCTCTTAGGAAGAACTTTCGATACTTCTGACGTAAGCCATGCTTCAAAGTTCTGAAGAATTGGCAGTGCAAGACGGAGACGAAGCTCCCTACGCTGCTCATGATCCATCTGCTCGTCATCGGCCTTGCGCTCCACTTCATAGAGAAGACCGATCTGCTCCAGGGCATACTTCGCTCTTGCCTGATCATTATTCAATGCTCTATCGAAGCAGCGGCGGGCGTGAGCCCAACAGTTAAGGCAAAGCACACCGCTCTTTCCTTCATAGTAGTCATATACTGCATAACCATCCGTCTGCAATGCTCCTCTGAAGTGTGCGAACAGCCCCAGGGCCACGTCTCGTGAACGTGAGCCTTTATCATAATGAAAGAACATGAGTTTTTCCATGACGGAGCATACCTGCCAGAGATATCCCTTGACCGTCTTGTGCTTTTCGTCATCGACTATCGGAACCGTGGTTTCGTCTGCCTGGATGTAATCAGTCTGCATCACAAGTTCGCGGATTCTGAAATATAGCGGTCTGAGAAGATCGGCGACATCGAAGAACCAGTCGTTGATTGTGGATGGCGGGATGTTCATTCCCTGACGCTTCATCATCTCTATCTGTCTATAGAAAGGAAGACAATCCACATATTTGCCTACCATGAGATTTGCCAAGACAGATGCTCCTGCATAACTTTTGGCAATAGGAGTCTGAGGAACAGGGGCAGAATGGATGGTTCTTATCTCATCATCCTTGCGGATAGCCTTGACCATAACATATTCTATGGCATAGTATTCCGCAGGCTTACGTTGGAGAACCACCTTTATTTCATTGAAGCTCTCTGGCATAAGATCCCACTCCTGCTCATTGTATCCTTTTGGATAGATATAGATACGCTCGCGCCGTATGTTTTCTGGGATAGGATTACGTGAAGGCTTATTTGCCTCTTTGCGTTTTTCGGATTCAGCCTTGCGCTGCAGATGATAAGCTTCAATCTCTTCCTGAGCCTTCTTGTATGCAGCTTCCTCCTCAGGGCTGACATTCAGTTCACCGAAGTCAATCTTGAGCTGGGCAGCGTCAGTCTGATATGTGTGTTTCTCAGAAGACTGGCCCCAAACCTTTCTCTGAAGCCACGCAAGCTTCGCGTTAAGAGTGTCGATAGTCTTCTTCTGATTTTCGATAATCTTGTCTTTTGCAGCGAGCTGCTGGGTAGCAGACTTACCCTCGCGATACTGGGCCAACTCGGATTCAAGACGGCTGCTTTTCTGGCGTTCTTCGTCCAGTTTCCGCATAAGTCCGTTTACCAAATCTTGATATTTCTTGAGATCTTCTGTCATTTTTGCCCTTTGTATTACTACGTAAAGATAGCAAAAATAGCCGAGATATACAAATATATTTTTATATAAAATGCGTCTGCACGCTATTTATTTGAGGATTTTGGAGCCCAGCGTTTGGCCCTTTTATAGGTGTCCGGATAGATACCCTCGACCATCATCACCAAGTCTGTCCATGCTGTCGGAATGGAGGATTTTCCGTCCCATACGGACATATCCGGTAAGTGAATGAACCCTTGTTCAAGCTTGAGATGATAGATGACCAGGCCGCCACACTCAACGTGAAGGATCTTCATACTCGTGCAGTTCCTGTTGATAAAGATAAAGGCATCCCCATCCTGAACATTCATGCCCATCTGATTGGTGACGATGCCGCTCAATGTGTAGAAGTTCTTCCTCATATCAGTAGGATGAGGATACAGGAAGAACCTGTTTGTGTCATTCAGGTTGAACATAGCTCTACCTGCTCATCATTATCAGCTGGCCGAGTGTCGATGCCGCGATCTCACCGGATAGGCGGACTGTCACACCATTGGGGAACACGATCTCACAGCTTGGCTGCATCATCCCCGGTTGTGGTCGTCTCAGCTGCTGTCTGCCATTTCCTACCAGAACGACCTTTCCGGCATGGTTGTTAATGCTCACCGGCATGAACTCTCCGTTTGATCTGGCAGCTTCATCGCGTATCCTCTTCTGCCAATAATAAAACCGGCCTTCTGGGATTTCTAATTTCTTGCAGAAGTCACGAACTGTGAGATTGCTCTCAACATAAGCCTGATAAATAGACTTGAATGATTCCATTGTTTCCATATCCTTGTGATCAATTTTCATGAGCCACAAAGCTACGGATCAATTTTCAGGAAAAAAGGACGGGGTTTACCGGATGCTTACTAT
>JAFYLU010000079.1 GCA_017550025.1 Bacteroidales bacterium | reverse complement strand
TTTTTCTTGTCTTGAAATTAACTCATGAAAAACTTCTCGGGGTTAGCCTTAGCGGCCGGGGCCGACGGCCCCGTTGAGCGCTCCTCATGAGCTTGTCAAAGCTCACTCCAATTTTATTTGGATTTCAAACATAGGAACTGTTTATATACCGTATTTCTCAAATAAGTCCCGAAATCAGCAATATCGGCAAATTCCCTCTGTTGTTCGGGGGTGACGACCTCCCCCAAAGCGACCCGCATCCTTTTACCCCTCTTATTGAAGACCTCCGCAGGAAGACGCAAGAGCCGTACCCGCCAGTCAATAAGTCCCAACGAATAATAAAACCACGAATTCATATCGAGAAAATGCACCGGAACGACAGGTACCTCAAGCCTCCTTATCATCCTCAAGACCGGCTCCTGCCATTCCCGGTCCCTGACACACCCATCCCTCATGCTGAAATCAGACACTGCCCCTGAAGGAAATATGCCCAGCGGATGACCTGCACGGACATGTGAGATAGCATCCTTCACACCTTTTATACTGTCCTGCGTAGGGACATTGCGCTCGTTGCCATTTGGAGTGACACAGATGAAACATTCGCGCATAGGTTCGATACGGCCAAGAAAACCATTCACCATCACCTTGAAATCCGGCCTCGCATGCCCGAAAATGTCCACAAGAATGAGTCCGTCGATACTTCCATAAGGATGATTGCTTATTGTAATAAAAGGACCATCAGGAAGGGCAGAAAGCACACCCGGATTCAACACCTGATAATCCGCACCTATATAGGCAAGGACCTTACCGGCAAAATCAGATCCGGAAAAACAGGAACATGTATCATAGAGCTCATTGATCCTGTCAATAGAAAAGACCCGCGACAAGCCCTGCCACAAGGTCTCACCCAGCCTGCCACGAAAAACAGAGGCAGCACCACCCAGATCTTCTGATGTAAGCAACGGCATAGCTTCATACTTTCAATCCACCCGCCGCAAATACAAATTTGAAGCCTTGAATTCAAAAGCAAGAATCTATGCGGAAGCACAGCACCACATGAAAGCAATCTTAAAAGATTCTTTTCGATCATTTTTTTCTCAAAACAATCCTTGACGAATAGGATTTTGTAACATCACGGGCAAACGTCCTATACTCCGGATAAGATTCCTTTGGGAACACGCCCCTGTTCAGCACTATTTTCTGAACGATGCACACACTCTGATCATCTGCGGCAACAATGGTGTCAAGAACACCAAAATCCGACTTTATTGACGAGGATGAAGGAAGCGATTCAATGAGATAGCCTTCAGGAATCTCAACTCTCACCGTATCACATATTGTTCGTCCTATACTGATATTAATTTCATTCTTCCTCTCTCCCCTATCCGAGTAAAGACTTTTCGAGAACGGGTTGATATCAAAGAAAATTCTGTCACCAGAAACCTTGGCGTATTCCTTGGTAAGGAACGAGTATGAAATCTCCATTTCTGGTATATATGAAGAGTCTGTATACTGATTAAAGTTATCCTTTACCGCTTTCACCTTGAACTCGACAGGCCTCAACGAATTACCAGACATCAGAGCATTGAACTGTGCTTTCTCGTTCCAACCGGAAAAACCGATATATGATTCTGTGTCCGTCAATTTCAAAGTTCGTACGACCGCACATTCTGCCGACCCATCTGCCATCAGACGAACTGTCGCAGACTCAGATTTGAAGCGTAGAAAATCCGGATATGAGCTGACCATTACCTTCTTGCTTCCGTCCGGTTTGGCAAGAACGACATCATGACCAGCAATCGACTCATGCCTATATCCTAACGGATATCTTGGATTGGTACATTCCAGCCAAAGAGTATCAGCATGAAGAGGTACACATAGCATTGCATGATTCATCTGACCAGGAGTGTGAAACCCTTCCATCAGTCGAGGATTATCAGTATGGACTATCACATAGTCAGACTTTATACCAACGATCTCCAGCATTGACTGCATGAAAAGCGAAAGCGCCTTACAGTCACCTATTCCTGTCTTCCAGACCGTGGAAACAGGAATAGGTTTAAAGCCACCTATACCCAACTGAATACTGACATATCTTGTGTGTACAAGTAGAAAATCATATAAAATGCGGATTTTCTGAAGGTCACCATCTACATCCTTCACCATATCCAGCACCTTTGCCTTCATGTCCTGGGGCACTTCCCTCACATCCTTCTGAAGATTGTATATCCAATCTCCAAGATCTCCCCATGAAGACAAAGATCCTGAAGTTCCTGCATAACTAAAGTTCACAGGACCCGAATGGACATATGGAACTAACTTCTTGACAGAAGGCATACTATGTTCTTCCACATATCCTTCAAAATCCTTAACGCTCCATTTGTACACATCATTCGATCCGACCTGTGAAACCTCCGGCATACTCGATCCATAATATTGTATCTTATAGGATGTCGGTACCTTAAGCGTGTAATCAGCAGATTTTACGGCAACATTTGGGTGAACTACAGGAAAAAAGACCGGAAAGTTTACAATTCCTTTCTTATAAGACACTGTGTATTCATACTCTACAACACAAGGACAGGGAGCATTAGGCTCATACACAGTCACATAGGAGTCCTCTGCCAAGCCTGAAGACAACGATACTGTCACCAGATCCGAAGACTTTATTTTATTTATGACCTTACCTCCGAATTCTATTTTTCCGGAAAAGGAAGAAAGACTTCTGAATGAATCCGTATAAAGTTCAAACGATGCAACAGAAAGCCCCGACTTATCAAACACCATTGTACGTTCCCTCACTTTGAGTTCTCCGGAAGTAGGAGAAGACAATGTGAACGTCGCATCATGTTCAAGCACGATGGCTTTCAAATTTTCAGTTCCTTCTGCGAATATCTGGCCATAGCAACAGATGATTACAGACAGCAACACCAGCACCCTTCGAAACATATTACTTTACTTTTTTCAACACCAACATTGAATTGTAGACCTCATTCAGATGCTGCCAATACGACCTGATGTCAGCATAATCAGAAGCATTACCAAGCATTGAACTCTGATCAAACGAGAACGAACAGAGGACATTGTTCCCGTTTGCAGAATATACTACTTTCAAGACACCTCCGACATGAGGCATTGAGACTGCTGAACTGGATGGCATTTCCTCAACAGCATAGCCATCAGGTATAGCAATCGAGATAGCATATGTGACTTTATATGAATACGGGAAGTCTATAGGATATGTTCTGGTCAGACTCTGGAATGCATCCTTCGAATGGAAGGTTGGAATATACAGGTTGACATAAAGCATATCTCCGGAAGCATCCAGATCTTTAGTGAAGGTGAAGTTTTCTTCTGCCGCAGGAGAGTAATCACGCATTCCGGATGCTGTATATTCATCGATTTCGATGTCCATACTCCTTTCCATATCATTGATCAGTTCATCTTCTGTGTCATATGAGTTGTATTCAACCTTGCGGCTGAATGATTCTTCGTTGTAGTATTTTGCATTTGCACTACATGAGAGACGGAGATCTGGCGTAATAGTAGCCCGAACTGTGTATCTGATTGAATTACGGCAAAGTGAAGTAAGATTCACCCATTGGCTCTTTCCTCCTTCACGGATAATTCTCGCATTGTTTACAAGGAAATCATCAGGAAGAACGTTCAGATACCCCCTTGAAGAACCTCCATCAAGATAATACAATGATCCATCCTTGGCTGCGACTCTCAAGATAAAGGTGTCGAACGGGTTTATTTCCGGCTGGAAGTCCAACAAGATTCCCGAAGAACGCTCCTTTATGAACACAGGCTCAACCACATAGTCGAGCTGACGAAGACAAGCAGCTATCAGGCAGTTTATATCCACATTGCTTCCGGAACGGGTCTTGACAACTTTTGCAAGCTGATCCGGCATGATCACATACTCATTGTTCCACACTACGTTTTCCTTGACCATCCTTACGACAGATGCTATAATGTCCGCATCTGATTTTCCTTCCCATGTAGGTTTCAAGGCATTGAGCTGGTCTTTGAAGTGACAACTGGCGTTGAATCTGGACATGAGTTCGGAATTGAGGTAGTTTTTATCAACATCCGCCCAAGAAACTGTGAAGTCCTTGAAGGTGACTCCAGGTATCATCAGACTGCGGATATCATACTGTACCGAAGACATATACTGTCTTGAGTTATAGACATACGGCTCACTTTTGAATGCAGGCAGGTCTCTTCCTACATATGTATCCACCTTGTAGCAGAATGTTGTATATCCAAGATCGACATTGGAGTTATCATGGACTTCCTTGTGTTCCATCTGGCAATATCCCGTCATCTTCTTGTGGAAAGTGAAAAGGTCAGGCAGCTTGACAGTGACCTCAACAAGGTTTACAGGAATTGTCCTCTGAAAATATATTTCATCAACATGCCAATAGGCATCATCTGTAATAGTCCACTTGCATTCAATTACAGATCCCACCTTGACTTCAGGTGCCGTCCATGTTTTCTTGTAGTAGTCGTCAGTCATTGGCTCGTCAAAGATGAGTTTTTTCGACATCTTGGACGCTACCACCTTTCCATCGACCATATTGTAGGTTGTCGCCTCAACGCCTGTTACTGTTTCTGCGTTTATACTGCCGTCATAATACACAACCTTAAAGTCGCCATATGAAGTACCTTCTTCTTTAAGTACCTTAATTCTGACTTGCCTTTCTGTTGTGAGGCGCAAAACACCTGATGCATCAAGATTGATACTCTTGAATTCCTTATCATAAAGCACAAGAGCGACTGCAGAAGTATCAAGTGCATATGTTTGCATTTCAACTTCTTCAGTTGACACCTTTCCATATTTTCCATTTACTGGAATTGTCTGAGCGAATGTTTCTATTGAGGTTATCGCAAAGAATAAAGCAGACAGACAGACGATAAATTTCTTCATAATGTACGATCTCCAGAATATTTCGCGCAAGATAAGAAATTTTCTTCAGTTTGCACGCCAAGTCCCAGGACTTATTTAGCTTCCACGGCAACTCTTTCCGGGATTTGCTCCCTGCGGTCGCACATCCCTCCCCGCCTGCGGCGGGGCGTAGCAAAACACAATAAAAAAATCGCGTTCAAGAAAGCTTGACGCGATTTTCATTGTGTTTTGCGGAGAGAGAGGGATGTTCCCCATTGTTAAAATAGAGTCTTAAGTAGATTATTATCAATAAGTTATTTTAAGCAATAGATTCATAGAGTCTCTAATGATGGTTGTTTGATATAACGAAAATTTGGTCCAAAATTTGGTCCACGAACTAA
>JAFYLU010000078.1 GCA_017550025.1 Bacteroidales bacterium | reverse complement strand
GTCATCCTGACATCGAATTCCACAGGATTTCCCTCTATTTCTATAATTATTGCGTCACAATCCTTTGATACATAGTACTTTCTGTTATGGCGTGCCGGTCCGTTGACGATTTCGGTAAAAGCGGTAGCCGTTCTCAAGTCAAGCCCTCTGCTGTATTTCTCCGCTGTTTCAGGGAGGCCGTTGTAGTCTATCCAGAGGTCACCGAGAGTCTGGTAGCTTCCGTATGTGCCTCCGTCTGTAGGCTTGTGAGGGACGAATCTCTTGTACATCACCTCCTGGGCTTCAGCGTTCTTTCCTTCGAGCAGAAGTGCACGGATGTCATTGAGGCTTTCAGCTGCATCCGGATTTGCATAGTCCATCTCGCAGCCGCTCCACATTGAGATCTCATTGAGGATGATCCTTTCCGTTCCGATGCCTCCGTCCGGCATCATGCCCAGTCTGCCGTTGCCCAGCGGGAGTGTCTCCTCCCATATTTCTGCAGGCTCGTCGTACCAAAGGATATGTTCGTCGGAAAATGCCGTCTGCGCGGTCTCGGTGCATGAAAAAAATGTTGCAGCTGCTAAAAGAGCCGCACTGAATGTCATAAGTCTCATGAGTAGCTTCATTATGTGTTTGTCAAGCCAAAGATAATAAAAATTTCCTATATTTGTAGGTTGTATAAAATTGCTTGAAATGGCCCTTGTGAATATAAGAAGAAGGCGGAGGGAAAGAAAACCTTCCATGATGAAGAAGCTGTTTTACAGCCTCGGTTCTCTTGCCATGATTCTGCTGCTTTCCAGCATTATCTCCATCGTCGAGTATCGTCGTATGAGTGACTATGTGTCCGAGCTCATCGCATCAAACATAAAGAGCATCAACCTGTGCGACAAGCTGGATGATATTACGCAGGAATACAATGACCAGATGCTTGCGGTGGTGGTCCAGAATGACATTTCGCTGATGCCTGACTTCAATCTGACATACTTCAACGCCCAGTCTGACTCTTTGAGGAATTCATTCACATCAGCCAGGATGCTGCCAAAGGTCGATTCGGTGGTGATGTCTTTCGATGCATTCATGAAGACTTCACTCAAGTTCGATGAGGTCTTTCTTGCAGACAATGTCAATACAGGAGAGTGGTTTTTCGGAAGCCTTCAGCCACGATATATAAAGCTTCGTCAGGACCTTACCTCTCTGTCAGAGGTGATTCATGAGGAACTGCAGCACAATTCAGCAGATTTCGATGCGGGATTCTACCGAAGCATCATGCCTGGAATCGTAGCCATTGCAGCCGGACTTATCCTTATTGTCCTTCTGTTCTATTTTATCATGGTCTACTATGTGAAGCCTATATACAGGATGTCTGACGGTCTTGACAGCTACCGCCATTCGGGACGCAGGCACGTGTATGAGTTTGACGGTGATGACCAGCTGGCAAATCTTAACAATGGTCTCACCGAACTGGTGGATGAGAATGTAGAACTGAAGAAGAGAATCAAGAATCTTCGTGACGAGAGGGAGAGGATGATTCAGGCAGTTTCCGACCTGACAGCAGAATAAGTCCGTATGAATGTAAAGGCGATATCCATCAATATAGGAAAGGCTCTTCTTGTAAGTGCTCTTTTTATGTTCCTGTCATTGATCGTTTCGATCATGGACGGGAGGGATGCCGCATTCGGACCTCTGCTCATCAGTTTCATCATCACCCTTATTACCGGCGGCTTCCCTTTCATTTTCGTAAAGGGCCAGCAGCCGCTTACTTTGAAAGACGGATTCCTGACCATAATTCTTTCTTGGCTGCTTTCATTTGTCTTCGGAATGCTGCCCTATGTCCTGTATGGTGGTGAATTCACTCTTATAAACGCCTGGTTTGAAAGCGTTTCCGGATTCACTACAACGGGATCCACCATTCTTAATGATATCGAGGCCCTTCCGAGGAGCCTTCTTTTCTGGCGGTCCTCGACTCATTATATCGGCGGTCTGGGAGTTGTAGTCTTCCTTCTTCTTGTCATTCCTGATGCGAGTCCTTACAGACTCAAGCTGACAAACATGGAGATGTCTTCTCTTTCCAAGGAGGGCTACAGATACAAGTCAAGCAAGGTGGTAAGGGTCATAACTATTGTATATGCCGGACTTACTCTTGCGACCTTCCTTTCGCTTTGGGCTGCCGGAATGCCTCTGTTTGATTCTGTGAATCATGCGTTCAGTATTGCCGCCACAGGAGGATTCAGCACCAGAAACCTTTCGGTAGGTGCATTCGGATCCGATCTGATCAATATGATAGTCCTTTTCTACATGGCAGTATGTGCCATGCATTTCGGTCTTATATATGCTGTCTTTGCGACCCGTTCGCTGAAGCCGATGAAGAATTCAGTAGTTGCATACTACTTCGGTTCGATTGTGGTCATGTCATTGATAATCATGCTTTCTCTTGTTGCAGAAGGAGGATATGATTCGTGGGGAAGGGCATTGATGGACTCGTCCTTCACCGTGGTCAGCTACATGTCTACTGCAGGTTTCGCAATATGTGACAACTCCGTATGGCCATGGCTTGCAGGCATAGTCCTGCTTTTTGCATCTTTCCAGTGCGGTTGCGCCGGATCTACTACGGGAGGTATCAAGGTGGACAGGATCATCATCGCATTCAAGGCTATAGGCAATGAAATCAGGAGGAGGCTTCATCCGACTTCCGTATCTCATGCGAGGATGAGCGGACAGCATCTTGCAGACAGTACGGTACATTCCGTTCTCATGTATATAGTCGTTTACTTTCTTGTGATATTCGTATCCATCATAGCTGTGATGATGTGCGGATGTGATGCTACGGAAGCTGTTTCCGGAGTGATCGCTTCAGTCGGCAGCGTGGGACCTGGTCTTGGAGAACTTGGCAGTCTCGACAATTACTCCCTTCAGCCAGTATTGGCCAAGTTTATATTTTCCATCGACATGTTCATGGGTCGTGTTGAGATCTATCCTGTACTGATAGCCGTGTCTATGATATTCGGGAGGAACAGATGATGGGCAGAAGCGATTTTCTTTATTCCGGCTTTCTTTCAAGGCTCCCCTTCGAGCCTACTCCATGTCAGGATTCACTTTTGCGTAAGGTGGCGGATTTTGTGAGTTCTGATGAGAATGATATCCTTGTAGTGAACGGATATGCGGGAACGGGAAAGACTACAGCAATGTCTTCGGTGATATCTGTGATGAAGGAATTCGGGACGAAGTGCGTTCTTCTCGCACCTACTGGCCGTGCTGCGAAGGTCCTTTCTTCATATTCAGGCCAGCCGGCCTTTACCGTACATAAACATATATACAGGCAGAAGTCTGTGGGTGGAGACGGCTTCGGTCAGTTTACACTTGCTCCCAACAAGGACAAGGAGACGCTTTTCATTGTGGATGAGGTGTCTCTTATCGGTATTGATGCGGGACAGCAGCAGTCTACTACAGCTTTCGGTTCGGGAAACCTTCTTGAGGACCTGGTCTCTTTCGTGCGTGGAGGTGTGGAGTGCAAGGTGATTCTCATAGGCGATTCCGCACAGCTCCCTCCGGTGGGGCTTGATGCGAGTCCTGCACTCCTGCCCGAATATATGAAGATGATGGGCGGAGTTGTATTTGCCGAGCTTTCGAGCGTCGTGCGTCAGCAGAAGGAGTCCGGCATCCTGTATAACGCCACTATGATCAGGCAGCTTCAGTCGGAGCTTGAATATGGGCCTGGAGTCATGGATATATGTGACCTGGGGCTGGAAACCCTGCCTTTTGATGATGTGGAGAGGATTTCCGGAGGAGACCTGATAGAGAAGATAGGTGATGCATATGCGACATATGGTGAGGATGATACGATTATCCTGTGTCGCTCCAACAAGCGTGCTATCAAATATAATATGGGCATAAGGTCCACCGTACAGTTCAAGGAAGAAAGACTTGTCAGGGATGACAAGCTGATGATAGTCAAGAACTGTTATCAGTTCGTGGAAGGAATTGAGGGTATGGACTATATCGCAAACGGCGATGTGGCCAAGCTTCAGAAGATATCAAAATTTGAAGAGAGATATGGCCTTCATTTCGCCGAGGCGAGGATATCATTCCCGGATTATGACGATCAGGAGATTGTTGCGAAGGTCATTCTCGATACTCTCGAATCGGAAAGCGCTTCGCTTACATACGAGCAGTCCAATATGCTGTATCAGGGTGTGAATGAGGATTATTCGCATATCACTGCCAAGAAGAAGAGATATGAGGCTGTCCGTGAGGACAAATATTACAATGCGCTGCAGCTTAAATATGCCAATGCTGTCACATGCCATAAGTCCCAGGGCGGACAGTGGAGATGTGTTTTCATAGATAATCCTTTCTGGCAGGAGGAACTGACCGTGGAGGATCTCAAATGGCTGTACACCGCCATCACCCGTGCTACGGAGAAGGTGTATCTTGTGAATTTCAAGGATGAACTGTTTGCAGAATGACATGTTGTCATGTCTCAATCAGAAAAGAGATAATAATAACGTATATATGAAAAGGATATTGATGGTTCTGATGTCGGTGATGATGACCGCATCTGTTTTCGCCCAGGAGTTCAATGCGATCCCACGGGCGTGGAAATGGCTTGGGAATGAGGAGGCGATATTTTCGTATGATGGCTCTTTTGAGGACAGTACTGCATTTGCAGTCAATGCCAGGACAGGAAAGGTGCGTCATGAGGTATCTTCTCCGTCCAGGTACACTGCTTTCCCTGTATATCCGCAGGGGGCTGTCAATCTGACATATTCTCCGGATTCGACAAAGCTTGCCTTTACTCGTGACAACGATCTCTATGTGATCGATATCGCATCCGGAAAGGAGACCCGTCTGACTTTTGACGGCTCTGATGTCATCCTCAACGGATATGCGTCATGGGTGTATTATGAGGAGATATTTGGACGTCCGTCAAGGTACAGGGCATTCTGGTGGTCGCCTGACAGCAGGAAGATCGGATTCTATCGTTTTGATAACAGTCAGGTTCCGATGTTCCCTATATATTCGGCTTTTGCCAATCCGGCTGCTGCGGCATCACAGTCGCAGAGCCCGCGCGTGACAGATCTTGCACTCGGTGGTTCGTTAAGCGAGACACGTTATCCGAAGGCTGGCCAGACCAATCCGCAGGTGCGTATCGGCATCGTTGATCTTGATCTTGCCGGTCATGACGGGTATCTTACCTGGGCCGACTTCGATCCGACCCTCGACCAGTATTTCGGCATCCCGTTCTGGGGACCTGACAGCAAGGAATTCTTCATCGCCCGCATGCCTCGTCTTCAGAACACAATAGACCTCTATGCGGTAAACGTTGCAGACGGAAGCAAGCGTCATGTATATAATGAGACATATAAGACATGGCTCAACTGGTTTGACGGAGTGGTCTTCACAGACAAGGGACTTTACATGGCCCGTGAATTCGAGACAGGGTGGCAGCAGATATATTTCCTGTCATATGACGGTAAGGAGTTCCGCAGACTTACAGACGGTCCAAACTGGAATGTGTCGATCGTACGCGTCGATGAGAAGAAAGGAGATGTTTACTTCACAGCAAAGCGTGAGCGCGTGGCGAAGCAGGCACTCTACAAGGTTGATAAGAAGGGTAAGATATGGGCACTGACACATCCGGACTACAATGCCACAGGCATATCATTCTCTCCTGACGGAAAATATTTTGTGGCTTCGTACTCCAACCTTCAGACACCTGATAGGATAGGAATATTCCAGACCAAGGGTGGATGGGAATCAGACGGATATTATAGTGTCTGTGCATCGGGTTATGGCAGAATAGGGCCAGACTACCTGCGTACACGATTCCATCCAGAGCATCTTGTTGTTGCTGACAGAAAGGGACCGGATTATGTCTCTTCAAAATATGCTTTGGGAGAAATCTTTACCATTCTTACAGATGATGGCTTGAGGCTTCCGGCTGTGATTGTATATCCTAAAGATTTTGATGAGACCAAGAAATATCCTGTCCATGTCGATATTTATGGAGGACCGGACACTCCTCTCGTGCGCGACCGTTGGGTTATGCCTACTGCTGCAAATCAGTGGTATTCGGAGAACGGAATCATCCAGATTACTGTGGACCCGCGCGCTGCAGGTCATAACGGACGTGCCGGTCTTGACATGATTTACCGTCAGCTGACAGTGTGGGAAGTGAAGGACTTCTGTGCTTGGGCAGAGTGGCTTCAGTCGCTTCCATATGTGGATGGTGACAAGATAGGTGTAGAGGGATTCTCATTCGGAGGCACAATGACATGTATGCTCCTGATGCAGGCCCCTGACAAGTTCCATTATGGAATCGCAGGCGGTGGTGTATATGACTGGGCGCTTTATGACTCGCATTATACAGAACGCTATATGGACACTCCGCAGAATAATCCAGAAGGTTATAATGTGTCGAAGGTTCTGAATTATGTTGAAGGATACCCTGTTACATATGGCTCTGAATGTGCTGGATGTACTTTCAGATGTGTCGAGCCTGTAATGCTCAAGCTCACACATGGTACAGGTGACGATAATGTCCATCATCAGAACACTCTTCAGCTCCTGGATGCAATGCACAAGGCCGGAAAGAAGTTCGACTTCATGATCTATCCTGACGGCATGCACGGCTATCACGGCTACCAGGGCACTCACTTCCAGAATGCCAACAATGAGTTCTGGCTCAAGTACCTGAAACGCTAGGAGCAGCACTCAAGTGACTGACGTATAATATCATAAACACACGAGGGTGAGTAGAAATACTCACCCTCGTGTGTTTAAAATGCTGATGTTTACGCAGTTATGCGCTGCGTTTTTTATCTTCTGCGCTTCATTGCGCCTTTCATCATGTTGCCCATGTTGGCTCCCATGACGGTCTTCATCATCTTGCGTGTTCCTTCGAACTGCTTGAGAAGCTTGTTCACCTCGGCGATAGATGTTCCTGATCCGTCTGCGATTCTCTTGCGGCGGCTTCCGTTGATGCAGTCAGGATGCTCACGCTCATATGGGGTCATAGAGAGGATGATTGCCTCGATACCCTTGAATGAGCTGTTGTCAAGATCCACGTCCTTGAGAGCCTTGCCCATTCCAGGAATCATTGAAGCGAGATCCTTGATGTTACCCATCTTCTTGATCTGCTGGATCTGGTTGTAGAAATCCCAGAGGGTGAACTGATCCTTGGCGAGTTTCTTCTTGAGTTCTCTTGCCTGTGCTTCATCAAACTGCTCCTGTGCCTTCTCCACGAGTGAGACGACGTCACCCATGCCGAGGATACGGTCAGCGATTCTGGCTGGATGGAACACGTCGAGTGCCTCCATCTTCTCGCCCATGCTCACGAACTTGATAGGCTTTCCTACGATTGCCTTGATAGAGAGTGCGGCACCACCTCTTGTGTCACCGTCCATCTTGGTGAGCACAACTCCGTCGAAGTCGAGTCTTTCGTTGAAGATCTTTGCAGTCTCTACTGCATCCTGACCTGTCATCGCATCGACAACGAAGAGGGTTTCTGTAGGCTGTACGGCCTCCTTGAGTGATGAAATCTCATCCATCAGCTCCTGATCGACAGCAAGTCGTCCGGCTGTATCGACGATCACCACAGAATAACCTTCTGCCTTTGCCTTTGCAATGGCGTTGAGGGCGATGCGGTTAGGATCCTTGACGCCTTCCTCTGCATATACAGGCACTCCGATCTGCTCTCCGAGTACCTTCAGCTGGTCGATAGCGGCTGGACGGAAGTAGTCGCAGGCAGCAAGGAGGACCTTCATTCCTTTCTTGCTCTTGATGTTGAGGGCAAGCTTTCCTGAGAAAGTTGTCTTACCGGAACCGTTGAGACCGGCTACGAGCACCACTGCAGGCGAGCCCTTGAGGTTCACATCAGATGCATTGCTTCCCATGAGTGCTGCGAGCTCGTCGTGCACGATCTTTACGATCATCTGCTGCGGCTTCACTGCAGTGAGGACATTCTGTCCGATTGCCTTCTTCTTGACGTCATCGCAGAACTGCTTTGCGATCTTGTAGCTTACATCGGCATCAAGAAGGGCGCGGCGGATGTCCTTCATTGCTTCCGAGATGTTTACCTCGGTGATCTTGCCTTCTCCTTTGAGGATCTTGAACGATCTCTCAAGTCTTTCACTTAAATTCTCGAACATATGTTTTCTGTTTTATTTTTCTTTTCAGGTCCCCGGTCAGGCCGGGGATGGAGATGACGGATTATGCGAAATAGTCCGTTGCAGTCGGTGCTTCGTCAATCATGTCGCTGAAGACGGACGGAGCAAGATTCTTCATATTGTATCTGCTTGCCATCACCTGGCCGTACGCACCTGTGCTTCGGATGGCCATAAGGTCACCTCTTACGCTCAACGGAAGGAGTCTTCCCGCTCCCCATACGTCGCTGGATTCACAGACAGGTCCTACAATGTCATAAGCCTGGAATGTAGGGAAGAACGATCTCTGTTCAGCAGAAAGATTCTCGATCTTATGATATGCACCGTAAAGTGCAGGTCTGATCAGGTCGTTCATGCCGGCGTCCATGATCAGGAAGTTCTTTGTCTCTCCGCTCTTGACGAAGAGTACTCTTGATATGAGCGAAGCGCACTGTGCGACGAGCGAACGGCCCGGTTCGATGTGCACATTCTGGTCTGGACGGCGTATGATATTGTCTGAAATCGCCTTGAACCATGTTCCGAAATCCGCGATCGGATTTCCGTCAGGATCGTCATAGTCAACGCCGAGTCCTCCTCCGAGATTGATATTCTTCACGGTAAGTCCTTGGCTCTCAAAATATTTAACTATCTCGTTCACTCTCTTGCACTCGAGTGAGAACACTTCCTCCACTCTTGTTATCTGCGATCCGATATGGAAATGCAGGCCGAAGAAGTCTATGTGCTCGCTTTTCTGTATGAATTCGATGAGCTTGTCGAATTCGTGGCTCGATATTCCGAACTTGTTCTCGTAAAGACCTGTGGTCACGTATTTGTGAGTGTGAGCGTCAATGTCTGGATTGATTCTCACGGATACGCTTGCCTTCACACCATGAAGATGAGCCATCTCGTTGATGACGAATATCTCCTGAAGCGACTCGCAGTTGAATGCTTCGATGCCGAGGTTCATTGCGTCGTAGATTTCCTTGTCGCTCTTACCCACACCTGCATATACGATCTTGTCGGCAGGGAAGCCGCAGCTGTGCGCGTGAAGCACCTCATTTCCGCTCACACAGTCCGCTCCGAAGCCTTTCGAGCTGATATATTCAAGCAATCTCCTTTCTACATTTGCCTTGATCGCGTAATGCACTTTCAGATCGTGCTGCGATGCGAGGTCAGCTACATGGTCTACTGTCTTTCTGAAGAGATCCATGTCATAATAATAGAATGGGGTCGCTATCTTGTCAAATTTATCTATTGTGTTGATATCCAGCATGTTGTTACCGTTATTTCAGTTAAGTTCAGCCATATGGCCCGTTTTCGGGGAAAAACGGTTGCAAAAATAACGAAAAAATCCGTATTTTCGCAGTCTGTAATTTAAAACCTCTCATATTTAGAGGGGATGGAATGTGCACATTTTAAGGATGATAAGCGTAAACATCAATGCCGATACGGCGATACAGCTTATTGTGGGGGTAGGTTCAAGTGTCCTCGCACTTTTGCTGATGCTTATCAAGCTGCCGCAGTCCGATTACAGCAGCAAGCTTGCAAGTTCAAAGCATGCCATTGTGGTGAGCTTCCTTCTGTGTGGCTTCCTGATGTTCTATACCATTGGAATGTATGGTTCTCCCGACATCTGGGACTGGGAGATGTTCACGATGCTGACGATATACATTGTTGTCCATTTCTCCACTTCCATCATTTCCTATTCGATGATTTCCCTTCTCAAGATGGAAAAGACCAGGAGGCAGAATCTTTTCATGCCCGGACTTTTCGTCTCTGCCCTTGTGGCCTTTCTTCTCATCGAGTCGTACAGGTCCGGCAATCAGACGTTTTTCTGGACAACTGTGGTGGTGGCCTTGACAGCTTTTCTTATTCAGTCTATCGCTTACATTGTTTATTTCGACCGTGCCTTCAAGCAGTCCGTGAAAGATCTTGAGAATTTTTATGATGATGACGAGAGCCACAGGATCAGGTGGGTGAAGTTCTGCTATGTCATTTCCATGCTGACAAACCTCTTCGTGCTTGTATATCTCGGACTCTACTGGATTCTTGACTATAAGATGGAAGTAGCCTCCCTATATACCCTCTGGTATCTGCTTTACATGCTGTACTTTACTTCAAACTATATATCATTCCTCAGCAGTCACAAGCTCGTTCTCGATGCTTTCGCGTACAAGACATTGTCCGGTCAGGAACTTATGAAGAGAATCAACAGCAGAAGGATCAGGAAGGCGGAGGAACCTATGACCCCGGAAGTCGCAGAAAAAGAATTCCGTGAGCTTGAAGAAGCATTGGAAAGATGGGTTGCTGAAAAGCGTTGGCGCGAATATGACAAGAGCAGGGAGCAGATCGCTTCAGAGCTGAATACCTCAAAGGATATCCTTCATCATTATTTCATTTTGAAAAAGGGCAAGGATTTCAAGACATGGAGGACGGAGATGCGAATCAATGACGCAAAGAGACTCCTTCTCGAGAACAAGTCTGCCTCAACCAATATCATCGCAGAGATATCCGGCTTCAGTGACCGTTCCAATTTCCACAGGCAGTTTGTCAAGATTGTCGGCTGTTCTCCGAAGCAGTGGCGCGATTCAGGCGGAAAGTTATGATGGCGTTGTTCCCGTTGCCGGAACTGATGTCATCTTTGAATATGGTCATTGATTCTGTCTTGCTTTCATAAAGACCGCCGTTTGCCTCCCCGTCGATATCTTCAAGCCTTACTATGACTGTTGCGGGACTTTCATTATTGCCGGTAAATCTTGACCTGAACATGAATCTTCCGTCACTGTCTGTGTATTCGATATCGGGATCGGGATGTTCTGCCCCCCAGTATATGGTGACCATTATGTGTTCTATAGGCATGCCGTTGACATCTGTCACCTTCCCCGCCATGAATGGCGTTCCATAATCAGTGTCTCCGGCAGGACCATCATATCTTTCCCCTGCCGAACATGACAGCGTGAGTATGGATATGATTGTGAAAATCAATATATTGTGCAGTCCTTTCATTTCTTTTCCATGTAGAAGTTGCACTCGTTCACGAAGAATGTTTTGCTGGCAGCATCATATGCCATGCCCTGCCATGATACCATCACCTCCTGGGATGTGGCCGGAAGATAGATTCCGTTCGGGTCTTCTGCCCTTACGATACATGTAAGTGGCTCTGAAAATCCTTCGGCTGCAATGGTGTACAGACCGTAATTGTTTGTGTATGTGCTTTTTGTCACCACCCTTCCTTCATGACTGTCGTACAGCTCTGTTGCTGTCATGGTGATCTGAATCTCTTCAATGGGCTTTCCTGTCGCTATGTCAACTGCGACGCCGCTGATAAACAGATTCTTCTGTTTCTCTCCCATTACGAGATCGTGGTCGCTGAAGTTAGTGCATGACGACACCGCTGCCATGAGTGACAGCAGTGTCGCAATATTTAATGATAAAAGTTTCTTCATCCGGGTAAATCTTTATCCGGCCAGGTCCGTACGAGGCAAATTTAGACATTTTCTTTGAAACTGCAATATCGCTGTCTGTCAGAAGATGTCTTCCGGTCTGATTTCAAGCAGATGTAACTTTTTGAGTATCAGTGGAAGTTCCTTTTCCATGAACTCTTGTTTCATCGCATTCAGGACTATTGCTCTTGCGTCCGGACATATGAAATAGCCTATACCTCTTTTGTTGTATATGATCCCGTCGGCCGTTAGCTTTTCGTATGATCTCATGACAGTGTTGGGGTTCACTCCGATCTCGGCACCTAATTCCCTTACGGACTGTATTCTCGAGTCCGGTGCCAGATCGCCGCTCAAGATCTTTTCACATATCCAGTCGCAAATCTGGAGATAAATGGGTCTGTTGCTGTTGAATTCCATAAGCTAATGCTTCAAGGTCTTGATTCTGAAATATATTGCTGTAAGCATGGCTATGTTGCCGATGGCGTTTACAATAAAGTTCAGCAAAGCAAGATGTTGGATGACCATGCTTTCTAGAAGGAGGTTCACATCACCGGTTTCTCCTATCTCCATGATAATATCCTTGCATGCTATTATAATGATCGGCGGAGCTATCATGCTCAATACCATGCCGAACGCGAATATTGAGATGAATGTCATAACGATCTTGCCTTTTCTGAAGAAGATAGCTCCGAGCAGGAATGGCAGGATTGTTCCTGCGAATTCTCCGATGTACATGAGAGGATTTGTAAGCTGAGACACGGCCTCTACGCTCTGCTGTGACATTCCTTCAGCCAACAGTTCGGCCTGTAACTCACTATGAATAAGATCCAATCTGATCCCGGCGACTCCCGCAATTATGTTGTTTCCGCATGTCGGGTCAATTGCACATATCAATGTGTCGAGACCGAGGTAGAGGATCATTCCTGCGAGCGGGAATACTGTTACGGTCATGATGACCATGCTGATGAACTTCTCCAGTCTTGATGCAGGGAGCATGAGCCATAGCGATCCGTATTGCTTGTCTGTCAGTTTTCCATAGCATTTTGCCGGCATGGTTATTACGATGAGCAGAATGGCAGCAATGAATACAATGCTGCGTATTTCTATCCCAGGTCCCTGCCACTCTTTGTCTCCGATCAGATTAAGTGCTATGCTTATGATATATGTAGTTGTCAGGGACAGCAATGATATCGCCAGCAGGCTTATGCCGTAGTTTCTCGTGCAGGTTCTGATGTCTGAAGCAAAATACTTCCAGAACCTTCTTAAATTGAATATGTCCTTGGCTTTCATGTCTTTACATCTTTGAGTTGAAAATACCCTTTATTAGTTCCTTGTTCTGGTGTACGGCGTTGAACAGGGCTTCAATGTTGACCTTGCTTTCTTCGCCGCTTTGGTTGAGGAGGACCTGGATGTTGCTTCCGGGAATCATCTCGCTGTACAGGGCGTCGGGATGCTTTTCGCTGCCGTAGTCGAAATATAATTTGTCAGATATCTCTGCGATGCTGGCATTCAGCAGTACATTCCTTCGTTCAAGAATGATGATCGGGTCAATGAGATTTTCCAGGTCTCGTACTTGATGAGTGGATATGACAATGACCGAATCTTCACGGGTATATTTTGTCATCGCTTTTCTGAACTGTGACTTTGATGGAATGTCAAGTCCGTTTGTAGGTTCATCCATGAACAGGTATTTTGTGTTGCAGGCGAGAGCGAAGGCAATGTAGGTCTTCTTAAGCTGTCCGAGTGAGACCTTGTCCATCATCTGGTTCGGGTCGTTACCGAAGATCTCCATCACTTCGAGGAATTTTTTCATGTCGAAGTTCATCCAGAACCTGCCGTAAGTCTCTGCATATCCGGCAGCGGTCATGTTCATTGCAGTCACTTCATCGCTAAGGTAGTACTGCTCGGAGAGGAATGACGGCTGTCTGTCATATGGATTGTATCCGTCAGTGTCGATAGTTCCTGTCTGCGCCTTCTTCAGGCCGCAGAGAAGGGTCAGAAGGGAGGTTTTGCCTACGCCGTTTTCACCAAGCAGACCGTAGATGCAGCCTTCCTTGAGGTCCATGCTGATGTCTTTCAGAATGGGATTACCGCTGTATGCGAATCCTAAATCTTTGATTCTGATCATGATATATACTTTTAAAGTGTCTGTTGTCAAGTCCCTTTCCAGGGTTGTTGTTACATGTTTTAGTGTATTAGTGAAATGGTACACTGCAAATGTAGCAATAGTTTTCTTGTTTCCAATATATTCATGACGAAAATCTTGCCGTAATGAGAAATCAGATGTGCTGCTGTCTGTGTCGGCTGCGGAGATAAGTCTTGATGTTCTGTTCAAGAGTCTGATGTTCTGATGCCGGCAGGGCCCAGCTGACAAATCTTTCAAAGATGTATCTGATAGTCTGGTCGGAAGGATGACACATGTCTTCCGCATAGAATCTGTAGTCGCGCAGTTCGTCATTGACGATTTCATACGCAGGGAAATAATCCGCCCTGCAGTCCTCGAGGACATCCTCTATTCCAAGGAGAAGGGTGGACTTGCTTATCTGGTTGCCGTGTGCACCGTCTTTGAAATGTCGGATCGGGCTGACGGTGAATATGAATTCCTTCGGTTGCATTCCGGGAACGGAAAGTTCAGTGATCCTTCTTAACGCTTCGGCAACTTCCTTTACACTAAGGCGTTCGCGTCTGAATTCCGCAGCAGGATGCTTCAGGCAGTTGGATACTATGAAGTCTTTTGATATATGTCTGAAACACCAGCTTGTGCCAAGGGTTATTATTATTCTGTTGCTGGCCAGGAAATGTTCTGAGGCTTTCTGCAGTGCTTCGTTTGCTTCAGAGAGGAACTCTTCCACACTTTCTCTGGCGAAGCTCGTGTGGTGATGGAACGAACATATGCGCTCGTCTCCTGCCCCAATCAGCACGCAATCCTCCTCGGTGAATTTCCTGCAGCTTGCCAGTCTTTCGATGCTGTTGAGCACTGAGACCGGATTGTACAGAGCTCCGAACGGGTTGACGCATACATCGAATCCGTAGTCCGAAAGCATCTTGCCGATATTGTCCGTGAAGCAGCTTCCGAGCATCATGATCTTGTCGTTGTATGAAATGCCTGTCTTGCAAGGCTCGTCCGTTACAGGTGTCTGTAGTTTCAGCATATACTGTTGAATTTGGGTTTATTGCAGTGCAAAAGTAGCCAAAAATCGTCCAAAATGCTTAACTTTGAAAGATTTTATACAGACTTGATTATGAATCACAGGATAATTGCATCATTCGTTCTGTTTTGCCTTTCATTCCTACCATTATGTGCGGAGGAAACCGGTAAGGTCCGGATTGCGTATGATGTGGATTTTGAAATGAATTTTGATAACAGGGAGTTCTACAGGAGCGCATTTACCCCTTCGATGACCATTTTCGGTGCAAGACTTACTCCTTCTGTCGGCATACGCCTCGACCAGCCGGAACACGGCATCAGCCACAGGCTCATGGCCGGAATCGATGTGATGAAGGATTTCGGGGCTTCTCCGGTTTCCGAAATTCTTGCGGGTGGAGAATCCGGCGAGACATCCATGTCATTGAACAACTCTGCATTGCTGCGCGAGCTCACTGTCTATTACAATATGAGACGCACTGCCGGAAATACCGGTCTTGAGCTTTATGCCGGAATTTTTCCGCGTAAGGCTTCAGAGGGAAAATATTCTGATGTTTTCTTTTCTGATTCACTCCGTTTCTATGATAACAATCTCGAGGGTATTCTGCTGAAGATCAGACGGCCGAAGGCGTATTGGGAAGTGGGATGTGACTGGTTCGGACAGTACGGTCAGGTACGCAAGGAGAAATTCATGATATTTTCCAGCGGTGAAAGCAGGATAACCGACTTCTTCAGTGCAGGCTATGCAGCCTATATGTATCATTTTGCAGGATCGCGAAAGGCGAGGGGAGTGGTGGACAATATCCTTCTCAATCCTTTCGTGGATTTCCAGCTTGGAAGCATGATGGGGCTGCAACGTTTTTCCGTAAGGTTAGGCTGGCTGCAGGCCATGCAGCATGACAGGGAATTTGTCGGGCATTATGTGTTTCCGGGCGGCGGCGAGCTTGAAGTCGGTGTGCGGAACTGGAACGTTGGAATAGCCAACCGACTTTTTTATGGAACTGACATGATGCCTTATTATGACAGTTCTGATACGGCAGGTGACAAATATGGTACAAGACTATACCTCGGAGATCCTTTCTACAGGGTCCATGATGACGGACAGACCGGTCCGGGACTGTATGACAGGTTTGAGGTATATTGGGAGCCTGCGCTTGGCAGATATCTCAACATCAAGGTGTCGGCGAGATTCCATTTCAATGGCTTCCGTTATTCAGGCTGCCAGCAGATGGTCGGGATCAGGTTCAACCTCCACGAATTGACAAACAGATAAACAGTAACAATATGAAGAATATAATTTATTCGATCGTTGCAGCGGCGGCTTTGCTGGCTTCATGCTGCGGGCCAAAGGACGGAGAGTACACATTCCGCGTGCTCACTACCAACGACATCCACGGCCGTTATTTCGATTCCCTATATGTGACCGACAGGACAAGCAATGCGCTGACAAATGTGTCATGGTATGCGGACAGCATCCGTGTTGCAGACGGAGCAGACAATGTTATCCTTATAGATGCGGGAGACTGTCTTCAGGGCGACAACGCCGCATATTACTATAACTATGCAGATACAGTCTCAAAGCATCTTTTCGCAAGTATGATGGAATATGTCGGCTATGATGCCGTAGTGGTGGGAAATCATGACATAGAGACCGGACATCCTGTCTATGACCGTATCTGCAGGACCATGGATGTGCCTTTCCTTGCTGCCAATGCACTCCGTACGGATGACGGAAAGCCTTATTTCCAGGAGTATGTGACCCTGAAAAGACATGGTCTGAAGATCACCGTCATCGGATTTACCAATCCTAACATCAAGAGCTGGCTTTCTCCGCTTCTGTGGGAGGGAATGACTTTCGAGTCTCTCCTGCCTATGGCTCAGGAGACTGTCGACAGAATCGTCGCAAAGGAAAAGTCTGATGTCGTGATCGTTGCAGTTCATGCCGGTACAGGTGAGGGAGACGGCAGCCAGCTTGAAAGTCAGGGACTTGACCTTTTCAACAGTCTTCGTGGAGTGGATTTCGTGATCTGTGCTCATGACCACAGACCTGTCGTGCATAAGAATGACAGCATCTGCCTTATCAATGCAGGAAGCCATTGCCGTAATCTGGGATTCGGTACAGTCAAGCTCAAGGTGGAGAACGGAAAGGTTGTTTCCAAGACCTTGGATGCGGAACTTCTTCCTGTTGACAAGAATAATGTCGACAAGCAGATGCAGCAGACTTTCAGACAGGAATTCGAAGCTGTCAAGGCCTTTACCCTCAAGGAGGTAGGTGAACTTAAGACAGAACTCCGCACACGTGATGCATATAGGGGCATGTCAGACTACATGAATCTTATACATACCCTTTCCATCGGCTGCAGTCCTGCGCAGATATCTTTTGCGGCTCCTCTTACCTTCAATGGTTTCGTCAAGGAAGGAACACTTGTGTATAACGATCTCTTTACAATATATCCATATGAGAATCAGCTCTTTGTGGTGAAGATGACAGGAAAGGAGATCAAGGATTATCTTGAGTTCTCATATGACAGCTGGATCAATACGGTAGATTCTGCTGATGACCATGTGCTTAAGATCGTGAATGCAGCTGATCCGCGTACCGGACAGAGCCGTTGGTCTTTCGTGAACAGATCCTACAACTTTGATTCTGCAGCGGGCCTTGTTTATAAGGTAGATGTGACCAAGCCTGTGGGACAGCGTATTCTGATCGAATCCCTTGCAGACGGAACAGCCTTTGATGAGACTGCGGAATACAATGTTGCCATGACATCGTATCGTGCAAGCGGCGGTGGCGGACTTATGTCAGCTGCAGGCGTTGATACAGACAGGATCAATGACAGGGTTGTGGAATATTATCCTGAAATCCGAAATATCCTCTATGACTACCTGGTTGAAAATAAGGTGATAGATCCAGCACTGACCGGCGACAGGAATGTCATAGGGGAATGGAGATTCATTCCTGAAGATCTTGCCTCAAAGGCTTTGGACAAGGATATGGAACTCCTCTTCCCGAGAAGATAGATTAAAAACTGCAGTCCGATTGCGGGCTGCAGTCTTTAATCGTGTACGCCCAGCATGGGCATGTTCTAACGGGTGAAAGTCCCCAATGCGCCCTAATGACGGGAAGCATTTAGCTAAAGGCAAGGGTGTCCACCGTGAGGTGGAATCTGAAGGAAGCCGGCGGCAAAAGTCTGGCCTGACGGACAGAAATCGCATATAAGGCCTACATGTGGGGTAAGGTTGCACGTGAAATCAAAGCCCGATAGTCATTCGGAATACATGTGGGTAAATGCGGCAGGCATAAGGCGGAAAGAGCATGTTCTTATCTGGGGAGGTCTCGCAGACGAGCCGACAGGTAAGTAGTAACAACGAACTGCGAGAAGTCAGCCGAAGCCATAGTACCCGAGAAAAAAAATCGGCACATTCGGGGAAGGGCAGAACCTTATATAAACAAGTGCCGTGAAATGAAAACCCTATGACGGAAGAAATGCAGAAAACGAAAGACTGCCTGCAGATTGATAGGACGGAATCCGAAGAGTATGCAGGAGTGCAGACCGTAATAGGCATATCACATGAATCACTTGTGGAAGTGAACTTAAGTAGTGAGATGCTG
>JAFYLU010000077.1 GCA_017550025.1 Bacteroidales bacterium | reverse complement strand
GTCGCTCTATCCGGCCTCTTTCAGAGATGCAGTCAGCTACATCGACTATGGTGCAAGACAGTATGACCCAGTATTGGGAAGATGGTTCGCTCAGGATCCTCTCGCGGAGAAGTACTACGGCATATCGCCATATGCCTTCTGCGCTGGCAATCCGGTGAAGTATATTGACCCGGATGGAAAAAGATGGGTCAATTATTTAGGACAGGTAATATACGACAAAAATGGATTCTCAGCTCAAGCATCTATGGAAGAAATCGAATTAGTAAAAGCCATGCTGAAGACAAGAACCGGAACTAAACAATTGGATAAAATAACTCAGAGTCCTGCAGATATTATGGTAATAATCAACAATAATGAGGTTGCTGAAAATGGATATGGCTATAATAAAATCGCTGGTATTAAATATAATACATGTACAGGAAAGTATTATCCAAGTAGAGAGTGTGAAATTGTAATTTATAAGAAGAAGGCTGAAAACCGCTCGTACCTGCTTGATACTTATGAAGCAATGGCTGTCAATTTTGCCCATGAGATTGAACATACCACGAGTGATAATATCAGACTTATGCATGAGAAATCTAGTAAAAGTGTAATCGAAAAATCTCCTATAAAAATATCCCGTGATATGATCCGTGAGCTCTATATGACAAAACCATTGGATAGCCTTGATGCTTTATATAAAGCAATTCATGAAGCGCTACAAAAGGAGACGAATATTCAGATTAAATTTAAATAATGATTGAAAATGAAGCGATGTGTCTTTATTATACTGTTGTTTTTGACATTTAATTTATATGCTCAGAAGCCAGTTCCATATAATTTGGAGATAGGGGATTCTCTTTTATCACATCTTATGGTAACAGATAATATTCCGGAAGAATTTATCATTTCCGTCAAACAGCAAGAACAGGAGCAGATAGAAGATGATTGTATCTTGGTATTTAATGAGCCTATTCTTGTTCAGAATTTATTAACAGAACAGTTCGTTACATGTGAGGAACTCCTTAAATCAAATGGCATATTCACTTTTTATTGTCCTCTAATACTTCCTTGGCGACTCCATATCCTGCTTAAGCAGCAGGAAGATATTGTTATTATCGAAGAGCATGGATATACGGAAGACATCAGAAGTAAACATATAGAAGTGCTGATTGATTTTTTCAACAACCATCCCGAACTCACACCGTCTGATTTTGCAACATACGAAACTTTGATAAAGGATGCTGACATATTTAATTCCACTAACTTGGAATAATAAAACGAGAATTAACCTAGGGATAGTCATTTAATTCCTTCAATCTGAGTCACTCGGCTGACTTTCGCATAATTTCCGATCAAACTCATAACTTTTATATCATCGGCTCCGGTTACGGGGCCGATTTTTTCATTTTCAGCTAGGTCTGGAGCCACCATTCCCGTAAAGTTGGAAAGCATTGACAGGCATCTGTTCGGGAACATATGAGTCCATGAAGGAGACAGCCGTTGCAGATATATTGTCCATCTTCGGCGATGGTCCTTTGGCATCAGGGTTCTGGAAGACGACATCCTGTCTCGAGTCCATCGAGCTCCATCAGGCGTTCTACTATGACGACTACTCGTTCCTGGAGAAGTTCGGGTCACGTTCTGCCGCCCTCATGTTTGATTCAGCTGAAGTGGCAGGGACGCGACGTGACACGGCCGGATCTGGACTTACCTGCCGGGGAATGATGACAGGAAGCCTGACGAGAGACCTCGAGACCGGAGACATGCGTCTTTCAGCAATATATTATGACCGTTACGGCAATATAACCCAGACGGTTTTCGAGAATAATGCCGGAGGAGTTTCAATCATTACGAACACTCATGATTTTCTTGGGAATGTCCTTACGGAAAAGGAGTCCCACAGCCTTGCTGACGGCACAGAGTCCCTTCTCTCCCGCATCCATGAGTACGACCGCGCCGGACGACTGGTGGAGACCGTCACTGACCTCGACGGCGTGGAAGTGGTGACCAGGAACACCTACGACCCTGTCGGACGTCTGAAGATGACCGTCGTAAGCAACGGCGAGGTCTCTGACACAACCATGCATACCTACAATGTACGCGGATGGCAGACTTCAATCGAGAATGACAGCTGGTCTTCGGTTATGCGCTATCAGAATCCGGAGTTTGAAGAATCCGATGCCTCATTCACCGGCAACATTTCCGAATGGGAGTGGAGTCGAGGAGAGAACTCAGACACAAAGGCCTATTCGCTTGCATACGACGCTTTATCCAGAATTGTTGACAGCCATTTGTTCAGGAACGGCAACCCTGTCGATGCACTCTCGGAAAGCGGCATCAGCTATGACTCCAACGGAAACATCCTTTCTCTTACCAGGACAGGAGAAGACGGTTCGGCAGTCAACGACCTGACCTATCATTACGACGGCAACCGCCTTGAATGTCTTGTGGACAATGGTGAGCTGTCCGGAAACTACGCATACGACGCCGACGGCAACATGACCTTCGATGGCCGTACGGGCATGTCGCTGACATGGAATGATCTCGGCCTTGTCGAAAAAGTAAGTCTGAACGATACGGATTTGGTGCATTATTCCTATCTTGCAGACGGTACGAAGGTCAGTGCGCAGAACAGTGATGGAGATGGGCTTCTGTACCTTGGTTCTTTGATATACAGGAAGACTGGAAACAGTATTGAGCTGGAGAGTGCGGGATTTGCCGGAGGAAGGTTTGTTGCGAGGGAGACGGAAGACGATGGCAAGGTAATGGTTCCGATGCTTCATGTGACGGATCACCTTGGAAGTGTCCGAGCAGTTGTGGACGGAGTTTCAGGAGAAGTG
>JAFYLU010000076.1 GCA_017550025.1 Bacteroidales bacterium | reverse complement strand
GTCGATGAGGTTGAAGCTCTGGAATACGAATCCGATGTTGCCTTTACGGAACTTGGTACGATCCTTCTCCTTGAGCTTGCCTACCTCCTGACCAAGAAGCTGGTAGCTTCCGTCTGTCGGGTTATCAAGAAGACCGAGAATGTTCAAAAGGGTTGACTTACCACATCCTGAAGGACCCATGATGGCTACGAATTCGCCATCGTTGATTTCAAATGATACACCGTTGAGTGCTGTTGTCTCGATTTCCTCTGTACGGAAAATCTTGCTGAGGTTTGTTACTGTAATCATCTTAGTATTATTTAATCGTTAATATTCGGTGTTGTTTGTAAAGTAGTATATCAGTATTGTGCCAAACTGTATAACTTATTGTTTTATAATTGTTTGTGTCTTTTGCGTGCTCTTGGTGAGTGTAAAAATATTTTACAGGTTTGTAAAGATCCCCGATCAGGTCGGGGATGACGTTTGTCAAGTCGTCATTGCCGGCTTGACCGGCAATCTATTCATTCTTCAACGACTCCACCGGATTGCTTCTCGATATACGGAGACTGTTCATTATCACACATCCTGATACCAGAAGGATGATCACCACGTCCGCAAGGATGAAATACCAAGGAGTGAGGGCAATCTTCTCGGAGAAGTTCTTGAGCCAAGCCGAGGCTGCAAAGTATGCTCCTGTATTGCCTAGGATGATGGCAGGAATACTGAGTTTCATTATTTCCATCACATAGATTCCCACGAGTTCCCTGACAGTGGCTCCGTTGATCTTGCGTACAGCCATCTCCTTGCTTCTTCTCTGCGACTCGTCACGAACATAGCCGATGAGTCCGAAGAGGGCGATGAGTATAGATACCACGCATCCGATAATGACAGTGTTCTTCATCCTTCGCTCGCTTGAATACGCTTCCCTCATAGAGTCCTTGTATGACTTAACGACCACATCCTTGTTCTCGATTCTTGCCTGGATGACCTCTTCCACCTTTGCCATCATCTCGTTTGAGACCTCGGACACCTTGATGGCCATAAATGGCATATTGGTTTTGCCGACTTCGCCCAAGAACTTGATGCTGGCTCTGGTATCCTGCTTGGTTAGGGTGTTGATTCTATAGTCCTTATATACACCGCTTACTGTGAATGCTTGATTTGCAGTCTGACTGTGTTCGGTAATGCAGATCTGCTTTCCCACTGCTCCGTCACTCCAATCCTGGAACTCCATCATCTTCTTCACAAAACTTTCGCTTACTGCTACTTCATTGGCAGTCTGGGGATATCGGCCTTCAACGAATGGTATCTCCAACATATCGAACAGTCCTGCAGAACCCTCGTACTGGTCAGCGATATTGAACAGTTCCTTATGTCCGTTATCGTAGATATAGATGTTGTTTCCGGAGCTGTAATCAAGCGGAAGGCTGTATGATACCTGCACATCAAGCACGCCTGGGGTAGCTTTCAGATCGTTGATGATTCCCGGATGCACACTCTTGTCAGTACCCGTAAGCACGGCATAAAGCAGATTTTCGTATTCATATCCCGGCTTGTCATTGATTGCCTTGTTGTACTGTGCGCTGATGACACACACGAGGGTGAGAAGAAGTGCACATATGCCGGTCTGAATGAACAGGAGTCCTAACTTCCATATCTTCTTGTTTTCACGATAGTTTTTTATTGCTGCACCGGCAGGAATCTTCGAATATAGATAGCCCGGAACGATGGCTGCGATAAGGAATACTGCCAGCACCACTCCTACAGCTGTGATATAAGTTCCCTTTACCATAAGGGCATCCACAGGAACTCCGACTATATCCTCTATGACTGTCTGGAGTGAGAGGACTATGACCGCTACAACAACGAGGGCTGCTGCAACATCAAGAGCTGCTTCCTTGAACATGACTCCATAGATGTTTGCACTGGCAGCTCCGTAACATTTACGGACACCCATCTCCTTTGACCTCTTCACCAATGCAGAAACCGACATCAGGATATAGTTCAAGAGTGAAATCAAGATAAGAAGTATGGCAACAATAGTCAGAATGACCATCATGTTCTTCATTGCGGAAGAAGATGTATGTGCACCCACAAGCGGAGAAAGGAAATAATGAATGTCGATACCCGATGTCTCCGCCATGGCTTTTATTTCAGGTGGATAATTGTTTTCCTGCATAAGTCTTATGGCAGGAGCGAGCATATCCGGATCAGTACCTTCAGCAAGCCTTACATATCCTCTGTACCTGTCATTTCCCACCCAGTTCTCTGTAGATGATTTGACAAGGCTCTCCATAGAGACAAGAACATCATTTTTGACAGAGCTGTGGTAAGGATAGTCCTTATAGACTCCGGCGATCTCAAGTTTGAAGTTCGGCATCTCCTCATTGTAGATGATCTGTCCGACAGCTTCCGATACTCCGCCAAGTTTCTCTGCAAAAGACTCAGACACCATTGCGACTGCAATCTGGCTGAAAGCCTCTTTAGGATTACCGGCGAGAATCTCTGCATCAAAGACATCAAAGAAACATGTATCGGCCACAATACATTCTCCAGTGATGATATTCTTCTGCTCATCGATAAACTTGTCACTGTTGAAAATGAAAGTCCATCGGGTTGCAGTCTCAATTCCGGGAACGTGCTCCTTGAATCCAGGAGCCACAGCTCCGGATACATTGTCATACTCCGATTCTTCTCCCTGCTGATTGTAAAGGGTGCGAATCTTATATATCTGGTCTGCATCTCTGTAGCAGGTGTCATAACTCATCTCATAGCATACCTTCGCTATCAGAATCAGACCGATGGCTACTCCCGTACCGAGAGATAATGCCTTTATTATAGTTTCCTTTAGTTTCATTTTGTAAAGTCATTAGTTAGAATACCAGCACCTCATTATCTCCAAAATTATCATAGCCCGAAGTTATCACTTTTTCCCCGGCTTCCAATCCTTCAAGCACTTCATAGAACTGAGGATTCTGACGACCAATACGGATTTCACGCTTTACGGCCTTTCCACCCTCCGGAGAGACAACATAGATCCACTTTCCTCCTGTCTTCTGGTAGAATGTGCCTCGAGGGATGAGAATGGCCTTCTCTGGCTGGCCGAGCTGCAGGTTCAGGTAATATGTCTGTCCAGTGCGGATGTTTGCAGGCTGCTCTCCGCTGAACTTGAAGTCAGCCTTGAACTTACCCTCACGAACTTCAGGATAGACCTTCCTGATGACCGCGTCGTATGACTCGTTCTGTCTTTCGAACGATGCTGACAATCCTGCAGACACCCTGTCGATATAATGCTCGTCAATCTGAGCCTCGATCTTATAGCTTCCAAGTTCATTAATCTGACCGATCTTCGTTCCGCTTGCAATCGACTGTCCGAGTGTCGCATCAAGAAGTCCGAGCTCACCGCTGATAGGGGACTTGATTGTGAGATTATCCTTTCTGCGACGTATCATCTGCATATTGAGACGCATGTTCTCAAGGCTCTCCTGCATCTGACGGATCTCGACGCTTCTGTAAAGGCTGTCCTGTGTAGCACGCTCCTTGACCAGTTCCAGACGACCAGCCGCAAGTTCATAATCCTCCTGAGCCATCAGATACTCCTCACGGGCGATGAGCTTCTCTTCGTAGAGAGCCTTGTTCTGCTCATACTTTCTCTTGAGTCTCTTCACCTCGATCTGCAGCTGGAGCTTCTCCTGCTGCACGCTAAGCCTCTGCTGCTCCATGGAGATCATAGTGTTGCGAAGAAGATTCTCCTTCTCAGCCAACTCTGCCTCTGAATTAAGAATCTGAAGGTCGAGATTGTCATTGCTCAGACGAAGAATCTCATCTCCAGCATTCACCTTGGAACCCTCCTCGATGATGATCTCCTTTACGATACCGCCTTCCTGCGGGCTGATCTGGATAGTGGTCATCGGCTGCACCTGACCGCTGATGCGGATGTAGTCGTTGAACTCTCCGCTTCGTACCTCGCTGATAGAGAGAGTCTCTCCGTTGACCCTGAGTGTGCTGGCATCGTCGCGAAGCACGAGCCAGAGGATGAACGCCGCCATTAGGGCACCAAACCAAAACGGCAAAGCCTTCTTAGTGAATGCCACTGCAATTCCTTTCTTCTTTTCAATTATCTTGTCCATAGGGTTATATTTTATCGTTATAGTCTGTTACTGATTGATATAGCTAATTCCATTGTAATAGTTCACCACGCTGCGCTTGATGTAGAATTTAAGGAGTGCATCCAGCCTGCTGGTCTTGGCATTGAGCCAGTTGTCCGAAGCCTTCTGGAAATCGATGGTCGATATCAGACCCTGTTCGAGCTTCCTGACGTTCAGGTGATATGCCTCCTCCTGAAGAGCAGCTCTTCTGTCAGCCTGATGGAAAGCCGCCGATGCTCCGTCTCTGTCCTGTACAGCCCTGATCACTTCTGCTTCGACCTCACGTACCTTCTGTTCGTACTGGACGGTAGCTCTTCTGCTCTCGTTCCTCTTCTTTCTGAGGTTTGAGAATGTTGACAGGCGGTCAAAGATTGGGAATGACAGAGATAGCTGTATATATTCACCTCCGTTATTCTTGAACTGCGTATGGAACGGAGTTGCAACATATCCCTCCATACCTGGATAGGTATAATAGCTTGTCGACCATCCAGCGTTCAATGACAGGCTCGGAGTGAATCTCCATTTTGCAGTCTTGAGCTCAAGCATCGCATTATCCATACGTCCCTTGGCAATAGCAATGGATGGCAGATTATGCACCGCGTAGTCGATGATGTTCTCTGTCTCATCTTCAGGAGTCAAAGAGACTATCACCTCTGCATCAGCCATCGATGTGTCAATGTGCAGTTCCTCATCCATAGGCCAGAACATAAGGTCCTTGAGAGTAAGGAGAGCATCGGCGTGCTGGTTTCTTGCATTGATCAGCTGATATTCGCGGTCTGCAAGTTCTGCCTCCATCTCGATGACATCGGTATATCCCTTCTGTCCGAGTTCCTCCTGCTTCTTTGCGAGAGTCAACGCATCCTGAGCTGTCTGAACCTGAGATTCAAGGATCTGAGCAAGCTGCTCGAAATATACGACGTTATAATATGCTTCCATTGTTGCAAGACATATCTCGTCGCGTGTCAGCTCCTCCTGATCGACACCCATCTTCAGGGCAGTCTTGCTTACCTTCATGTTGTTGACAGCAGAGAATCCGTTGAAAAGGGTGATGCTTGTACCGACCTGATATCCGTTGTTGAATGATGTAGTAGATACATAGGTGTTGGTCTCAG
>JAFYLU010000075.1 GCA_017550025.1 Bacteroidales bacterium | reverse complement strand
ACCCGTCGCTGGTGGGATACTACGAAAAGTATTATTGCAGATAAGGAACCGCCGTATGCGGACCCGCATGTACGGTGGTGTGAGAGGTCGGAAAACAAAAGTAGGAGGAAAACCTACTTTGTTTTCCTCCTACTCGATTTTATGATATGTCTGATTTATCTTGCAAGTCGGACGAAGACGCTGAGCGGGAGGTTCTTGCCATAGCTGTCCCTGAGTACGAGTTCGCCGAAATCAAGAGACTTGTAGGCGTTCTTGAGGCAGAATGCCTGTTTTACGATGGTCTCGCCAAGCACTGCCGAATATCCGTTCGAGTAGAGGTTGAGGACCATGAAGCTGTCCTGTGGGGCGAGGATTGCCGCAACGCACTGAAGCATCTCGTTGAGGCATTCGTCGAGTTTCCATTTTTCTCCGTCCGGACCGTGACCATATGCCGGCGGATCGAGAATGATGCCCTGATATGTGTTGCCTCTCTTTGCTTCCCTGCGGGCGAATTTGAGCGCGTCTTCAACTATCCATCTGATGTTGTCCAGACGGCTTGCCTCCATATTGCCTCTTGCCCATGTGACTACCTGACGCACAGAGTCAAGATGGGTCACGTCTGCTCCCGCTGCCTTTGCTGCAAGTGAAGCTGCTCCTGTATATGCGAAGAGGTTGAGGACCTTCGGCTTCGGCTTTCCTTCGGCTTCTGCCTTTTCCACAAGGGATCTGGTCTGTCTGTATATGTATTCCCAGTTGGAAGACTGCTCCGGAAAGACACCCACATGCTTGAATGAGGTGAGGCCGAGTCGGAGAGAGAAGTCCAGACCTTCCTGTGCTCCGTTGTAGCGGATATACCACTGGTCATCCATCTTTTTCTTCCTTTCCCATGTGCCGCTGTCTTCCTTTCCTGCCTTGCCGAATCCTGCGCCGGTCTTGAAGCGGGTGTGGATCATCTTGTTCCATTCGCCCTCGGACAAGGTCTTGTCCCAGAGAGCCTTTGGCTCGGGGCGTGCCATGATGAACGGGCCGAATCTTTCGAGTTTTTCGAAATTGCCGGAATCAATGAGTTCGTAATCCTTCCAGAATGCGCCTGGGCTTTCAATTGTCATCATAATTGTCTCTGTTTTGCTCCGCAAAGATACACTTTCTTTCGGTCTCCATAATCATCTTTGGAAATTATTTCTCTATCTGCAGATGCTTCTGCTCCCCACATAAACAGGGCGTTTTTACGGATGAAGCAGGTGTTTTGTATATCATGTCCGTGAAAGGAACGTTTTTACGGACATAGTTAATTTGAATTTCCCCGAAAATTGTTAAATTTGCTCGGATTTAGAAAACAACAAACATACTATACAATTATGCAACAGTTTATTGACACTTACGATTTCGCCGGCAAGAAAGCTATTGTCCGCGTTGACTTCAATGTTCCACTCAATGAGAAGATGGAGATTACTGATGACACTCGTATCCGTGCTGCTATCCCTACCCTCAAGAAGGTACTTGAGAAGGGTGGTGCTGTGATCGTTATGTCTCACCTCGGCCGTCCGAAGGGCGTTACAGAGAAGTTCTCTCTCAAGCATATCCTCGGCCGCGTAGAGGAGCTCCTCGGCGCACCTGTAAAGTTTGCTGATGACTGCCAGGCAGCAGATGAGAAGGTTGCTGCTCTCAAGCCAGGCGAGTGCCTCGTTCTCGAGAACCTCCGTTTCTATGCAGAGGAGGAGGGCAAGCCAAGAGGCGAGTTCGCTACTGACGAGGAGAAGAAGGCTGCAAAGGCTGTAGTTAAGGAGAACCAGAAGGAGTTCGTGAAGAAGCTCGCTTCTTATGCAGACTGCTACATCAACGATGCATTCGGAACAGCTCACCGTGCTCACGCTTCTACAGCTCTCATCGCAGAGTACTTCCCTAACGACAAGATGTTCGGTTATGTGATGGAAGGCGAGATCAAGGCTATCGACCACGTTCTCAAGACTCCGGAGCACCCTGTAACAGCTATCGTAGGTGGTGCGAAGGTATCTTCAAAGATCACTATCATCGAGAAGCTTTTCGACGCTGTTGACAACATGATTATCGGCGGCGGTATGGTTTATACATTCAAGAAGGCACAGGGTGGCCAGATCGGCCGCTCACTCTGCGAGGACGATCAGATGCAGCTTGCTCTCGATACTCTCAAGAAGGCAGAGGAGAAGGGCGTTAAGATCTATCTCTCTAAGGAGGTTGTGATCGCTGACGATTTCTCTAACGACGCTAACACAAAGATCTGCCTCAACTCAGAGATTCCTGACGGTTGGGAAGGTATGGACGCAGCTCCAAGCACTCTCGCTATGTGGGAGGAGGTTCTTATGAACTCAAAGACTATCCTTTGGAACGGTCCTGTAGGCGTATTTGAGATCCCTGCATTCGCTAAGGGTACAAACCGCATCGCCGAGATCCTTGCAAAGGCTACAGAGAACGGCGCATTCACACTCGTTGGTGGTGGTGACTCGGTTGCTGCTGTGACACAGATGGGCTATGCCAACAAGGTAAGCTACGTTTCTACAGGTGGTGGTGCAATGCTTGAGTACCTTGAGGGTAAGGAGCTCCCAGGTATCGCTGCTATCCGCAAGTAATCAGAATCTTGCTTTCATAGGAAAGTATTGACGATTGATAAAGATAAAGCGGTGGTTCGTTAAATGACGGACTGCCGCTTTTTGTTTGCCGGTCTTCGAAGTTAATGAAAATTATCTTAAATTTGCTATTGAGCATAACCTCTATTTATATATGAAGAAGATACACCTTCCGTTGATTGCCACGGGCATGCTTCTGCCGGTAGGTTCCATAGCCCAGGACAGGCCTAATATTGTCGTCTTTCTGGTTGACGATATGGGACTCATGGATACATCGGTTCCATTTGATACCGACCGACGCGGCAATCCTGTTGTACATCCGTTGAACCAGTGGTACAATACTCCTGGAATGGAAAGACTTGCGGAGCAGGGTGTCAGATTCTCTGCATTCTATGCACAGAGTGTGAGCTCTCCATCAAGGATTTCCCTGATGACAGGTCAGAATGCAGCCCGCCACAGGACTACCAACTGGATAAATTCGGAAAGCAACAACAGGACGACTTATGGTCCGGCGGAATGGAACTGGGAAGGTCTGGGCAGCGATGACCGTACCTATCCGAAGCTGCTTCAGGAAGCGGGATATCGTACAATTCATGTGGGTAAAGCGCATTTCGGATGTATCGGAAGCGAGGGTGAGGATCCTCTCAACATCGGTTTTGATGTCAATATAGGTGGAAATTCCATCGGACAGCCCGGCAGCTATTATGGCGAATGGGGATATGGCTGGATACGCGGAAACAGGTCCAGGGCTGTGCCTGGGCTGGAGGAATATCATGGAAGCGATGTATTCCTTACGGATGCCCTCACTATGGAGGCTGTAAAGGAAATCGAGACTGCCGTGGGTGAGGGCCGCCCGTTTTATCTCAACATGTCCCATTATGCCGTTCACGCCCCTTTTGAGGCTGACAAGCGTTTCATAGACAGATATGCCGGTTCTGGAAAGGGAGAGCAGGCAGAGGCATTCGCTACTCTCGTCGAAGGTATGGACAAGTCGTTGGGAGATCTTCTTGACAAGCTGGATGAGCTTGGAGTAGCCGAGAATACGTTCATTATCTTCATGGGAGATAACGGAGGTGATGCGCCTCTCGGAGGTCCTGCCGATTATGGCTCTTCAGCGCCATTCAGGGGAAAGAAGGGATCGGAGTATGAGGGAGGAGTACGTGTGCCATGCATCGTTGCCTGGGCAAAGCCTGATGAGGACAACAGGTTCCAGAAGGAATATCCGGTAAGGCAGGGCTTGATCCATAATCAGATGGGTACGATCATGGACATATATCCTACAGTGCTCTCTGTCGCGGGAGTTGCGCTGCCGGAAGATGTGGAACTGGACGGTTCTGACCTCAAAAGGATGCTGGATGGAAAGAGAGACCT
The DNA here is from genome assembly GCA_017550025.1 of Bacteroidales bacterium. Classification (GTDB taxonomy): domain Bacteria; phylum Bacteroidota; class Bacteroidia; order Bacteroidales; family UBA932; genus Cryptobacteroides. The sequence continues at coordinate 29,457 of JAFYLU010000075.1, read as the reverse complement.
TCGTCATAGAAATGATTTCCTGATGCATTTCCCTCATGGCGAGCATCGTGCGAATTATTTTACGACTTACCGCAAGGGAGCATGGAAACTCATATATTTCTATAACCCGGAGACTACTGGCGTGCCGTCCTTCAGGCTCTATGATCTGAAGAAAGACCCGTATGAGACGACTGACCTGTCAATGGTCAGGAGAGGAAAGGTAAGGAGAATGATTCGGGCCATGAGCAGGAGGCTGGACGCAGAGAAGGCACTTTATCCTGTCGATGATGCAGGCAATGAGTTGAAGCCTGCCGGTTCATAGGCTATTCTCCTTTGTGAAGTTCTTCGATCTGAGAAAGAATTTCGCTTGTCTTGCGGATGACCTTCCGGTTTATACGGAATCCGATGATTCCTCCGATGATTCCTCCCATGCCTGCACCGCAGCAGAACCCGATCACATAAGGCTCATTTCCCAATTTGTTGATGATTTCATACATCAGCCAGCCGAACCATGCGATAAGCATAGGGACTGCAACCCATTGCCACTCTCTGTAGTGCTTCTTGATGCGGCTCAGTTTCGCGGCGGTTTCTACAAGATTACCCTTTGAAAAATCGAGGCTCCGGAGCCTTACCTGTTGCAGGATTGTCAGTCCGAGACATAATGTAAGCATGATGCCTGTGGAGATGACAAAGGTGGTCGAAAGGCCCTGTGACCAGAAGAACCATATACAGTATGGCAGAGCAATCGCTCCGGCAATGATTGTTCCTGCAATGGTCCTGCTGATGTCCGACATCTTCGACCTCATCGAATTGCGGATGTGAGCCTCGTTTATGATGGCCTGCTCTTCAAGCTTGTTCCTGAAGGAGGTTATCTGCGAGCGCATGTCCTCGAGTTCCTGTGATATCAATCTGTTCTGTTCCATACTCTTTCGTTTATTCGTCTGACATCCTTCTTAACTGTTCCTTTATTCTGAAAAGACGCACTGACACATTCTTTGCCGTAATGCCCACTATGGCTCCGATTTCATCGTAGCTCATGTTTTCAAGCCATAGAAGGACTATGGCTCTGTCAAAGGGGCCGAGGCGGCTTACCCTGTTCTGGAGCATTCGGATCTGCTTCAGGTCTTCGGCTGAATCATCGAAGAGGTTGATGTTCATGTCAAGAGGCACTGTCTCACCTCTGCGCTTCTTCTTGCGCTCTGCGGAGATACATGTGTTGAGGCTGACACGGTATATCCATGTCTTCGCACTGCTCTCTCCGCGGAATTTCGCAAATCCTTTCCATAGATTCACGAGGATGTCCTGGAAGAGGTCTGCAACCTCATCCTCATCCTTGGAGAACATGTAGCAGACAGTGTATATCGTGCTTTTATGTTCTCTGACAGCCCGCGCAAAATCGAGTTCCAAAGAGTCCATTTCCAATAAGCTTTATCCATTAGACGGCAATATGTCCGGAAAACTACAGAGGAGCCTACATTATCGGGAACCAGATGAATACTGCACAGTCCCAGAGAGCGTGCGAGATGATGATGGCTCCTATCTTTTCAGGGAAGAAACGGTAGGCCAGACCCCATACGAATCCGGCTACAATGGCAGCCATTATAAGCATGAAATTGAATTTCGAAATATGAACCAGGCCATAGACAAGGGTGGTGACTATGAAGCCGATGTTGGGATTCCACCTTGCTGAAAGCCTGTTCTGGATGCATCCGCGCCAGAATATCTCTTCTGCAGGGCCTATGATCAGGAGCATAAGGATCGACAGTACCCAAGGGTTTTCGCCCTCCTTCATCCCGTAGATGGAATCAACCTGCGGGCGGGCGAAATCGAAAAGTATCGTAGACAGATATTCTCCGAGCCAGAACACTCCCCACAGCACTGCGGCAAGGACCGTTCCGAGCACAATGTTGGAGATGTCAATGCGTACATCCTTCCACCATCCCGGGCGTGCCCAGCAGGTGAAAAGGGTGAGTGTGGCTCCCGAGCATGTCATCATGATCCAGAAATTGACATGGGGAGCTGTCCATGGGGAGAACATTATAGTCCAAAGAACGGCCGCCAGGCAGATGCCGACGACCGGTTTCTTGATTGATATGTCCGTATTCATGCCTAAATGAATTTTCCGATAACGAGGGCAATTGTCAGCAGTGCGGAGAACATGAGCTGCAGGTTTGCCGTACGCACATCAAGGTCTGCAATGAGTCCTATTCCGCCTTCTATATAAGAAATCATAGTCTTGGCACATCCGATGGCAACCGGAACAGTGAGGAATATGACTATTGTGGTGAGTGGCATGAGACCGGTTATCGAGCAGACTCCGATCCATACATACGGGAATATAACCTCAAATCCGTACAGCCATGCAGAGAATTTCGATCCTAATCCCATCGCCATGGTGGTGATGCCGGCGCGCTTGTCTGTATGCATGTCGCGTGTGTTGTTCGAGTGGAGGATGCCGTCTGTGATCAGTCCGACAGGAAGGGCGATGAAAAGCACGGTCCAGTCGATGGCTCCGGTAGCGGCATATGAGGTTCCCAGTGTAGGAAGGAATGCGAATGTCGCAAGAATGTCAAGGTCTCCCAAGGCATTATATTTCAGAACAGGGTAGAGGAGTGTACATGCTGCTCCTGCCACGCCGATCAACAGCAACGGAAGTCCGGTGACGGCAAAAAGACCGAGACCGCATACGATTGCCGCAGCAAGCAGTCCTATTGCAAGACGCTTGATTTCCTTCGGCTCGAACATGCCGGTGGTGAGGGTCTTTGCGCCGAATGTGTCGTCCGCATCAACCTTTTTTCTATAATCGAAATAATCGCTCCAGGTGTTGCCTGCCAGATGGAAAAGAATCATGCCGACAAGAGCCCAGATTCCGTACAGCCAGTTGATGTCAGCCCCCTTATAGAAAAGGAATGCAAGTGTAACGATTATCGGCATTGCCGAAGCAGGAATGGACCAAGGTCTTACTGCAATCATCCATTCACCGAAAGAATGTTTCTTCATAAATCTAAATTTTTGCAAAGATATGAAAAAGTAGAGACATACGGAAAAAATCTCGGCAGGCCGGAGCCGGCCCCATATGGCGGCAAATTGCAAAAGAAATAAATGTCTGTCCGTAAAGACAGCCTAATAAGCTAAGATATCAGCAAAAGATAGCGGCCTCTCGATTCACATCGAGGGGCCGCCGCAATTCTAACCTAAAATTTAGAATCCTAAAAAGGTAAAAAGTGTATAAATATTTTGTTAATATGGTTACAATATATTGAAACCTTTTATATATTTGCAGCATGAAACGGCGGATTATAACCTTTGGCAGATATTTTGGCGAGTTCATGGATGGTTTGACCATCAAGGAGCGGGAGAAGGTGGATTATGGATTGGTTCTGCTTAAGACTCAGGAACGTTTACCGACAAAGTTTGTCAAGCATATTCGCGAAGGATTATATGAACTAAGAACAGAGTATAACGGAAACATATATCGGGTCTTCTTTATATTTGATGAGGAAAAGATTGTTGTGCTGTTTAATGGATTTCAGAAGAAGACACAGAAAACACCAACGAGCCAGATAGCAAAGGCATTGAAGATCAAGGAGGAATATTATGAATACAAGCGAAACAATGATTCAGGACTATGATGCGGTCCTTGATGCACGGTATGGAAAGGAAGGAACTCCAGAACGTATCAAGTTTGAGGATGAGGCATATGCATATTACACAGGACTGATCCTCAGGGATGCACGAAAGGATGCAAAAATCTCGCAGGCTGAGTTGGCGAAGCGTACGCAGACCACCAAGTCATATATTTCACGCATTGAGAACGGAGTGATAATACCTAGCGTAGCTGTTTTCTATCGGATGGTTGCGGCCCTTGGTATGGCGGTGGAAATCGTCAGACCAACAGTTTGCGGATATGAATATAGACCGCAGGCAAAATACTTAAGCGAACCGGAGCGGGCGCCGTATGGCGATAAGAAATAGCTTTGTTGGTGCAAGCAAAAGATAGCGGCCTCTCGATTCACATCGAGGGGCCGCCGCAATTCTAACCTAAAACTTAACCTATGAAAAAACTATTCGGTTTAAGTTTATTGCTAATTCTGTGCCAGAAATGCCTGAATTGTGTCCGGAATTGCAAAAAAGTACACTTTTAACATGAGAAAGTGATTCCGACACTATGTTTACAGGAGGATTTCGAGGATGTCGCGGATGGATTTCACTTCGATTATCCTGTCTGATTCAGGCATGTCCATCATTTCATGCACCCATACTACCTCGTGCGGGACATGGATTGCATGTCCTCCGATATTCACGACCGGTGCTATGTCCGACTTCACCGAATTGCCTATCATCAGGAGTTCTTCCGGACGGATGTCGTGCTTTGCTGTAAGTTCGAGATAATTCTTCTCATCCTTGTTTTCCATCACCTCGCAGTGGTGGAAATATTTTGCAAGGCCGGATTTCCTGAACTTGCCCATCTGTTCTGTAAGGTCTCCCTTGGTCGCGGCCACGAGGATGTAATGTCCCTGAAGCTTCTGCAGGACTTCTTCCACACCATCGATGATCTGCAGCTCGTGGAAGGCAAGAGTGGTGATTATCTCCTTGATGCCGTAGTAGATCTCCTCTGTGATGCTTCCTCCGCATATCTCTATCGCGGCATCGGTCATTCCGGTCATATATGTCTTCGAACCATATCCGAAGAGGGGGATATTGTCCTCCTGCTTCAGGGCCAGGACCTCCTGAGTCCTTTCTTTTGATGCGTATGCGGAAAGAAGGGCCGTGAATTTTGCTTCAGCGGCCCTGAAATATCTTTCGTTTTCCCAGAGGGTGTCGTCGGCATCAAAGAATATGTATCTGAATCTGCCTTTCAGGTCCATCTGCTATTCTGTTTTTGTGCTGTCAGACTTTACGGGCTCCGGAAGCGGCTCAGGTTCTACAGCCTTCACTGCAGTGATGATCACATCCTCCATAGGACGGTCGTATCTGTCCACATCCACGCGTGCGATTCTGTCGATCACATTGAGTCCCTCGATCACTTCTCCGAAGATCGTGTACTGTCCGTCGAGGTGGAGACATGCGTTTTCGTCATGTACGATGTAGAACTGTGATCCTGAAGATGCTTTCTTCGGATTGGCCATGTCGCCTTTTCTTGCAGCAGCGAGGGCGCCTTTCTTGTGCCAGTATTCGTTGACGAATTCAGCAGGAACGGTGTAGTCCGGTCCGCCCTGGCCCCACATGTCGATCTTTGCAGTGTCCCTTGAGAACGGATCTCCTGCCTGGATCATGAAGCCCTCGATCACTCTGTGGAAGCGGATTCCGTCATAATATCTCTCCTTTACGAGTTTGACGAAGTTGTCTCTGTGCTTCGGAGTCTTGCTGTAGAGCTTCACTCTCATTGTGCCCATATTCGTGATGATGTCGAATTCAGGCTCTTCAATCAGTTTGTTTACCATGCTGTCTGTAATTGATGTGCTGTCTGTCTGCGCGTCTGCCGCACCCCTTCTGCCATGCTGGCCGCAGGATGCGAAGGCGAGTAACATGACTGCTGAAATTATTGATGTCAGTATTATTCTTTTCATGACCTTTTGCTTTAACCCGACAAAAATAACTAATTTTGCGTTCATTATGGCAAATCCCTTGAAACAATTGGCAGGACAGACCGTCATTTATGGCCTGAGCACTATTCTTGCCCGCATCATAAATTTTCTTTTTGTTCCCGTATACACCAGGCTTCTGACACCGGAAAGCTATGGAGTGGTAACGGAATTCATGGCGTATATCGCTGTCCTTCAGGTAGTTCTTGTTCTCGGTCTTGAGACGGGATGCTTCCGTTTTGCAAATAAGGAGGGTGTGGATCCGAAGAAGGTCTATTCCAGTGCCTTTGTCACCGTGTTTGGTGTCAGCGCGGCCTTCCTTGCGTTGATGATAGCATTTGCAGGGCCGATAGCTGACCTTCTTGGCTATGCCGGATACGAGTCGTGCATAATGTACATGGGAGGCGTTCTCGCTCTTGATGCGATAACAGCCATATTGTTCGCAAAGCTCCGTCAGGAAAACAGGGCCTTGAAGTTCGCCATTTTCAAGACCATAAAGATAATCACCGAGACAGCGGCCAATCTTGTGCTCTTCCTTTGGTTTCCAAAGCATGTGGCTTCTGCCGGATGGCTTCTTCATTTCATACCGGAGACTCCGGATTTCAGCTATGTGATATTCTCGATATTCATAAGCTGCGTGGTCTGCGGACTCCTGTTCATCCCGGATTTCCTCAAGCTGAGCTTCAGACTTGACAGGAAACTTATGAGGCAGATGCTTGCTTATTCGCTTCCTTTGATGATTGCTGCCCTTCCGGGAGTCATCAATGATTTCCTTGACAGGATCCTGTTCAGATTCTTCGATACCAATGCCGATGCATGGAGGTCCAGCCTCGGTCTGTATCAGGCTGCGGTAAAGCTTGCGGTCATAATGAATCTATTCATCCAGATGTTCCGTTATGCGGCGGAGCCTTTCTTCTTCAGAAGGGCGCGCGAGAAGGATTCCCGCGAACTGTATGCCTCTGTGCAGGAATATTTTACGGCATTCTGCGGACTTGTGTTCCTCGGGGTGATACTCTATATCGATGTCATTGCACTGATTCTCGGCCCGCAGTTCCGTTCGGCAGTGGGAATCGTCCCGGTCATGCTGCTTTCGTACATGATCTTGGGAATGCTTTTCAATGTGTCGATGTGGTACAAGCTTTCCGGAAAGACAGATATGGCAATATGGATCACCCTCTCCGGACTGGCTGTGACGGCGGTGGTGATAATCCTTTTCATGCCGCAATATTCATATTGGGCGGCTGCTTTCGGACACCTTGCCAGCTATATCGTGATGTTCGTCATCAGCTCGGTTCTCGGAGCCAGATATTATCCGATTCCTTACAGATGGAAGCGTCTGGCGGCCATCTTCGTTTTCATGGGAGCGGCATACGGACTTTCGCTCCTTCTTGACAGGATGCTTTTTGCTGATGTGGTTTTCGGCCAGTCACCTGCCGGTCTTGTCATCGCAAAGCTTTCTCTTCATACTGTCCTGATCGCTCTCTATGCGGCAGCAGTCTGGCGTGCGGTCAGAAGGTCCTGATAGTGTGATTCTTTCATAAAAAAAAGAGATGACTTGTCAGCCATCTCCCTTGAAGCTTTACTCTACTTCGACTTCGTCGATGAAGAGGAATCCGTTGCTGCCTGCCCTTTCGTGCCATGAAGGCATTTCCTTGACAGGGTCAGCCACGATCCTGATGTATTTTGCTGATGTTTCAGGGAATGAGATTCCGCACTGCTTGAGTCCGTTAGGATCACCCTTTCCTTCAGTCTCATATTCTGCCTTTGCGACTTCTGTGAAGTCTGTTCCGTTGTCAGATGTGAGGATGGTGAGGGCGGCAAGGTTGAAGATGTCGTCGTATTTGATGACTACGGTGCTTACGGTCACATTGCTGTAAGTCTCGCCGTTCATGTCGATGGTGATGTCGAACGGCTCTGTTCTCCAGCCTGCCCAGTCCCCGCTGCGGAAGTTTTCTGTTCCCCTGATACCGTCAGCAAGGATATAAGGAAGTCCTACGTTGTAATTTCTGTGAGCCTCTGTGTTGAGGGTTATGTTCTTCGCCATAGCCTTGTGGGTCTTGAATTCCTTCTGATATATCCTTGTGGCTGTGTTTGGTCTCATGGCCTTTGCCTTGAGGACGCATGTCTCGCGGATGACCACAGGACCTTCGTAAAGTGCTGATTCTTCACAAGGTTCGCTTCCGTCAAGGGTGTATCTGACAGGTGTCTCTCCCTGTGCTTCGAGGGTAACGAGAATGTTGCCGTTTTCAGCGCTTACGGAACCTCTCACATTGAAGATGTGCTCTCCGTAGTTGTAGCCTGCCATGTCGTAGATAGCGCAGAACTCGTCGGCGCTGTCGAGGAATCTTTCCCAGTTCTTGTTTTCAGGCTGGCACCACTGCACTTCGCTGAGTGCTGTCATGCGCGGAAGGAGCATGTACTCGAGATATTCGTTTGTGCCGATATATTCTGTCCAGAGGTTTGCCTGCACTCCGAGGATATGCTTCTGCTGCTCCGGAGTCATCTCGTCTGTGCATGGTTCGTAAGAATAGCATTTCTCTACAGGGAGATAACCGCCGATTGCAAGAGGCTCGTTGTCCTTGTCTTCGCTCTGATAGTAGTCAAGATAGAAGAACGAGTTAGGCGTCATTATCACGTCGTGGCCCATCTGTGCCGCCTTGATTCCGCCTTCTGTGCCTCTCCAGGACATCACGATGGCGTTTTCAGCAAGTTCGCCCTCGAGAATCTCGTCCCATCCGATGATCTTCTTGCCCTTCTTCTCGAGGAAGTTGGTCATGCGGGTCATCACATAGCTCTGCAGATAGTGCTCTGCCTTGAACTCCTCATCATCCTTGAGTCCGAGCTCCTTGATCTTCGCCTGGCAGCGAGGGCATTTTTCCCAACATACCTTCGGACACTCGTCTCCGCCGATGTGGAAATATTCAGAAGGGAAAAGGTCGGCAACCTCGTTGAGGACATCCTCAAGGAAGACCATTGTCTCTTCTCTGCCGGCGCAGAGCACGTCATCTGCCACGCCCCATTTTCCCCATACGTCATATGGTCCGCCGCTGCATCCGAGCTCCGGATATGAAGCAAGCGCTGCGAGCATGTGGCCCGGAAGGTCGATTTCAGGAATCACCTCGATTCCCTTTGCAGCTGCATATGCAATGATCTCACGGATCTGGTCCTGTGTGTACCACATTCCTTCTCCATATGGTGTGCCGTCATAAGTCTCACTCTCGGAAAGATGGCCGACAAGAGTCTCTTTCCTTATCGATCCGAACTCTGTGAGTTTTGGATATTTCTTTATCTCGATTCTCCAGCCCTGGTCGTCAGTGAGGTGCCAGTGGAGTGTGTTGAGCTTGTGGATCTCCATCACGTCGATGTACTTCTTCACCATGTCCATGTCGAAGAAATGTCTCGAAACATCGAGATGCATTCCTCTGTAGCCGAAACGTGGGGCGTCATTGATCTCTGCGCACTGGAGTGTCCATTCCTTGCCTTCTGCCACAGCCTTTCCGAAGATTTCCACTGGAAGCATCTGCTTGAGAGTCTGCACGGCATAGTTGAATCCGTTGAGTGATGATGCCTTTACCTCCACTCCTTTCCTGCTTATTTTCAGTGTATAAGCCTCTGCGGGAAGTGCGCTGTCAACTGTGAAGTTGAAGCCCTCTGACGAGAGGTTTCCGTCCACAGTGCTTTCCTTGCCGCTTGTCAGAGAAAGTTGTGCGGCAAATCCGCTGATGATGTTCTTTGAAGCTTCGTCGATGTCCTCGGAGCAGTGGAATCCCGCGCCTGCGGCGTTGAAGGTTCCGGCCTTTACTTCGACTTCATTAGGATAAGGGACTACGGTGATGTTGCTCTGTCCTGCAGGGGAACATGACAACAGGGCAGCGGCAATAGCCGACAGAATAAGTATTCTTTTCATGTAAAATATGGTTAGTTTTGTAATATCCCGCGAAGATAGAAAAAGGCTTCCGTTTTGTCAAAGAGAAAGTGCTGATTTGAAAACTTTTGAGTATATATGTCAATCTTTTCCGAAAATCTATAAATCATCATGATTATCAATAGGTTTTTATGTGCCGGTAATCAAGGTTGCTGAAAAATGCATGAAAATTTGTTTGTTCTGTAAATAAAAAGTATTTTTACGACATATTTACCTATCCCCTATGAAAAGATGTAATAATTGCGGTTGGTTCAATCTTGATACCGCTGTTCGTTGTGAAATGTGCGATGATGAAGGCCTCGAGCCTGTCGCTGTTCAGCCTTCAGTGAATGCTGAACCAGAGCCGGTTAAGGAATCCGTTGCCCAGCCAGAAACCATAGTGGCAGAAAAAAAGAAATCCATGATGGCGACGGTAGCATTTGGTGCGGAGCAGCCTTCGGCTTTGCCTCGCAAGGCCATGACTGCGACTATCATGGACGTGAATGCGGTCATGGGGGATGAGACCGTGGCAGGTCAATGTCCTAAATGTCATTATCCTGTTACTGCAGAGGTGGAGTTCTGCCCTAACTGTGGGGCTACCGTGCAGAAGCCTGGAGCGCAGAAGCCGGCTCCTGTTCAGAAAGAAGCTTCTTCAGGAATGGCTACAGTAAGATTGGGTGAAAGTGCGTCTGGTTCTGTGTCCCAGAAGACCGTGATGTTAGGAAAAGGCATCAAGCCTAAATTCCTTAAGGCTACTGTCCGTGATATTCCGGAGGAACTTATTGTCGAGGATAAGGAAGTCTTCAGACTTGTTCCTGTCGACGGAGTGGGTGAAGCTCCTATTGAAATGCATCTTGATGAGGTCGTTGTCATCTCGGGAATTCGTTATAAGTTTCAGAAATGAGTCTGAATAATACATATTCGGGTAATGTCGTCATTCCGGAAAGATGCGATTTTCGTCCAGGAGAAATGGTCGGAATGAAGTATCGTGTGGAATCGGAGCTTGGTCAGGGATCTTTCGGTGTTGTCTATAAGGTAAGTGACACTGCCGGCAAGCTTTGGGCCATGAAGCTTTTGAGGCTTTGGGATGTGCCTTCTACTATCAGACAGCCTCTTGTGAGCCGATTTGAGATGGAATACAAGACCAGCTGCATTGCAAGCCGCAATCTTGTTCATTCGGTTGATGCAGGATTCCTGAAAGGCAACCCTTATATAATAATGGAGTTCTGTGACGGAGGAGACCTCTCGAAATATGTCGGCAAGACCGGAACACCACTTGTAAAGATTGCCTACGATGTGCTTAACGGACTTCGTGACCTTCATGCGAACGGAAAGGTCCATAGGGATCTGAAGCCTGAAAATGTGCTTTTCAAGTCTGACGGAACAGCTGTGCTGACGGATTTCGGCATCAGCGGTGACCGTAACAAGAGAATGACGGAGAGGAATATATTCGGAAAACCGCAGCAGATATTCGGAACATATGCATATATGCCGCCTGAACAGGTCAATCGTGCCCGTGGAAACAGTACGGTTCTTCCGACGACGGATATGTTCTCTTTTGGCGTGATGATGTATCAGCTCATTACCGGAGAGCTTCCTTTCGGAAAGCTTGAGGACCAGAATGACCTTGTGCATTACCAGAAGCGCGGCAAGGCCGGTGAGTGGGACAGGATGAAGCTGCTTTCGGCTCCCGACGGAATGGTCTGGCAGAACCTTATATCGAAATGTCTGATGCCTGATCTTAAGGACAGGATAAGCTCTGCCGAAGAGGCGATGTCATATCTTCCTCGTGGTGAAGCGCAACCGGTGTCACAGACGTTTACTTCGACCTCAAAGGAGGCTGTAGTGAAGGTTACGGGCCGCAGAAGTCTGAAAATCATGCAGGGCAAGGAGTTCGGAAAGTCATATGACCTTGATGCTCTTGCTGAAAACCTTGGAAGAAGGATGCTTACGATGGGAAGGGAAGGCTCCAACAATATCTGCATAAATGATTATGATGAATCCTACATGTCGCGCAGGCACTGCACTTTTGAGAAGGTTGGAACTGCGGTGTGGCAGATCCGCGACGGACAGTGGGACTTTGAGAATTCGGTGTGGAAGAATTCGATGAACGGTACATATGTGAATTCTCATTCTGTCGGCCAGTCGGGAAGAGTGCTGAAGGAAGGAGATGTGATCACTGTAGGAGATGTGAAGCTCAAATATGATGTCTGAATTCAATAACTATTTATAATTAACTAAACTAAATCAAAATTATGGAGGCAAACTACAAAAGAACCGTAGCCGGTTCAGTCGGTGCCGGTGTGGCAGCGGTCTTCAATGGTTCAGGACGCCAGTATTATATCCTGGAGCATAAGACAGAGTCTTTGTATCACCATGCAGGCGAGTCACAGAAGATCATCGTTGATCAGGTGGAACTCGGTCGTGATTCAGCATGTCAGGTACGTTTTGACGAGGCTTTCGAGACTGTAAGCCGTCGCCATGCGGCAATCGTGAAGGACGGTGAGAACTGGAAGATCATTCCGCTTTCACAGACAAACTCTACAATCGTGAACGGAACACCTATCCAGGGAGAGCAGGTCCTCAATTCCGGAGATGAGATCCGTCTTTCGTCAAAGGGTCCGCTCATGGGCTTCATCATCCCTCAGGGCAAGCAGAGCCTTGTAAGCAGCATCGGAATGACAGAGCGTCTTAGCCTCTTCCGTCAGCAGGCTCTTCGTCCATACAAGCGTGCGCTTTGGGTTATGGCAATCGTTCTTGTACTTGCAGTAGGTGGTCTCCTTACATGGACTTATCTTCTCCATGACGACCTCAAGAAGAAGGAGCAGCAGATCGAGGATGTTACTTATGAGCTCTTGAGAAACGAAAAGGAGATCAATGAACTCAATCGTGAGCTTGACAACAGCAAGAACAAGTCTGCAGAAGAGCGTGAGGCTCTTATCAAGAGTCTTGAGGCTGCACAGGCAGAGCGTGAGGCCCTTATCCAGGATGCACAGGTTCTCCGTGACGAACTTCAGGTAGCTGCAGAGGCAGCAGAGCAGGCTGGCAAGGATGCAAATTCTGCAAATACAAAGCTTGAGGAGCTCAACCAGAAGCTTGAGGAGGCAGCAAAGGCAGCTCCTGTGGCTGAGGAGGTAAAGGCAGTAAAGGAGAAAGAGGTTAAGATCTATACCAAGGAAGAGAAGGCTCCAGTACTCAAGAAAGAGGGTGTGAATGAAGAGCCTGCTCTCGACAAGAAAGAAGAAGGTGCAAAGAAGACCCTTAAGAAATTCTAAACAATCACAACTATAAAACTATTAAGATTATGAAAAAGATTTTATTGACACTTGCAGCAGTTATCACTGTTCTTGCTGCATCGATCGAGTGCGCTGCCCAGATGGGTCGTAAGGATGTGGCTATTCCGCTCGACATGATTCACCTTGACGCTTCTTTCAAGCAGTTCAAGAAGGCAACAAAGATGAACCAGCTTGAGATCATCACAGAGTTCATCCGTCAGGCAAATGACGAGTATGCGAAGTGTGATACTATCGAAGAAGTACGCGACCTCCGTGAGAATGTTGTTCTTATCAACCGTTACCTTGCTTCCGGAAAGCAGAGCTTCATGTCTGCACAGAAGGATTACAACATCCTTTACAACAAGATCAACAAGACTATCCGTGAGTACGAAGGCGGTACAACTGTTTACAACGAGACAGGCGGATTCTATGATTTCGGTCAGGAGGTTGACTAATCTTGCAGCTGATTTTTTAAAAAAATACCGTTAAGTATGGTGGCAGTTTCAGGCTGCCACCATACTATGTTTAATCGCTTTTACTTAAATTATGTCTGATATTACCTTCAAAATGACGGTTGCGACCAATGTGGGTCTGGTGCGCAGCAATAATGAGGACAATTTCATCGTCAATCCGGATCTGACTCAACCGGGAAGATGGATAGTTCCTGCAAATGCCGATGAAGTTCTTTCACTCGGTGAGAATGGCTGCGTCATGGTCGTGGCTGACGGAATGGGCGGTATGAATGCCGGAGAAGTTGCATCTGAAATAGCGGTGACGCATGTGCAGAATGCCTTTTCGAAAGTTTCGGATTTTTCAAAGATTGCAGATTGCAGCAACCATGTCGAGGCTTTCCTTAAAAAGATAATCGTTGAGGCTGATGCGGCTATCAAGAAGAGGGTAAAGGAAGACCCGTCCACAGCCGGAATGGGTACAACCATCGTGATGGCTTGGATTATCGGAGAAGTCGTGCATGTGGCATGGTGCGGCGACTCCCGTGCCTATCTGTTCAACCGACAGTCCGGCTTGAGCAGGTTGAGCAACGATCATTCGTATGTTCAGGAATTGGTCGACTCTGGTAAGCTTGACCCGGAACTCGCGTTTGATCACCCTAACAGCAATATCATCACCCGCAGCCTCGGAGATTCTCCTGTCAAGGCTCAGCCTGATTATGTGTGCAGGCGTCTTTCAGCGGGCGATTATGTGATTCTCTGTACAGACGGTCTTTGCGGTCTTGTAAGAGATGAGCAGATTTTAAATATTATGATGCAGGAGCGTGGAAGACTTGCAGATTATAAGGAGGCACTTTTCAATGCTTCCTTCGAGGAAGGTGCATATGACAATGTGACCATTGCATTGTTCGAGTGCATGAGCGTCAAGGAGCAGAACCTTGCGAGTACTGTTTCTCCTACCGAATCAGGCAGGAAGAAGAAAAATGAAAAACGAGAAGAAACTGAAACCGGAACAAAAGTCAGCAAGCCGAAATCTGCAGGGAAGAAGTTCCTTTCATTCCTGATCGTGGTGCTCGTGCTGGCCGGAATCGTTGCGGCAGCATGCCATTTCGGCTTCATTACGGTAGACGCAAACAAAAATATCCAGATCAATGTCAGCGGTGTGGATTCGCTGATACGCAGCAGTGTGGAGAAGTTGGAGAACAAGACCGTGATCGAGGATACTGCAACAGTCATTACAGAACACATAGATTCAACAGCACAATAATATGCAATATTCAGAAGGATACATACTTGACGGCCGATATGAGTTCAAACGATATGTCGGCAGCGGAACCTTTGGAGAGGTCTGGGTGGCCGTTGATAAGGCTACTGACATCGAGGTTGCCATAAAGGTATATGTCTCGATGGACGAGAAGGGTCTTGAAGATTTCAAGAAGGAATTTCAGATTTCCTTTGAACTGAATCACACCAACCTTCTCCATGCCAATTATCTTGGTGTCAACTCCGATGACAAGAGGCCATATCTTGTAATGCCTTTCTGTCCGGAAGGATCTGTAAACAAGTTCATGGGACAGATGAGTGAGGAGGATCTCTGGCGTTTCATCCGTGATGTGGCTTCCGGACTGGCATATCTTCATTCGCAGCAGCCTCCTATCATTCATCAGGACATCAAGCCGGACAATATATTGATTCTCAAGAACGGTGATTTCGTCATCACTGACTTCGGCATCAGCAAGCAGCTTCGTGCGACCATGAAGAAGAGTGCGCGTTCACTCAATTCTGCAGGAGCCATTTCGTATATGGGACCGGAGCGATTCAGCAAGCAGTATCATGCCGTCAAGGCAAGCGACATCTGGTCTTTGGGTGCTTCTATCTTTGAACTTGCTACAGGTGAGCTGCCATTCTGCGGTATGGGTGGAAGTCTGCAGAAGCAGGGAGCCGATATGCCTGAACTTCCGGAAGAATTCTCGCAGGCGCTCGACTTCGTATGTCAGTCATGTATGGCGAAGCAGCCTTGGGAACGCCCTACTGCACAGCAACTTGCTGAATTTGCAGGCAAGATGGTGAATGGGGATTCTCCGCAGCCTACATGGAAGGCGGCAGGGACGGCAGACAGTACTCAGGAGGCCGGACAGACTCCCGCGGCGGAGAACGTTCAGCAGGGGGGGAAGCCGTCTTCGCGTAATGTGAAGGGAACCGTTGTGGCCCAGGGACATAATATCGCTGGTGCAGACAATGCAAGTCCTGCCCCAGCCAATGTGTTCGGCAGCGGTTATCCGGAGAAGGAGGCAGGAAGCAAGGTCAGTCCTGCAGTCTGGGCGATTGCAGCAGCTGCTGGTCTTGCAATTGGATTTCTGTTGAATTATTTCATATAGGGCTATGAAAAGATCAGGCATCATAGCGTCATTCTTTCTGTTGTTCTTACCTTTCATCCTTGGTGCACAGACGCTTACCAACAAGGAGAGGCGTGAGATGAACTCCACTGTCCTGGCTTTGGTCAAGGATTACGAGAGATATGCGGCTCTGCATGATGAGGAAGCTGAACACCTTTTCTTTGAATTGTTTGAAGGAAACGATGCTTGTGTATTCTGCGATGTTCCCGGAATACCATACTATCAGATGAAGACGAGCTTGCTTCAATATATGGATATCCTGAAGAATCATGCCAGGAATACATCTGTCGTGATAAAGGATGTCAGCAAGGGAAAGCCTTATTTTTCAGACGGCAAGTGGGTCATTCCTGTATATTTCTGGAAAGAATTGTCATATATGAATGAGTCAGGATATTTCTTCTCGGTTGAGGGATACCATGGTACTCCTGCCAGGATGACCATGAAGGTTGTCTATGACAAGGAGACTGACCGATGCCATATCCGCTCGATCAACGGAGAAATCACATCTGACAGACAGTTCCCGGAAGGCAGATACATAATTCTCAACCGTGACGAATATGCGTCGGCAGCCGAGCAGGAATATTATTCTTCTCTTACCGTAGGAGGAGAAGCTCCGGTTTACAACAGGTACGGGCAGGCGATACTTCCGTCAGGTGAGGCTATGGTCGAGGACCCTGACGTAGAGGTGAAAAGCTCTGTAGTCTCGCCGGCTTCCGATTATGATGTGATGGCATATTGGTTCCATATGAAGAATGCCCGCTTCAGACTTCGTGCCTCTTATTCCCCTTTTGTATATCTTGTCGAGGCACCGGATGATATCAGTACACGCTCGAAATCCCTTGAGCTCGGTCTGGAATATGGTGTGGCATATCCTATGGGCAGCAAGTCGAAATTCAGCATCAACAGTGGTGTCGGCATGGCCTTGAGTACTCTGCATCTTAACGGGCAGGACAGATATCAGAGGGTAAGGTATCTTGATCTTTCCGTTCCTGTGTATGCGGAATTCGAACACAGATTCTGCAGACCTGCTTCATTTGTGTGGAATGTCGGTCTGAAGGGATATTATGAGGTCAAGACATCGCAGGGATATTCAAGGGAGAATCCATATGATCTGGCTCTCACAGCCAATCTTGGAATTGATCTCAATCTGCTTCAGAACAAGATATATGGCATGATAAGATGCGGATATGAATTTGGATTTTTCAGCCATGGATATGGAAATGTCGATCCTTATTCCCTGATGAACGGAGTGTCGCTCCGCAGGGGAACCGTATGGCTTTCAGCAGGAATCAAATTTAAATTGTAATGATTATGAAAAACAAACAGATAATTATGCTTGCCCTCGTGTTTGTTATAAGCGGGGTGTGCGGATGGTTTTTGGAAAGTGCGATTATTGGAGAAGAATATAAGACAGCTGATGAAGTCGCAGATGAGGCTGCAGCTGTAGTCTTGCCGGAACTATCTACCATACCTGTAGTGGATACGACTGTTGAGCTTAAACCGGTATCGAACGGAACAAGATATTCCTTGACTGCCAATGCTTTTGTAGAGTCTGACGACACGTTGTCTTATTTTCTGTTTGAGAATAAGGAATGCAATGGCAAATGTTATGAAGGTAAAGGCGGTAAATTTATCTCTATACCAGGCAAGGCCGATGAGACTTATTATCTGGTGGTAAAGAATAAGAGGACGGAGGAGTTGTCTGAAGTTATAGAGGTCAGCGGGTTTCGAGCAAAGCTCAGTATGGACGCACGTCTGACAGAAAAAAAACTTGAGGACTTTTTCAATGGCAAAGCAAAATTAGATCGAGGTTGGCAAGACAAGCAGTGTAGTATTGTTCAACTTAAGGCAGATGCCTTTACTATTGGGCATCTCTCCCAATTGGAAAAGCGAACAGATCTAAGATCCATTGCTAACTATATGGCAGCACACACTAATTTACATGCCGATGTTTCAGATATCGAGTATGATGCTGACGGTAAACTTAAAGGCTATCGTCTTACAATAACGGAAAAGGAATAAAAATGAAAAAAATAATATGTGTAATCCTGGTCCTTTTGGTCTTTATTTCAGCAAGGGCGCAGACGCAGTCTCTGGAGTTTCATTATATCGCTCATGACAGGACAACTCCGGTTGCGAGGCTGTGCGAAGTGCTTGAGCAGATATATGATGATGCTGTCAGCAGTGACAGTCGTGCCGTTATCTTCTATATGGCGAATTATGACAGGCCCATCATTGTGAAAATCAACCTTCAGGGTGATAACAGGGATGATTTCAGGACCATCATCAGGGAATTGAGGCTGAAGCCGGCTCATGATACTTATGCGGATACTGATTATGCCGGCATCATTGACCTTTTCAACACTCATGACTTCATCACTGAAGACGGTACTCCGGAATATTCTTCGGTGGAATTCAGCTGGTATGTCAATCCGTCTTTCTGGAAATACAGATATAATGAGGAGCTTATAGCTTCCCTTTGTTTCGAGCTTGAGCTTAACATGTATCCTGACTATGTGAAGACAAGAGTACTTCACGCGGCCGGAGACGGGCTTGTCATAGATAGGGAATTTCCTTTCGGAACCATGAATTTCAGTCGTGGTTCAAGTGTGAAGTTCATGCAATATTAAGATTAAAAGTGAGTTAGATATGAAAAGAATTTGCGTGTTGTTTTTCTTGATTTCCTGTGCGTTCTCAATTGCGTCGGCGCAGTCCGCCCTTCCGGGCAGAACGACTGTCTTCTATCCGGAGATCCTTCAGTCTTCTGCTGTCATTTCGGAGGAAAGTGCATCGCTTCTTGAGAATTCTTCTGACTTCGGCCAGACCAAGGTCCATGCAAACAAGACTTTCTGGGTCGTATTCAGCGACAGGGCAGATAATACTACGTATACGGAGCCGGGCGGTTCAGTCGTGTATGGTTCGTTGAATTTTAATGAAAGGCTTCGCATAGCGCAGATAAGAAACGGATATGCCCAGGTGTATTCAGAGCCACAGGAGCATATAGCTTATCCTATGATTTCGCAGGACGCAACGAACAAGGGCTGGATTTCCATGAAGAAGCTTCTGCTGTGGCATACATGTCCTACAAATAAGGCAGGAATCTATAATAAGGCTCTTTTGTGTGTCAACCTGGATGAAAAGACGGATTCTGATCTGGGCAAGCTTTATAAGAATCCGACTGACAAGCGTAAATTTGAATCGCTTGTTACAGATATGAACTTCTACTTCGTCATGAAGCGTGAGGGTAATCTCTCCCTGCTGGCGAGCGCCCATAGCCTTGACGGTCATTCAGACCAGATGCTGACAGGATGGGTGGCTGACCAGTCATATGTGGCGTGGAACCAGAGGTCTTGTCTGGAATGGACTTGGGATCATAAGGATGTGGAGTTCTTTGCCGAGGAGAGCATCAACGGAAATGTATATAAGGAAAAGGACCAGGATAACTGCGTGCTTACCAAGCCGTTCAGGAGAAGGGCCTCCCAGCAGTATGACAAGCATCTTTACAGGATGAATCCGGATGACCTCAGGTATCCGATACTTGATGACGGAACAGATGAGCTTTACAGCTGTTCTACATTCAGTCCTCCGAAAGGAGCTCCGGCAGAAGTAGAGAGGACAGATGCGGATGCCACCGTAAGTTCAAGAGGATTTTCTGAAAGGGTGTTGAGAGAAAAGACAAACATCAACATCGGAGTCGTGATTGACGGTACGAATTCAATGGCGGAATATTATCCTGCCGTGAAGGAGGCCATCAAGAAAGGCTGCAGATATTACGGAAAGAAATACAAGGTGAAGGTTGGTGTGGTCATTTATCGTGATTATACGGAAGGTGAGTTCTGTACAGAGAGACTTTCCCTCACATCTCCAGACAATCCTAAATTCGACCAGTTCCTTGATGAAGGAGGAAGATACGGAATCAGGAACTCGGCAGCTGACAGGACAAATGAAGAGGCCTTGTATGCAGGAATCAATGAAGCCCTTGACAAGATAGGCTTCAGACAGGACCAGATCAATATTCTTCTTGTGGTAGGTGACTGTGGTAATGATGTCAATGATACGAGATATACCAGTGAGGAGATCATCAATAAGATTGTGGAAAAGGATATAGACGTTATGGGATTCCAGGTGCGTCGTTCCGACAGTGAAGCTTTTGAATTGTTTAACAGGCAGATGCTCAATATCATGAGTACGAGCCTTAGGCAGCGATATGCAAAACTGAAAAATGATCTTAAAGTTGAAATAAAGGGAACAAGAGATGGTTATGAACTGGTGAACGATGACAAGAGTATTCTCTATATCGGTTCGCACAGCTACCCTGAAGTGGGAATGCAGATGCCGACAGCAAAGCTGACCCACCTCATGGAGGGCGCTATCCTGTCATCTTCTGAAAAGGTAAATTATCAGATCGATCTTCTTGCCGCTTTCAACGTAGGTGGATTTGCCGTGAACAAGGAATCGGTCGGTACTGATGTCGACCTGAATGAGGAATGGCTCAAGCATGAGCTCGGCGAACATTACTATCAGATCAAGAAGAGCAATTCGCTTCTTGCATTCAGAGGTTATGCTCCAAAGATTCATAAGTCAGGACGAGGATTCTTCAAGCCTGTCGTCTTCATATCTTCTGACGAACTCAACTCTTTGATTGACCGCCTTTCTGCAGTTAATGCTGCCGCTGTCCTGGAAGACAACAGAGAGCCTTATGTAAATGCGATGAAGGCCCTCGCGCAGTCTATGATTCCGGAAGATCT
The DNA here is from genome assembly GCA_017550025.1 of Bacteroidales bacterium. Lineage (GTDB taxonomy): Bacteria > Bacteroidota > Bacteroidia > Bacteroidales > UBA932 > Cryptobacteroides. The sequence continues at coordinate 9,121 of JAFYLU010000075.1, read as the reverse complement.
GACCGATGCCCAGCTCAATCAGATGACTGTTGAGGAAATCATGAGGATGGTGAACGGACTTAATGAGGCTGCAGGTGCCCTGAAGTCATATACGATTGCGGAAGTGGCTTCCCCTCGAATAGTTTCCAGTCAGGAATATCGTGCACTTGTGGGTAGGTTTACCAAGAAATATAAGGAGCTTGTCGGCATTAAGTCAAGACCTTACAGATATACGCTTACATCCAACGGTCTTAAATACTACTGGCTTCCTGTGGAAGATCTTCCATAAAGAGAAAATTGAAAAGGCAGATGGAGAGGTTATTTGAAATATCATCACTCAAATGTTCTTATGACAAGGATTTCCGCGAGGGAGAACCGAAGATTGTACTGGATATCAGAAAGCTGGTTCTGCCCAAAGGAAAGAAGGTGTTTGTTGTGGGCGAGTCGGGTATAGGCAAGAGTACGATACTTGAGGTTCTCGGCCTGATGAACAATACCATGGTTCCATGTGCGGACACGAAGTTTGTCTTTTATGACAATGACGGTTCACCGGTGGACCTGCTTGCAATGTGGGAACGCAATGATGATGACGAGCTATCCGGTTTCAGGCTGGAGCATTTCGATTTCATCTTTCAGAGCACCAATCTCATGAAGAACTTCACTGCTTATGAAAACATTGCATTGACCCGCATGCTTCAGGGATATCCGAGGACGGAGGCGTTCGAGAAGGCCAGAAAGGTGCTTTCCGATCTCGGACTGGGGAATATGACGGAAGACCGTATGGCCCATGAACTGTCAGGAGGCCAGCAGCAGAGGCTCGCTTTTGCCCGTGCGATCCTTCCTGATTTCACGGTTCTTTTCGGTGACGAGCCGACAGGAAACCTTGACAGTGACAATGCCGTGAAGGCGATGGAACTTCTCTCTGCTAAACTTGGTGAACTTGAGGGCAGCTCTGCCGTAATAGTATCTCATGACATGCATCTCGCGGTGACCTTTGCCGATGTGATAATCAAGATCCGCAAAGAGGAGTATGCTTCTCCTGCAGCGAAGGATGAGGTCGTGAGCTATGGTGTGGTTGATGAAGACTGCCTCTATGTGCCTTCTTCCGACAGGGAACAGTGGACTAATGGCAAGGATATTTACAGGACATGCGACTTCGAGTCGTATCTTAAACGGATATGATCTCTATGAAAATCTTCGATATGCTGCGAAACGACTATTTCCGTCTTTTTGTCAAGAGGGAAGGAAAGGTCGTGCTTGGAAAGAATCTTTCTAATCTGTGGCTGCTGACAGCTGTCCTGACGGCTACATTTCTTGCCATAGCTTTCAGTAATGCCAGCCTGGATTATCTCTCATATAAGATGGATGACCCTTTCATCAACTGGGTGGATATAAAGAATGAACATACCGGTGACTTCAGGGCTTTGGGAGAGGCACTCAGGTCTGACGAAAACAAGGAGCGCTTCCATTATCATGATTATCAGATGGATTTTTATTCAGCCTATGACTTCTATGGTAAGGATGATGATGTGTCTGTATATCTGAAGGGCCGCTTCTTTGAAGATCTTGACACTGATCTTGTCAGGGAAATCCTGAAGGATGCCAATGTTGTGAGAGACTGGAAGGTCGATGATATTTCAGAAGTCGATACAAATACGATAGGTATGATCATTACCGGCGAGGCCTTGGCAAAACTCGGGTATGACCGTGCCCCTGCATATATCTCCTACAAGAGCGGCATCCCGGATATAGCGGGTGCTTATGAATATGGAGTTGCTGTCGTTGAGGAAACCTCGAGAGCCGTTTTCGCGAGAGCTCCCATACCTGTTCTCGCTGTTGTCAGCAAGCTTCCCGGAAATGTAGACTTCATTGCAGATTCATATCTGCATGAGCAGATGAGGAACGGCATTACATGGCCTTTCGATCTTGCAAGATCAGTATATGCGGAGACTCTCTGCTATTTCGTTCCGGAAGAGATCGGCATGGAGAGCTTCATTTCAGATGTGATGACAATCGCGGGAAAATATATGGCTGATGAGATAGAGGCGGACGAAGGCAGCTTTTATTTCCCGCAGATCGTACCTTTCAGGAAGGGTGACTTTGTTACGTTCAGATCTTACGACTGGACCGGGTATCAGGCATGGCATGACATCGACAGGGAAGTGATGGAGTCATATCGCGGCAGAGATGTACACCGTGTATATGAATATGAATTCAGCGACGACCCTCTGCCTCACACATCCTTTATTTCGGTGCATTTTGAAGACCTTGACATGCTCCGGGATTTTGAAAAATATGTTTACGATGAGTTTGAGGTAAAGATAGAGATGGCACAGATCAATGCCAAGGAGAATTTCAATGCAGTCAGCATAATGGGAAATATTCTTTCATGGGGCATAATAATCTTTGCCATTGTCTGCATCATTCTTTTCATCGTTAACCTTCTGCAGTCTTATTTCCAGAAAGTCAGGAGGAATCTCGGTACATTCAAGGCGTTCGGCATCAGCAGCGCAAAGCTTATAAGCGTGTATCTCCTTATCATGGCGGCCATCGTCATATGTGCGCTTCTGATGTCCCTGTCCTTTACATGGATGCTTCAGGGCCTGATGCATATATGCGGAATACTGAAAGACGGAGTTTATGACTATCTTTCACTCTGGAGCCTGAAGACGGCAATCGCCATTATAATAATCATATCTTCGGCACTATTCACTGTTTATGCGGTCATGACAGGCCTTCTTAAGGCTACTCCCGGAGATTTGATATATGACAGACAATAATTACCTTTGTCAAGGGTTAATATAAAATACATTTCAGTTATGAGGAATCTTGCATATACATTTCTTGCCATGACAGTCTTCTTCGGTATGTCGTTCAATACCTATGCGCAGATGCAGGAAGAGATGCCGAGGCTGAAGGAAATAAAGGCAAGCAAGCTTGCTGAAAAGATAGTTCCGCAGAAACATAAGAGCGGATTGTGGGGATATGCCGACTCTGAAGGCAAGTTTGTTGTCAAGCCTGTGTTCAATGCGGCATATGAATATGAGGGTAATGTAGCCCGAATAAACTGGAACATGAAATGGGGTACCATCAACAATCGTGGATTATATGTGGTGGAGCCCATATATGACCGTTTTGATCCGTATTCTGCAGACAGCCTCGCTGTCGTTGCGTTTTCCGGCATTTATTGTCTTATAGATGCCAGGGGACGTATGGCCCATCCGAATACATTCGATGCGATAGAGTATGCAGATTATGGCTATAAGGTAAGGAAGGATGGCAAATATGGTACTATAAATAAAAAGGGTGAAGTCTGCCTTGATCTTCAGTTCGACGATATGTTTGAAATGGACAAGTCGCTGGGCCTTGAGTTCATCAGAAAGGGTGACAAATGGGGAATCCTGAAGGATGGCAAGGAGATTCTGGCTCTTGATTACGATACTACTCCATACGATGCCAATCCGGATGATACCCGTTACTATAAGCTGCAGAAGAGGGAACTGTATATCGTGATGAAGGACGGAAAGCAGGGTGTGATAACTCCATATGGTCAGTTTGTGGCTCCTTGCGTGTATGATGAGATTGTGATGTCGATATCAGGAGATTATTTCGTCACGAGGGTAGGAAACAAGTATGGAGCCCTTTCTTTCAAGATGAGGGACATGCTTCATCCGGTAGAGGATAAGAAACCTGTTATCGGAGAACGTCTGATCAAATTGTTTTATGACGGGGTCTATTATGCCGGTAATAAAGACGGTGTATATCCGTTTGATGAATACATGTCGATATATGAGATGTTCCACGATTCCGGAATGGAAGATGAGATAGTAACAGCGGCCAAGTCTCTTCCGGATTGGGCCAAGGCAGATGTCATAAGCAGCAATGTCAGTGAGCATGAAGAGAAGATTTCAGCAGCCCAGACAGCAGTCGACCTGCTTGTCAGATATGGCTATGATGCATATGGAGCCGGTCAGGACGATTCAATGCCGAAAGGAATAGAGACTATGATACCGGGGGCTGTCGCCGGAGAAAAATACGGCATCATGGATTGCGGAACATTTTTCGTGGCATCCGGCATAGTTCCTGACAATGAGTCGGGATATCATAATCTTCATTATAGGGCGGAATCTCCTGCCGGACATGTTGTTAATCTTGTGCAGATTCAGGACAGCAACGAGTACCTTATTACTGTGGATGATGATCAGTTCCCGGTGAGGAATGCATTGACCGGTTTCAATGTCAAGGAGTTTGACGGCATATATCCTGTAGATTTCGCATTGCTTCCGGATGATCGCCTTATGGTCCGCTTCGCATTTATAAGGACTGCTGAAGATCCTTCTTCAAGCCTTGTGGAGACAGATCATCTGAATCTTCCTCTGCCTCACTACCATATTCTCCTGCACAAGGGCACTGCCAGCCCTGCCAACGAGTGCCAGGCCATCATTACATTTGACTGGAATACCCGTGCAGCCACTTCATTTGTACAGCTGCCTTCTCCTGTTGAATATCAGGTTTCAGGTTCGTCTTTCGGCGGTTTTTATCTGCATGCAGGCGGAAGCGTCCTTGCCGATCCTGACAATACACTGAAGAAATATGACAGGAACGGAATGTTTGACTGGGAGTATCGTCCTCGCACAGGAGAGACTTTCTATAGCATGGATGAGACGGAGAACTTCATATATCTTTGCGGTTCAACCATAAATACAGAAGAATATGGCGTAGAGGTTCCTTTCGTTGTCCAGCTTACCAAGCGAGGCGAGAAGAACAATGAAATGAAAATTGCAGCCAGCAATGCCCGTTTTACCGGCATCATATGCAGGGATCATCTCCTATATGCAAAGACGGAATTCCTTGGCGAAAGGCTCTTCGGCTCTGACTACTATCCTCATTTCCTTCTTGAGAGTGTGGGTGATAATTTCGGAGTACGTCATAAATGTGTTTGGGAGCAGTGGGGAGAAGGTCTGCTGGGAGGATGCGGAATCGTTTCCGAAGAAGGAAAATGGCTGAAGCGTCCGGTGCTGCAGTGGGAGTCTATACCGGAGGACCCATATTATGACTGGGAATTCGGAGGCTTTGGCGAGGATCATCTTGTGTTCAGACATCATGGAAAATATGGCCTGATGGATAAGGAAGGCAGGATTGTGATAGAACCGAAATACGATCTCCTCGAGCTTCTGGAGAATCCTATGTATGCGAGGGTTACCCTTGACAGGCAGTCAGGAGTCATAGATGTCAACGGTAAGGTGGTCGTACCTTTGGAATATGATTATGTCGGCAGGATGAGTGAGGATGTGATCATAGTTACAAGGGATGGTCTGTACGGATGTTTTGACAAGACAGGAAAGATGATTGTTCCGATCGAACGTGATGAAATCAGGGAGTATGCGGGTGGAATGGCCAGAGCGCGTAATCCGCAGGACAAGAGATTCGGATTCATTGATAAAGATGGTAAATGGGTTATCGGTGCCTTCAGTGACGAGGTCGAGAACTTTGTTGACAGCTGCGCCCTGGTCACAACCTGGGGCAAGGTAGGAATGGTGCGTCTGAAGCAAGGCGGAGGCTTGGGTGGCTGGGTCGTGCCTTTTGCATTTGACGCCGGCGGCTCTATGTCTGAAGGACTGGCATATATGGGCAGCCAGGGAAAATTCGGTTATATCAACAAATCCGGTGAATTTGTCTTACCGCAGAAATATAGCCATGCGACGGATTTCCGCAAGGGAATGGCCTGCGTAGCTATGGACGGAAGATGGGGAGTGATCGATAAGGAAGGAAATGTCATCGTTCCGTTTGAATTTGACAAGACCGAGATCGCTTCAGACCGTTTCATCCTTGTGGAAAATGAAGGCAAGTATGGTATCTTCAGACCGGATGGAACTGTGCTTTTCCCTGCAGAATGTGATTCTGTAGAGCTTTATGAAGACGGGTCGATGTTCCGTTACGGAGCGGCCGGTGCCATGTATAAGGGCGAACGAGTGCGTATCGACGAACTCGGCCATGTCGTCTGGAAATACCCTATAACAAGATAAGCATTACGATCTGGGCGGAAATCACCCTCAGGAAAATGCTTGCCGGATATACCGTGGCATAGGCTACGGCAGGATCATCCCCTTCGCCATCAGGGTCTGCGTACTCGAGGGCGAAGGGGTTTGCCATACTTCCGCAGAGCATGCCCACATTGTCGGCGTATCTTGTCTTGAATATCTTCGCCGCTATGAAGGCTGTTATAAGTACCGGAACCATTGCGAGCACAAGGCTTATAAGTATCCATCTTGCACCTTCTGCACTCAAGACCGTCTCAAAGAATCCGGCACCGGCGCTCAGGCCCAGTCCGGCCAGATAGATGGTGAGTCCGAGTTGTCGGAGCATGAGGTTTGCGCTTCGGCTCATATATGTTGAAAGGTGCATGCGTGGTCCGAATGCTCCCATCAGCAGTCCCACGATTATCGGTCCTCCGGCAATGCCGAGCTTCACAGGCATGCCCATGCCCGGAATCATGATCGGGATGCTTCCCACTACAAGCCCGAGGACTATGCCGACGAATATTGCAAAAAGGTTAGGATTGCTGAGTTCCTTGCCCTGGTTGCCGAGTATTGCGCAGACATTTTCGATTGCCCTTGCCTCTCCTACTACAGTGAGCTTGTCGCCGAGCTGAAGATGGAGCGAGCGGTTCGGAAGAAGGTCTATGCCGGCTCTGTTCACTCTTGTGATGTTGATTCCATAAGAATTGCGCAGCTTCAGCGAGCCGAGCTTCACGCCGTTGATCTCAGGCTTGGTGATAAGAATCTTTCGTGAAACGAGCTGATTGTCGATTGCGTTCCAGTCGATGTCCTTCTTGTTCCAGTCCACATTCTCTTTATATCCGAACAGAGTCTTGACCTTTTCCACATCTTCCTTGCTTGATATTACAAGCAGGTGTTCGTTTTCCTCTATTATGGTCTCTGAAGTCGGGATGATAACTTTCCCGTCTTTCCATATTCTTGAAATCACAAACTGGCATGAAGCGTTCTTTCTTATCTCCATGACGGTTTTGCCGAATATAGCCGGATTGCTCACATTATATTCAGCCACGAACGTGTTGTCAGAAGAAGTATCCCTTGAGGCCTTGTCTTTTCCTCCGAAGATCTTGCGCATGATGACAACGCAGAGGATCATGCCGATTATTCCGAAAGGATAACCTACGGCACAGGCCATGGCCATGGTGTTTGCTCCTTCAGTGTCTTCCGGATGTATCTGCAGAAGTGCCTGCTGCGCCGCTCCGAGCATAGGAGTGTTGGTCACTGCTCCGGAAAACAGGCCCATTACTTCGCCTACAGGCATCTTTGTGGTCCAGTGTACAGCCATCATGGTCATCGTGCCGACAAGAAGCAGAAGGACGGCGAGGAGATTAAGCCTGATGCCTCCTTTCTTGAAAGACGAGAAGAAGCCCGGGCCCACCTGTACTCCGAGGCCATATATGAACAGTATCAGACCGAAGTTCTGGGCAAGGGTGAGCATGTCCGGATTGACAGTGATTCCGAAATGTCCGGCAATGATGCCAGCAAAGAATACGAAGGTGACGCCGAGCGAAACCCCGAATATCCTGATGTTGCCAAGCAGAAGACCTGCGGCACATATCAGGGAAAGAACAATTATTGTCTGGATGAATGTATGTTCAGTAAATATTTCGATTAGCCAATCCATTTAAATGAAAGGTCAGAATGTTTCCTAATATATCATAAGTCCTGCAAGCGCTCCAAGTCCGATTATGGTGAACGGGCCGGCCTTCTTGAAGTATAGTGCTGCAAATGCCGCAAGGCATATCGCATAGCTTTTCCAGTCTATGAAATTCTCTTTGGTGGCAAGACCGAGAGCTGCGGTTCCGATCAGTCCCAATACGGCCGGCCTCAAGCCTGTCATGACTCCCTTGAACATATAATGGTCCTTCCATCTGTCATACACCTTGCATATTGACAGGACAATTATGAATGATGGCAGCACTACTGCGAATGTGGCTGTGAACGAGCCGAGGATGCAGAAGAACTCCGATGCTCCGGACTCTGCCAGTACTTCATATCCTATATATGTGGCGGAGTTGATGCCGATCGGTCCAGGTGTCATCTGGGAAATGGCGACAATGTCTGTAAACATGACGTCGTCGATCCATCCGTGCACCGTCACTACCTTGTTCTGTATGAGCGACAGCATTGCATATCCGCCGCCGATTGTGAACATGCCTATTATAAAGAAAGTGCTGAACAGTTCAATATATATCATAGCCTCCGTCATATCCTTTGTTTTCTTTATCTTCCGTCATTCCTGACTTTCTTTGTCGTCATTCCCGACCTGATCGGGAATCTCTCTGTTCCTGTACCAGCTGACGAATGCTGCGAAGACCATTACACAAATCAATATATATATAGGAGAAACCTTCAGGAAGCAGACCAGGATCATTGAAGATATCACGATGAGCCATGACCACCATCTCATTCTGGTCGCCTTTATCATATCTATCATAGGAACGCCGATCAGAGCTACGACTACGGGACGGATTCCCTTGAATGCCTTCATCACATATTCGTTGTCCTTGAATTCCGTAAAAAACATCGCCACTGCAAGAATGATCAGAAAAGGGGGAAGGCAGCTGGCTATTGTTGCCACGATGCTTCCCTTTGTTCCGCGCAGCCTGTGTCCTGTCAGGATGGAAATGTTCACGGCAAAAAGTCCCGGAGCTGTCTGCGCGAGCGTGATGATGTCGATGAAATCTTCGTCATTCAGCCATTTTCTTTCGACAAGCTCACTTTTTATAGCTGCAATCATCGGAATTCCGCCTCCGATAGTGAAGGCTCCGATCTTCGCGAAGACAAGAAATATTTGCCACAAATTCACCATTTTTCTCTGTTTTTGGCCAAAAAACCGCTTTTCGAGCACAAAAATAGAAAAAATATTGAAAAAAGTTGTGAAAATATTTGGAGATTAAAAAAATGTCCGTATCTTTGCAGCCCATTTGAGAAACAACGGTAACTCAAAGGGCATAAAAAGTTCATTGAAAAGATTGAAGGAAAGTACAAGAAGCAAGTACCGAGAAAAAATACAATTTATCGAGAAGCGTTAATTCCTTATGGAATTATAAGTGTCAGGACAGACTGGAAATATAAGAACATTT
>JAFYLU010000074.1 GCA_017550025.1 Bacteroidales bacterium | reverse complement strand
GAGCACCTGCTTTGCAAGCAGGGGGTCGTCGGTTCGACTCCGACTATCTCCACAAAAAACAGTCCCGTAGCTCAGTTGGTTAGAGCACTACACTGATAATGTAGGGGTCAGCAGTTCAAGTCTGCTCGGGACTACTAAGTTCTACAAGAATTTCGGGAGAATACCAGAGTGGCCAAATGGGGCAGACTGTAAATCTGCTGGTTTTTACCTTCGGTGGTTCGAATCCATCTTCTCCCACATCAATTTTTATGCGGAAGTAGCTCAGTTGGTAGAGCACAACCTTGCCAAGGTTGGGGTCGCGAGTTCGAGCCTCGTCTTCCGCTCCCATCAGGAAGCCTCGGAGATTTTGAGACTCTGAGGCTTTTTCTATTAGAGGCTCATATATGGCAAAAATAAGCAGAAATGCCTGCAACAGCCAATACAGTAATCGGCAAGCCCCCTTCCGCAGAGGTTTATATATTAATGAAAATATCCTATATTTACAGTCACAAACCATCAATTCAAATAATTTCCATGAGAAAGATAGGAAGACTCCTATTAATAGGCTTATGTACTGCAGCTTGCAGTAATCCGAATCAGAAAGTTTCAGACGCAGTATTCGCAGACAGTGTGACAGAAGCCATGTCCAACAATGGACAGATCAATTTCGAGAACCTGACATGGACTCGCGAACCCGCATCTTATACAGTCAAAGGCGATACCATATCCATTACGACTGCCCCGCATACAGATCTCTGGCAGCGTACATACTATCATTTCCGAAATGACAATGCTCCTGTATTCCAGATGGGAACAAGGGAGAAGTACTTCAGTTTTACAGTAAAGACAGACTTCACACAGAGTCATCACCGCTTCGACCAGTGCGGCATCGTCATGTACCTGGACAGCGACAACTGGCTGAAAGGATCCGTAGAATATGAAAACGATCAGTTCCAGCATCTTGGAAGTGTTGTCACCAACAACGGCTATTCTGACTGGGCGACAACTGCAATACCTGCAGATGTCAAGACAATGTGGTACCGCTTCTCCCGCAGAGCGGATGACTACTGCATAGAGTGCTCTGCAGACGGAATAAACTTCAGCCAGATGCGTATCTGCCATATGTACAAGGGTGCTGAAGAGATCCGCTTCGGAATCTATGCCTGCTCTCCGGAAGAATCCTCATTCACAGCAGTCTTCACAGACATGAAGATCACAGAGTGCATGTGGAAGGCTCACAACGGCCAGCAGCCAGATGCCGAATAGTCTTCACACCATCACCAGACTACGCAAGTTACCGTCAAAACAATGGATGGTACTTGCAAGAGAAACGGATCTTGGCAAAAAGCAGGGAGGTGATCTTGAAGACCGTTCCACCAAAAAACAGCGAATATTGGTAGAATCGGTACATATTTTTCGGCTTATATCCTCTATTTCGATAGTGTTTGACGAAAAATAAGGCAATTCATGCCTGAACGGTATACTTGACAGCTATCGGCAGTTGATGTAGATGACATGCCCCCCCCGGCCAGGGGGTGCTCGACCGAAGGGAGAGCAGGGGTCGTCGGAATCAACTGCCGATAGCTGTATGACGAGCGCAAACAGGTACTGAACAATAGAAGAATTGCGTCATGGTTCTCTCGGAGTTCATGGCTTGGAATTCAAACAGAACGATACAAGTCTCTTTTAAGCTTCGCATGCGGAAAAGAATCTTTGTCCTTTGAAGTACCCGTTCAATGCGCCGAACGATCTACTTTTTGCAAAGGTCTAACATATATTCAGAAGAGACTAGAAACATGCAGCTTATGTGCTGTGAACAATATTTTTGTTTGAATATGTTGTCATTAAAAATCTTGGCGAATGATATTGATTCCCCCATTTCAATAACATCTCCCTTGTATGTTTCCCCTTCCCCGATCTTGATGGGAACACCTCCGGGACATTGCATTTTATATATGACACATGTATATGAGGCTGATTCATCAATCGTAAGTTCGATTACATTCTGCACAATGGCTATCTTCTCTCCATCACCTGAATCGATAATAGCATATAGTACTCCTTCCCAAAATCCGATATATTTTTCAGATATTGTTTGCTTTTCACATGAGACCAGCATTACTAGTGCTGTCAGAAGTAAGAGTAATCTTTTCATTACGTATTTTAAATCTGTTTCCTGGCCATATACGATGATTGAACTTGCAGGCCAGCAGGAATCATGCCTGCAAATTTTATCTGGTTTCCTGCAAATATAGAAAGTTTTCTAATAATATCCTCTGCATTGTGTCGGGATTTCACATTTGCCGGATTTTGAAGGTGCGGAAATGTACAAAGGGAGTAAAGTATACCGTTCTACATAGATTCGTTGTTTTCATGTAGGAACGGTATTTTATTCACTCCATCAGTGGGCTCCGGTAATTCCTGGTCCAGAAGTACGTGTGCTGAAAATCATTGCAGACAGCAACCATTTACCATTTTCAAATGTAAATGTCTGTGACACGAAGAATGGTGTAGTAATTATATTGTCGCCACCTCCGAGCACTGAATCCAGTTTAATTGTACTGTAAACAGCCCAATTATGGTCATTGATTTTCTTGACATCTACTCCATACACCTCAGCATGCTTGTAATGAATCCATCCCTGTCCGATAACCATCAGTTCCTGTGTACAGTCCCAATATCCTCCCATATGAACGAATGTTGCATTGGGATGAAATATATCCTTCAGCGCCTCAGCATCCTTTTCTGCCATCAGATCCCATATTCTCTGAGACAAATCTGCAAATGGCTGAGCCTCTGCTGTGTGTGTCTGATTGCTGAAAGCAGGAGGGTAGGCTTCTTGAGCTGATGCAAAGACGCCTAGTATCAGCGCTGTCAAAACAAGGACTAATTTACGTGACATGTTCTTCATGATTGGCTACTGTCTGTTGGAACGGATAATGTCGTTCAGAGAAACATCCGGGTGACGGTAGCGTGCCTCCGGATTACGTTCTCCCGGCATTCCAGGCCAGTTGGATTTAAGTGTGAGGGCTTTCTGAGGACAATTGTGCACGCAAGCAAGACAGTATTCGCAGTTACCGCTGAATTCCAAACCCTCACTTCCTAAGCTGAAATTCTTGTGAGGACATACTTTCTCGCAAGTCATGCAAGTCACACAGCGGTCAGGCTTGAGTTCCAAAAGTCGTTCTGCTGTCATTGAGAAATGCTGATCCTGCATCTGCTTCAGAATATCCTTGTTGAACATACCCATTTCAGGCTGGCCGATGTGATTCTTGTGAGCACCGACATCCTCAAGAATCCTGGCCAAGTTCTCGTCAGTATTCTTATCAATGGCCATCTGCTGGTTCATGTCAAAGACCGGCAGATAGTTGTCCACCATCAGGACAGGCTCCACATAGTTGTTCACCACGCCCTTGCTCTTGGCATATTCATCCCACCACTCTGCCACATTCACACATAAGTTACCATATGTAATGACAGTGAAGATATAAGGAGCCTTGAAAGTCGCCTTGGCTACGAACTCCTGAACAATCTTAGGAATTGCTCCGGCGTAATCCGGACATACGAAACCTATTTCATCAGCCTCATATATCATCTCCGACTTCTTCAGTTCCTGCGGGATACTTAATGGAGTGTCGCTGAACTGCCTGGCTACAAACAGCGAATTACCAGTGGCAGTAAAATAGAATACCAGGCGCTTCTTATTACTCTCACGATCCTTCAGAATAGCTGCGTGAGTACGAGGGGCGATCCCAGCCATTACTGTGGCGGCAAGACTTACTCCCATAATCTTCAATGCATCTCTTCTATCCATAATATAATCTTGTTTATCAGTCAAATGTTTTTAATCCTGAATTTCAAAGTTCGATATATTATTTAGATAATCACTTTAACAAATTGCCCTATTTATTTCACATTTTGCACAATAATATTTACATTTGGCTATGGAATATATCTATTCGGAAATAATCAGCGAAATCACGCAACCGGGGCTGTCTGCTTTTTGCATTCACATGATATGCACTGAAGGGGAAGGCAGCATCGTCTATTTTGACAATCATTTTCATTTCAGAAAAGGAGATCTGCTGGTACTCTCACACTCTGATGCAATCTCTGATATCAGTATCTCTTCAGAGTGCAAGGGCGAATACTTCGCTGCCAATTACCGTTATCTGCAGAATCTGCTTCCTCCCAAGAATTACAGCATCGGTGGCAGTATCAGTCTGCGTGCCAATCCTATAATCAGCCTTACAGAATCACAGCGACAGATTCTACTTGACGATCTGCACCGTATACGCAATCGCATGGATGAGTCCGATAAGCGTTTCTACAGGGAAATTATGGGAAGTTTATGCCTCACGTTAATATATGATATATTCGAATTTCATTCTGAAAATATAGGTGAAGAAAAAATTTCAGAACGTGCCGGATTCATTGTGGGTGAACTGATGCGTCTGCTTTCAGAAGGCACATCATCCACTCATCGCGAAGTAAGCTGGTACGCCAAGCAGCTTCATGTGAGTGAGAAGTATCTATCCGCCACTGTAAAGCGTATTACCGGCGGCAGTGTCATGTCATATATAGACAGGCATACTATCCCCATTCTCAAACAGCATCTGAACAATCCAGACCTGACTCTGACACAGATTGCAGATCTCATGAACTTCACATCGCTCAGCTATTTCAGCCGATACTGCAACAAGCACATAGGCATGAGCCCCAGTTCCTATCGTGCAAGACTTAATCATGGCAATATTGCACGGTAATTCAAGATTATCTGACAGCTATCGGCAGTTGATTCCGATGATCCCCGCTCTCCCTTCGGTCGAGCACCCCCTGGCCGGGGGTGGCATGTCATCTACATCAACTGCCGATAGTTGCATGACGAGGGCCAACAGATAGTGTACAATAGAAGAATTGCGTCATGGTTCTCTCGGAGCTCATGGTTTGGAATTGAAACAGAAAGCATCACCTTCAGTCGAAAGTGATGCTTTCTATTTTAAGGCGTAGGGTTCCGGATGGAGTCAGGGCCTCTGCTATTTCGCCGACCTTCCGGCCCATCAGAGCAGCTCCTATCGGGGATTTGAGCGAAATCTTGCCGGCCTCAAGGTTCATCTCGTGGGGACTGACAATCTCGAACCTCATGCGCGTATTTGTCGAGAGGTTGGTGAATTCGACCTTGCTCAAAAGACAGACCCTGTCTTTTGGGAGAGCATCGGGATCGATCACGCGTGAATGTTCAAGGATCTTCTGCAGGAAACGGATACGGCTTATGGTCTTCGCCTGCCTGCGTCTTGCTTCACGATATCCTGCATTCTCACTCCTGTCTCCCTGTGCACTTGTCTCCGCGACATTATCACGCACCTCGGGATAGACCACGCTTATAAGGTGGTCCAACTCGGCCGCGATCTCGTCGTATCTTTGTTTTGACAGATATTCCATATTTAAATATACTGATTTGTCAGCACAGATGATTCGTCATTTGCTAATACAGTTGAAAAAAGCGGGATGCATCTGCACAAGACTTTTCAACATGAGTTTCTACGGGATTTCACTAGGCTGACAACAACAGCAACTATGACAGCCATCAGGATTACCGGTTCTGCAAGCATGAAAAACGGGTATTTTCCTGAAGTAATGGTTACCATAGCTGATGAAAGCAGGATAAGGGATATTCCTGTTGCCAGAATGATCAGGGGTTTGTGGAATTTATGCTTCAGATGTGAAATCACATAAGAAATCAAACATATCACAGCTCCTGTCACCGGATACATGAGCAGTATACTGCGCGGCATCGAACCACCGGGATTTCCCTGCAAGTCAAAGTGAGCAGGAAGGGGATCCGGCAAACAGCGCCATCGCAATACAACGGCCAGTACGGTTATGGCCACGATCAATATCGGTATAATCCAGCCTCGTCTATTCATATCCGGACATTTATAAATCAGGCGCCATGTGCGCTGACTTCGGATGAAATCTGCCCTACGAGTCCCTGGAGAACTGCACCGGGACCGACTTCGATGAATTCCACAGCCCCGTCCTGAATCATATTCTCAACGGTATGTGTCCATCTTACAGGTGCTGTAAGCTGCTTGAGGAGATTATCCTTGATCACTTCCGGATCTGTCACAGGCATAGCTGTGGCATTCTGATAAACAGGACATGAAGGAGTCTTGAATTCAGTGTTTCTGATACATTCAGCAAGTTCCTGACGTGCAGGCTCCATCAATGGAGAATGGAATGCACCTCCGACAGGAAGGACCAACGCCCTTCTGGCACCGGCCTCCTTCATTTTCACGCATGCCTGCTCCACAGCCGAGACTTCTCCGGAAATTACGATCTGTCTCTTGCTGTTGTAGTTTGCCGGAACCACAATGCCATCGCAGGAAGCACATATCTCGGATATTGTTTCCTCCGGAAGTGTTATGACAGCCGCCATCGTACCGGGATTCAATTCACAAGCACGCTGCATTGCCTTTGCCCTGACCGAAACCAGCTTGAGTGCTGACTCGAAATCCAGTGCGCCACATGCCACGAGTGCGGAAAACTCTCCCAGAGAATGACCTGCAACCATATCAGGCGTGAAATCCTCCAGACACTTTGCCATGATCACAGAATGAAGGAATACCGCAGGCTGCGTAACCTTTGTCTGCTTCAGATCCTCTGCTGTGCCATTGAACATTATATCTGATATGCGAAATCCAAGGATCTCATCTGCCTTTTCAAACATTTCACGAGCTACGGGATTGTTATCATATAGTTCTTTTCCCATTCCTGTAAACTGGGATCCCTGTCCAGGGAAGATGTATGCTTTTTTCACGTTGTTTACGATTTTATTCGACTTATCTTTTATTAAACAAATTCAGCAAATGCACAGATCTCATATACTTGACAGATCCATGCAGAGCTGTCTATAGATTACTTTTAATAAAGTCCGTCACAATAGACATGACCTTATCTTTATCCGCATTCATGAAGTGACCCTCGTCTTCAAGCAGGTGAAGTTCACTGTCAGAATACAGTTCATGATATTTTTCACTGTATGAAAACGGAACAATCTTATCACGCTTTCCATGAATCAGGCAGACCTTGCCGGTATATTCACAAGACACCTCGTAAACAGGAAGTTTTTGTGCTGCCAGGATGAACTTACGTCCAAGCTTGTGAAACATCACGTTGACATATTCCGGCGGGTTGGCCGCATCATATCTTTTACCCATGCATTGTCCGGCAATGGCATCATCCTTAAGAACTGCCGCAGGAGCAAGCAATACGAGACATTCAGGCTTCTTTTCCTCTGTCTGCAATTCTCCAGCCAGCATACCGGCTATCACGCCACCCTGCGAGTGACCGACGAATATTGTTTCAGTCACATATGGGAGTGAATTTACATATCTGAAGACGGCCTTTGCATCTTCGATCTCACCGACAATTGTCATGTCGATGAACTCACCCTCGCTCTTGCCATGTGCATTGAAATCAAAACAGACGGAGGCAATACCCTCTTTGGCCAAAGCTTCGGCAAGCATTGGAACAGGATACATTTTCTTATTGGACATGAATCCATGCATCAGAATTGCCATCGGGCACTTATCTCTTTCGGTATTGAATCCATCAGGCAGAGTGATTTTTGTAGAAATGCCGCCCTGGGGTCCATAAACCGCATATTCTTCCGATCGCGGAGTGAATATAGACTTAAGTCTGACAAACATATTTTTCATAGCAAAACAGGTCTTATCCTTGAATCTTGTAAAACTTTCTATCTAACTTACCGTTATATGTACGCTGTATAGTATCGACAGCCTCATAATAGGTCGGTACCTTATGCGGCTCCAGCTTTGACTTTATATGAACGGCAATTGACCTTTTATCAAGTTCACGGTTATCCGCAAGAACGACAAGAAGCTTGAGCACAGTGCCGATCACAGGATGAGTCGCAGCGATACAGATGCAGTCCTTTATATCCGGATGAGAAGCGGCAGCATTCTCAACTTCGGAAGGATCCACCTTGAATCCTCCGACATTTATGACATCGCCCTGACGACCCTTGAGATGGATAAGTCCCTCATCATCAACATATCCCAAGTCGGCACCATATATCTTTCCATCTTTAAGGACACGAGCTGTGTTTTCCTCGTCAGCCACATATCCGCTCATGATGGTAAGGCCTGAAACTATGATGTTTCCTTCCGGAGTGACCTCTACGGTTGAATTCTTCATAGGACGGCCTATGCAGCCCTCCATATACCTTCCGTCATTGAAGTTGTATGTACAGACAGCACCTATTTCGGTACCTCCCAATGTGTTATACAGACGTGAGGCAGGTAGGGCTTTGGCAAGCATTTCCATATCATGCTGGGTGATAGGAGCAGCACCCGTTTCGATAAAATCGATTTTATCAGCAAGACTGCATAACCTGTCATAGGAGAACTGCATTATGAGACGAAGGCTGGCCGGCACCATGAATGTAGCGAACTTCCTGAACGGGAGGTCAAAGACGTCAAAAAAGGCATTGATGTCTTTCAGACCGTCCAATATGCAGATTGTTCCACCAACAGTCAGGACCGGATGCATCTTGAAAAGAGATGCTATATGACTCAAAGGACCGCTTATGATAAAAAGCAGGTCTGACGAGAACTGAAGGTCGGTTATAAAGTTGTCTGCACATGATACAAGTGCTGTCTCTGACAGCATCACACCCTTTGACTTACCGGTTGTTCCGGTAGTATAGAGAATGTCAACGATATCTTCTGAAAATTCACATGCGGCCACTTCGGCGCTTATTGCATTGAAGTATTCATCAGTAACCTTCTGCTCCATAGGAACAGCAATGGCACCTATATGATGAACAGCACAATAAGTCACGACAAAATCTATATCCTGGCTCGCGCGGAATACATAGGGTCTGTTCGGCAAGACACCTTCGGACTTGAGTTCTTCTGCCTTCCTTATGATGCCGTCCCACAGTTGAGAGTATGTGACACTCTCATTTCCGCAGACAGCAGCTGTTTTCCCAGGGGTTGTGACAGAGTGATGATATATGCTTTGCTCAAGTGTCATAAGTCAGTATCATTTAGCAAGTTTAGATTCTACCATTTTAACAATCGTATCAATAGACCGAAAGTTTCTTGGTGTCACATCAGTAGCATCAAGAGAAATGTTATACTCCTTGGATAAGATCACGAGAATCGTTACAATGCCTAATGAATCCAGCTCGCTGAAGAGGAAATCAGACTGGAAGTCCACAGCTGGCAATGCTTCCGAAAGAAGTGACAGGATATTCTGCTTCATAGCTTTATTTAAATTCTATATTGTTTACAAAATCCATGGCTGACACGACGGCAACTTCCCGCCTTTCCTCGTCAGTCATATGTGCCTTGATCTTCACATCCGGGTTCAGGAGTGCAAGAAGTATTGAAGTTTCACCATAACCCTTATCTGTGCATGTATATTCCTTTAGTCCATTAAGGTCAGTTTGTGAGATCTGCTGAATATTTGCCTTCAGATTACGCTTCACTTCTCTGCTTACAGAGATACCCTTATAAATATAGCGTCCTGCAACAAGCTCCGCCGGGTCTTCCGGTACTCCGCAGAAGATTGTCTTAAGGGTGACAGGATGCATTCTGTAGCTTCCGTTCTTCATGGTCAGCCATTTGAACATAAGCGGAGGCAATGTATATGACATCAGTACAACCGATATCATACCTACAATGGTGACTTCCGCCAGCGAACGCATCGCAGGATGTCTGGATATTATCAAGGTGCCTATTCCAACCAGCATGATCAATGCAGACTGAATGATACTGCTCTTATAAGATGTCAGGATAGGTTTGCGGAATGTATATTCATGCTGACATCCTTCCGTCATGAATATCGTATAATCATCTCCCTGACCAAATATGAATGTGGCAAGGATTACATTGACGATATTGAACTTTATACCGAAGACAGCCATTATTCCAAGAATCCAGATCCAGCTGACCGCCATAGGAACAAATGCAATGATTGCCAGCTCGATTCGTCCGAACGAGAACCAAAGGAAGAAAAAGACTATCAGCGAGCAGGCCCAGCCGATATAGTTGAAATTATCGGAAAGGTTGTCTGACAGAGCACTGTTCATTCCGACAACATCAAAACTTTCGTTGAAATATGATTTGACAGTTTCAACATCATCAGCCTCAACCTTGAGGGTATTTATGACATACGACTTGCCTCTGTCCTCAAGACGGGCGATATTCTGACTGAATATGAGACTTGTAAGAGGCTCAAAAAAATCCATATCCTGAGGTTCCGGCATTTCATCCCTGGCAATCAATTCTGAGAATTGCCTGAAAGCTCTGTCAGAGAAACCGGCGCGACCAGCCGCTTCAGCGAATTGCTTGGTCAAGGCCTCCTGATGTCTGTTCACAAAATCATTCCACATCAAAAGCCTCTCTGCCTGCTCATCCTTTGAAACGAGGAATCTCGACACTCCTGAATACCTCTTGACAACACCCGTACTGACAAGGCTGTCAATTGTCTTCACTACCCCTGTGTTCATTGATAAGGCTTCATCAAAGGTTTCTGCTGATGAAAGGACATAGACATCTCTTGTAGTGACTGCCGACTCCTTGGAAAGGAGATTCTGGAAATACTGCATGTCCCGACGCTGGGCATCGGTCATATAGTTGATATTCGATATGTTTGAGTCAAATTCTGTCCTGAAGCTGAAAAAAGAAAGAACCACCGTCACAAGTACCATAGCGACTATTACCCAGCGGTTATTCTCGGGAGAAACTGACGAGATCTTATCAAGCAGCCTGCTCTTCCTTTTTTCAACAGCCTTTACCTTGAGCATATGCGGCAGGTAGAAGATGACGAACAAAATGGTACCGACCAGGAGCAGCGAGGCAAAGAGTCCCATATCCCTCAATGCGACAGACTGAAGAGGAATCAAAGTCATGAACGCGCCCACAGTCGTTATGTTACCGATGACGAGGGGAAGTAGCAGATCTTTCAATGTCGTCCTTACATCCGGGTTATGAGAAAGATGCACAATCATATGCAAAGGATAATTGACCGCAATACCGAGTATTACACTAGATATACCTATGACTATGATTGAAACCTGGCTTGCGAACAGCGACATTCCCGCCAACGCAAACAGCCATCCCCATCCGATGGACAAGAAAATAAGCAGAATATTCCGTAGTGAACCTATGGAATATGTCACAAGCAATGTAATAAGGACGACAGACAGAAGTATCGCTATGATGCTGTCCTTCTTGATTCTCGAGGCATTACCGACAGCTATTTCAGGGCCTCCGATAATGGTTACTCCGACCTCGGGATACTTTTCACTCATCTGCTCTGCAGCAAGATGAAGGATATCAAGCATCTGCGAATTGTATTCAGTCTCGCTGTTGCCGAACGGGGAGCTCATCATAGCCACTGCCCTGCTCATGTCAGGAGTAAAGATATACCCTTCGTACATTTCAAAGCTCATCTTTGGATCCGAGTCCTGCAGATGAGCCATGACCGGTGTGAACAATCCTAACGGATCCCTGGTCACAGAAGCAGTCATCATACCGCCGGACGGGAACATAAGCATCTGCTTGTTTCTCTCGAGCTGCTCTTCTATATATCCCGGTCTGGCAAGCAGGCTGTCCATGCGCTCATAGTCATCATGAGTCAGGAAGTAAGGTATGTTGCCGTATATAAAATCCGACACTTCCTGCATCATACTCATATCGTATTGTGCAGTAAGGTCCGCGCACCATCCCAGTGAATCCATATCATGGACGCTGCTGATGAAACAGTCGATGGCATCCAAGGTCATGTCTTCATCGCCAGGATTAGTGAAAAGCATATACATACGCTCTGCACCGGATATTTTCTGATACACGGCAAGGGACTCCTGCTCGGATGTACCAAGCGGAAGGAAATCATTTATATCCTCACTGTAGTTCAGATTTAAGATAAGACAGACAAACAGAATGACAAAGCCCGCAAGACTTGCCCACAGGAGTCTTGAACGCCTTGCAATCCGGTCATATATGTTTACTATAAAATTCATCAGAACTGGCTGAAATATTTCTTACTCTCAATAGGATTGGCATAGATGCCCAGCAGAATGTTTTTCATCTCATCCACATCGCAATCTTCGGCATATGATTCCAGTGATGAAAAATGCCTGATGAAATGTTCCTTTTCCTCTGTTGTATAATATGATGAATATCTGTCACTTCCGCTTAAGATATCATGTGCGATATAATTATTGGAGGCAAGTACATATTCTGTACAGATACGCTGGTCTATCAGGGAGGCCACCCTTCTGTTGAATTCATTTGACGGGAGATCCGCAAAAGGCAGAAGATCGTCTTTGGTAATAGGCTCGCACAAAGCCAGATGCACCTTACCTTTAGGCTGAATTATACCTGTCAGGATACTGTTCAGATCTTCTCCTTCCTTCTTTACATAAGTACCTTTATGCTGGGTAGAGATATAAAGCTCCATCACCTTGAGCAGGTCACAAGGTTCCCATTCATATGATACGGCAACCGGTACAATATTCAGGTCAGCAACAGACTGTACCTTATCACCATCAAAGCTCATCCTGAACATATTGATGATACCTTGGTCAGTGCGGTCTATTCCATCCTTTGTCCTTCCGTTTCTCTGGGCGATCCAAACGGATTCCTTCTTCTGAAGAAGAGTCATTCTGATATAATCCGAAAGATGCTTCGAAGATCTGTAGAATTCCCTGATGCTGCCTCCGGGACGCTCGACCTTGAACATCTTGTTGGATTTGCCGAGATCAATCACGAGCTGCCCTTTCATCAGATTCGCACCGAAGGTAATTTCTGTTGTCTTGAAATTATGGCTTATGAGAACTGATTGTAACAGTGAAGCATCAAGCATGATATCTCTGTGGTTTGATACATAGAGATAGTTTCGGCTCGGATCCACCCGTTCCATACCACTGTATGTGAATTGGGAGACAGACTCTTCTATGATCCTGAGATTCGCCTGATGCATCACTTTGTGCTGAAAGTCACGAATATTATCTATAGCTGTCAGCTTTTTACGAATTTCCTCGACAGACAGATGCGGAAAGACAAATTCCGCAAGCTTCGGGAAATAGGGATTGACAGCAATGCGTGACATTGCAGCAGAAATTTCAGAATCCTTATATGGACGTATATCTTCAAACATATTATTCGGTAATTCCGTTGATCTTATTCAATACATAATTCTGGCCCAGGATAGCTTCAGAAGTTGAAATTGCTGTCAATGGTACACCACAGAAGCCGTGTCCGCCGCAATTCTGTCCGGTCATGAAGAGATTCTTCGCTTTTGTAACCACAGGAACTCTTGACAAGGTCATATTATTGCAATCCTTGCGGTAACCGCACATTGCTCCCTCCTTGACACCGTAATAGTCACGAATCGTCAGCGGAGAAGCGGTGTTAATGGCTTCTATGCAATTTCTGAAACCGGGATATATCTCCTCCATCCTGTCCAAAAGCTTGTCAGCACAGTCATTCTTCCACTGTTCGTATTCGCTTCCTCTGCGTCCCACACTGGTGTCTTCCCACTGTCTTACGGAATCCCATACCATAGGAGCAGTTATGATAATCTTATTGGTATACTCCCCCTGCTCAAGCTCCGGAGGGGTCATATATAGAAAACCGAGCGGCCATTCCGCATCCTTCCTGTCAAAGCCCCATACATCCTCATACCTGGACATATAATATGAGGTATGATTAATATATCGGAAGGTATTCGGTTTCATCTTGAGATTCACTGTAAATGCTGAATAAGTGTTAGGTATCTCATTCAGACGGTCACGATATGACTTCGGAAGCAGAGTAGGATCGTCAAGGAGCTGGAGGAAGGTACATGGATGAATGGCACAGATATAATAATCCGCCTTATATACCTTACCCTTGCGTGTATGAACTTCTGTAATATACTTTTCCTTGCTATAGACTCTTTCAACTCCGTCACCGACGATCACCTCACCGCCATTCTCTATGATGAAATCCCTTAAGGTGTTTGCAAAAAGATGGCTTCCGCCGGCAAATCTGCTCGGTCCGTTGATATAAAGTACAGAAATCAGCGCATGGATATATGCAGGGGTAACATCCTTGCTTCCGCCATACAGAGGGTTCATATATGCGAGGACACTTGCAAGCTTTCTGTCAGATATATACTTATCGATCAGATTATTAGCCGATATCATGAAATCCTCGGTATAAGTAATGAGATAGCCTCTGTTTTCAGGACGGAGATAGAAGAGGTTGATCTGGTTGACAAGTTCATACAGCACCTCCACATACCTTGTCAGTTCTTCCTTATATTCCGGGAAATATCCAGCAAGAGCGTTGACGAAATTTTCCCTGCCCTGTGCTATCCTGTATGTAGTCTTATCCTCGGCAAAATACAGGGTATCGATTTCATTAGGATCCACATCAGACAGATGGACTCTGTCCATGATACCGAGGTAATCACAGATCCGACGGATATTTCCTCCTTTCTGCATACCTCCGATCACATGCATTCCGGTGTCAAAGACCTCACCGAAGCGGGTAAAGCTCTGCAGCCCACCTCCGACTGTGGTATTCTTCTCGATTACAGTAACCTTTATATTTTCTTTAGAGAGGATTGCTCCTGTAAAGAGTCCACCAAGTCCTCCTCCGATTACAACTGCACTCTT
This sequence comes from Bacteroidales bacterium, assembly GCA_017550025.1. Lineage (GTDB taxonomy): Bacteria > Bacteroidota > Bacteroidia > Bacteroidales > UBA932 > Cryptobacteroides. The sequence continues at coordinate 40,047 of JAFYLU010000074.1, read as the reverse complement.
TTCCATTTATCTATGATTTGATTCATCAATTTGTTTATAAATCCTATCAGCAGAAACAAGTTCGCTGCATGTCACGATTGTTCCGACCATAACACCCAGCATTCCATGAGAATTGACATTCTGTCCGGCCAATAAGATGTTAGGAACCTTTATCCTGTACGGAACCCTTCCTGCTGGTCCGAGATTGACATCCTTTGCAACTCCGTACATAGATCCGCCTTCGGTGCCGGTATAGTCGTAATATGTAAGAGGAGTCGATGTATAGTAACATTCAATGCTCGAGGCGAATCCCGGATGCTGCTTCTCCACCTCATGTATCAGGAGCTCCGCATGCAGCTTTTTGAATGCCTCATAATCTTCACCTCTTCGCCCGATCCGTGTGCCTTTCCATTTTATCACATCTTCCATATTCATATACGAAAAGACAACTCCGCTCTTCGCCCAGACGGCCTTATCCTCATGACACATATGCATATAGAGATAGCCTTTAGGCCAGTCAAGGGAGGTATAATGTTCACAGCCCCAAGGAGATTTTCCTGAATACCCGTAATAGTTGGTATTCATGTATGGCATTGCATTCTCCTTGAACTTCACATAGACAGCAAATATTCCGGGGGTCTGGGGAATGCTGTTGATACGGGTTCTGAATGCGGGACGGATCATCTTCGTATCGAGCATCTCGAGCATACGGTTAGGATGTATGGCACTGATGACATAATCGGCCGGATAAAACTGCTCGTCTTCCGTCTCGACGCCAACAGCCTTTGTATCATCACATTTTATCCTGACAACCTTCTTCCTTGAAAGTACCGAGCCTCCCAGCTCCTCTATATTTCTTACAAGAGACAAGGCTATGGAATCGCTTCCTCCGGCGATCCTGTACGCACTCTGGTTATAGAAGTCCATGATGAATGCATGCTGGGCGAAAGGAGTCTTGTCATATTCGGCACAATAAAGTGAAAGGTCCCCTACCAGCACATTCTTCAGCTGCTCATCGGTAAAGAGTTCGTCAAGAACTTCATTGATGGTCCTGAGCTGATATTCGGTATTTGCAGCTACATCCCTGTATGCTGATGTCAGAGAATTCAGGGAAGATGCAGAGGATATCCTGTCAATGATATCCAGATACTTCTTCAATGCATCTGATTCGTGAGGAAAATACGATGACAGGGCATCGTGGAAACTTTCCCTTCCGTTGGGAATGGCAAACTCGTCTCCGGCAAGCGATATCGTATTATAGGCCCTGGTATCAAGGGGACTGAGTCCTACCTTATCCTTGATGTCAAGGAAATTAAATATCCTGTCCATCGTCTGTCCCTTATCAGCGGAACCGATGAAATGCATTCCCGTCTCGAATTTTGCCCCCCGTCTTACAAAACATTGAAGGCAACCTCCTACCTGAACACCCTGTTCCAGAACGGTCACATCGTAACCATTCTTCTGCAGGATGTATCCGCATGAAAGTCCGCCTAAACCGGAACCTATGATGACAACTTTAGACATTCTGTTCAAATCTGTTTGCTAACTGGGCGTATCTGTCTTTATAATATTGCCTCATATAAGAGGCCTGCTCCCGGAGTGTTTCACCTTTCTGCCTTAATGCTTCAGGAGAAAGTCTCGGATCGATTTCCATATGTATAGGCCACTTCCGGAGCAATCTGCCTTTTTTAGGCAATGCCCTGCCTGATCCATACAAGACTAAAGGCAGCACATCGATATCGAGGGTCTGCGCCAGATAGAACGCACCCTGATGAAAACGGCCGATGGTACAGTCTGGAGATCTTGTTCCTTCAGGATAGACTGCGATACTGTATCCTCTTTCGACCAATGACTTCAGTTGAGGAAGAATATTGTCGACACCTGACGAGGCAGGAAGGAACTCTGCATTACGTATTGCGTATTTGTAAACAGGATTGTTCCATACCCAGTCGGCGGTAAGTACAATGATCTTTTCTGAAACAGCCAGCAGCGGGACAAGATCCAGATGTGACTGATGGTTACAGATGATCACAGCCGGTCTTGAAAAGTCTTCGCCGGCATTGTTCGCCTGTGTATATCTTATGCCCGGTATCTTATGGCGTATAAGGACGAACTTCGCCATGAACTGTATGATACGGTGAAGATTGTATTTCTTCTGTTCAGTGATCTTGCCTATGCTCAAATAAATGTAGATAATAGGCGTCATTACAAACATTGATGTAATGATAAAGAACAGAAGCGAATATATGGTACGAAGGAATGCAAGTGTATTCCTGATGATAGCCAGAGGCAGTCCATATATAAGTGCAAGCACGCAAAGCACAGAGTTAAGGACTGATATCCTCAGGAAGTCTCTGCCAGGACGGAAATGGGACACACGCTCCTCACGAGGCGGATAAAACACATTGACCTGCTCATTGACAAGTTCGACACCGTGCCACGAGGCGAAGACCATCAGTTCCAGCTCTGCCTCATATCTTGATGTCAGCAGATCAAGCCCGCGAAGCTTTTTTAACGGGTATAATCTGTATCCGGTCTGTGTATCCTTAAGATATCTGCCGGTCTGCAGGGCAAACCAGAAATTGCTGAACGAATTGGCGAACTTGCTGCCGCTGCTGCGGTCGGCCGCATCGAGTCCCTTGCGCTCTCCTACTATAAGTGCACCGGGATGCTTCTGATTTGCAGCAAGAAGTACAGGGATGTCTTCCGGATAATGCTGCGCGTCGCCATCCAAAGTTATGGCATAGGCAAAGCCCTTTTCCAGTGCATACCTGAATCCTGCCTTCAGAGCCGCACCCTTGCCGCTGTTCTTCTTAAGTTCGACAATACAAGGCCTTTCCTTCAGACCATTCAGGATCTCCAGCGTATTGTCTGTACATCCGTCGCAAACGACTATCACATCGCTGCACTGGAGCAGGGATCTCTGCACGACATCAGCAATCGTCCCTGCATTATTATATGTAGGGATTATAACACAGATGCCTCTGTCTCTTAACAATTGCTGCTGATCAGTCATCATGAATTCCTGTTATATTTCATTACATACAAGAGACAGCTTGGCGTATGTCTCACTTCCTGACGACACGGTCACCTGGACCTTAAGCAGGCCTTCCTCCCTTGTCATCTTCTGGAGGGAATATCTGATTTCAGTCACTTCTGCCGGCGAAATGATCCTGAGGAACTTGATATTCTTCACACAGTTCAAGGCCAATGGAGTCTTCAGTGCAATTTCGAAGAGCTCCACTGCTATCTGCATGATGCATACACCCGGAGTGATAGGTTCACCCGGAAAGTGTGCCTGATATATGAAATGATCCGGATTCAACCTTATGTCAAACTCGTGACCATTATCCGCAGGGTATTCGGAAATGACAGTATATAAGCTATCAAGGAGTTTCATTTTTCTAATGGTATGAAATTATAGGTTATATTATACTTTGAATTTACATGTCTTATCGGAAGTACATTGCCCTCATCAAGAGCCGTGTATTGGTCTAGTATTATCTTGAAATCATTTTTCAGGACCTTTCTCAAGAACGGCTTCCTGAGCTGTCTGATACAATTTACAATCTTTACCTTACCTTTATTCAGATCATATCTGAATGTAACCATCGATACGCCGAATTCGTTCACGACAGATGCGGTCAGACAGGATTCCTCTCCCTTGATGATGCATAGTCCGCCGATATATGCCTGGCCCATCTCTATCCTGACAGAATACCTTGAAGCACTCTCCCTGACCTCTGCAGCCTGCACGGAGGCAGGAGACCACACAGCGAGAGAGAGGAACAAAAGTACTGCTACGATACGATCCAATGACATAATCAATTGATATCAAAGACCTCCGGACTTATCTTCTCATCAGTTCTGATATCAATCAGATCTATGATTGTATAATCTCCGGAAGGCTCATGCATTTCCACCTTGTACACAACCTTCATGTCAGGCCTGATATGAAGGATCAGCTTGTTCCACATCTGCTTCATATCCCTCTTCAAAGGAATCAGAGTAGCGACCCAATCACTGCCGGACACTTCTACTGTAGTTCTGAAAGACTTCTCATCACTGAGGCAGTTTCCTACAATGCTGTTCATCATCATCCTGGCAATTTCCTTGAATATCCTGTTCTGGTTAACGTCTATTACGTCAGACCTGCTGTCATTCTTCAGCAGGACCTGGTTCTGGTTCAGGATGAATGTGTAGGCATATGGGCTTGTATATTCCCACCTGAGCTTATCAGCCTGCTGGTAATACATCTTACCCTTTGACACCATCTTGTCATCAAGGATATTCAGAAACTTTGTCTGGACGAAGTCACATTGGAGACTCTGCATCCCGGCACTGGCCTTGTTGATCTGCTCAATCATATCTGACTGCTGCAGCGACTGTGCTGATCCAAGGAGCGGAAGCAGACTCAAGACAAATAAAATAAAGTATTTCTTCATCATCTTGCTATAAAATAACAGCCCGCCATAATCAACAATACTCCGATCCATTTCATAAGATCGACGGTCTCATTGAAAAACACTATTGCAGCGATCATTCCGAAGACGTAACTCAAGGAGACAAGAGGATATGCCATGCTGAAAGGATAATTCTTCACAATATAGAACCAGAGGATGCTTCCGGCTCCGTAGCATAGTCCACATGCGGCAAACTGCCAGTTGGCGAAAACGGATTTCCAAAAGTCCCAGCTCATGGAAAACGGAAGCATCCTGGCAAGGGCAAACTTAAGCAAGACCTGTCCGCCGGCCAGCAGAAGACTCTGGATTATCGCTAAAATAATAAGTGGCATATACTATTCCTTAACTAACACTATTGCTTTTGCAAATATCTCCTGTGGGGCCTGTTCACCTGACCTTTCCGCAATCATTGAAAAGGATGGGGTCGACTCATCAAATGAGCCTACAAGAACAGAATTCACCTTACCGGTCTGGATCAGTCTCACGGCGTCCCGCATAGCCCATTCAAAAGATTCATCACCATGGGAGTATGTCGTATTGTATCCATGGCATTTCGTACGGATAGCGATAGCCGAGCTGAGGGTATTGTGCGTACTCTGCATGAACAATGTAGGCTTGAGCAGCTCCTCACCAAATGCTGTGATGTCATCCAGGAACTGGAGGCTGATCTCAAGCATACCGCGTGAAGTCGCGGTAATAATCGCATCCGGACATTCAATGCCTGCCTTCTTCAAAGCTCGGAGTGAAGTCAGATGTGCAGCCTTCATCAACTTGCCCATTCTCCTTGACTCCATTGGAGATACGAATTCCTTCAGTTCTTTCAGAACTTCGACATCTGTAACTGTCTCTTCTGCAACGATCTTATAAGAATGATCCGGCACAATCTCTTCAGATGATGCTGGTGCAGACTTACTGATTACCATAGAGGAGTCGTTACCACCAAATCCGAAAGAATTACATATGACATTCTCAAGGACGACGTTCTCTTTGCCTGATGTAGGCACTATGCCACCCTCGATCTTATTCTGCCATCCAAGATTGGCCGGCGTAAAGTTATTCTGCATAGCAAGTATACAGATAACAGTCTCGATAGATCCCGATGCAGATGTCGTATGCCCTGTAAAGGCCTTCGTACTCGAAACCTCAGGCATGCTCTCGCCAAAAATACGTTTGAGAGACTGACTTTCGGTTATATCATTATTCGGAGTACCGGTTCCATGCGCATTTACATACTGTATATCCCCAGGCTGAAGTCCGGCCATTTCAAGTGCATCCTTCATTGCCAGATATGCTCCCTCACCATTTTCTGAAGAAGCAGTCTGGTGGAACGCATCGCATCTGTTTCCATATCCTGCAACATAGGCAAGGCTATGTGATGAATTCTTCTCGAGTATGACAAATGCAGCTCCTTCGCCAAGGTTCAGGCCGGCTCTTGTATCATCGAACGGACGGCACTGTTCCTTGTCAAGTATCATCAAGGTATTGAATCCATTGAGATGGAATCTGCTCAATGCTTCCGAACCACCTGCAATCACCAGATCGACCTCATCTCTTTTAAGCATTTCAGAGCCAAGGATAATAGAGTTGAGAGCCGACGAGCATGCAGTAGATATAGTACATGTCTGAACATTTTTCAGGCCGATTATTTCAGCCATCTCTTCTGTACTCTTACCGCATTCATTGCTCTTCGGCAGATAAAGCAATGAATCATCGGTCTTCATCTGCTCGTAGTAATTTTCAGTCAGGTCCATGCCGCCGACTGTAGTACCGGATATAAGGGCTACTCTTTTCCCATCAAGGTCTTCTACTGTAATGCCAGCGTGCTCAAGAGCCTGTCTGATCGCTATCGCACCCATAAGGGTTGTACGGCTCATCGGAGTCTCATCCTTGATGCCAAGGATATCCTTCATCTGGTCATTAGACAGCTGTACTTCTCCGACAGGAAGATATGAGTGCTTTGACTGCAGGTATTTCATAGGTCCTACACCTGACTTTCTTTTAAGAAGGGAGTCAAGGACAGAATCAGCATTGTTACCGATGGAGCAAATGATGCCCAGACCTGTTACCGATATGGTATTGTTCATTATTTTGTTCTGTTCTTTGCTACATAATCAGCAATAGAGCTGACACTCTTGAAGATTTCCTTGCCTTCTGCAGGATTCGCAAGCTTGATTCCATAATATCTGTCAAGAATCACTATAAGCTCCAATGCATCAATAGAATCAAGACCGAGACCGGCTCCGAAAAGAGGAGCATCATTTTCAATGTCTGCCGGTGTGATTTCTTCAAGGTTAAGAGCGTCAATGATCTGCTCTTTGAGAGTCTGTATCAATTCATTCATAGTTTCTTAAATTATATTGTTACTAACTTTAGATTTGCTTCAAAGTCGTCTTCCGACCTGCAGTCAACCCATCCGGTCATCATTGTCCTGACAGGAGACTGTAAAAAGGTGGTTTCGACTATTTTGTTTATTATCTGCTCGTTATATCCATCAATGATATATAGTGATGTTTCGCCCTTGTACCCATGCCGTATCGATATCTCTCCAGTCACTATATTCGGTAATGTGTACAGGAACACAGAAGGACTCGGATAGAACTCACCTTCTCTCTCAAAGGTCGCTATATGCTTTCTGTCGGCGACAATTGACGAAGAACTGTTGAAAAGGATTACAGCACGTTCTTCATCCCGATGATCCCGAGTGCGTTGAGCAAGGATATCAGCTGCCAGGAATGCTACTTTGGTAAAGACATCCATCTTATGGAACTTTGGATAATCCCCGATATATGTCTTGTATATTTCCGTAAGAAGAGCCCTTCCTGTTGAAGAAACTTCCTGGACTTCGCCGTCAATCACCAATGAGGATGGAGAAATCCTTACAGTACTCAATGTATGTATATCCTTATGCGGCTGCGGCAATACTGCTCCTGAAGTCTTGGCAAATGCAACAGCTCCATTGCATCCTCCGAAGCCTGATATCAGTTTGATAAAGGACGTCTTTCCGGTATTTCTGCATTGATCGCTGATATTCACTCTGCCGCTGACTCCGATTTCAGAATATCCCCTTACCGGAAGGACAATGCCGTCATCCGTGGCTTCCATCGTAATGATGGTTTCAAGGACACCGGCAGCACCAAGCGTGTGGCCGTAATATCCTTTCAAAGCAGAAACAGGCACATCGGACAGTTGAGCTCTCTCGATGGCTTTCGACTCCATCTGGTCATTGAACATCGTAGCCGTTCCATGGACGCTGACTGTAGCCAATGACTCGGGCCTGACATGCTCCAGAATACTTCTCGCAGCACGGTATGTTCCGTCTCCATCAGGAGAAGGGGCGCTGACATGATAGGCATCATTATTCAGACTGCCGGCAACAAGCTTCCAAGAGGTCTTGTCTGCATCAGTTGCACTTACCTTCCCGAATACAATCGTTGCAGCTGCTTCTCCGAGGTTGAGTCCGAGACGCTCTATGTCAAAAGGCCTGCATTCGTATGGCGATAAGGATTTGAATGACATGAATCCGGCCACAACAAATACACTCTGACAATCAGCGCCGCAGACAACCATAGTATCATAGCTGCCGCCTGAAATCAGCCTGTCAGCCAGGACCTGTGCCGTCACACCCGATATGCATGCATTGCATACGACAATCGGATCAGTCGTAAAGCCTAGGGCTCTTGCAATTTTTACAGCTGATTGTCCTGGTCCACGATAATCCCCATCAGTATCCGGTGAAGAAGAGAGTTCTTCCACATTGGCCTTTGTAGTGCTGATTACAAGTCCTGTCCTCTCGGAGCTGACATCAACGTCCGTGTGTGAGATGGCCTCCAGGATAGAGTATATCGCCATGGACTCGAATCTGGTAAATCCCTCTCTCTCAAGCTGTTTCTCCTGATCTTCATTAAAGAGCGACGCGGTAAACAATGAAGGCACTCCCTTCCAGTCATGATACACACTCAAAGCAGACCTACCATTCTTGAGAGATTGGTAGTTCTCCTTCGTTGTGAACCCTAAAGGTGATGTGATATTCGTAGAGAGAACCTTTATCATATCAGTCCGACAGACCTTTTCCAGTTTGTATAAAATTCGGGGCTATCCCACAATAGCTGATAATTTCTGTCCATGAAAACCTGAATTGTTCGGGCAGTGATGAATACTGTACCATCATTCGGGTCATATATTTCATAATCAAAAATAACCTTGGCAGCCTCTGTGGGCTTATATGTAATCTTGATGACCGGTTTCATTCCATAGGTGAGCGGACGCTTGTAATTGATGTCCATCTTGACTATAGGAACAAATACGTTTTCATTGATATACATATTATAAGACAGGCCATGGACGATACCGAAAGTCTCCCTGGCATCTTCCAGATAAAGAGGATATGACCCATGCCATACGACATTCATCATATCAACCTCACTGAATCTGACTTCAAACTGCTTCTCGGCAGTAAGCAGAATACCTGTATCCATATGCTTATTCAACGTTTCTGACAGACAACTTTATCTCGGCTGTAGCATAGACCTTGTCTCCGGAAACAACCCGGGCATTTGCCAGCGTCATTCCAAATATATCCTGAAGGATATCCACCTCCGTATGTATGGTCGTTCCTGCTGCAGGCAGTTCATTGATGACATAATTTCGGACAGCACCGATAAATCCCACCTGAACATCCTTATGAAGGACATACTTATTGTAGAATCCTACTCTGGCGGCACAGGTCTGTGCAATGTTTTCCATCATGCCTGAAGGGGAAAAATACCCGTTGTCGACAAATATGTTTGTGTCGCTGATGACTGTCTCCGTAGTCGACGCATCTGATGTAAATGCTATCAGATTGCCTACCATGACAAACGGCTCCTGCTGTGGAAGAACCGTATGTACATCAATCGAGCGAAGATATTCTTCAGAAAATGTTACTGAATCCATCAATTCCAAAAATCAAAGAAGTTATACCATTGAGCAGGATACTCGGTTATACGTTTTTCCAACTCTGCAACATAAGCTTCAGAGAGCTGTCTGAGCTGTTCCTTTCTTGGCTTTTCCTTGTCATAAGAAAGTGGAGTGACATAGATCTTATATCTTGTCAATCCGGTCTTCATCACATTTACGGCAAGTACATCCAAGCCACGCATAGCCGCGACACTGAAGGGTCCCTGCGGGAACTTTGCCATCTTCCCCATAAAGAGAACCTCAATGCACTTGGTCTGCCCCATGAATCGGTCCGTAGGGAAACTGACAATATCGCCATTGCACAATGCCTGATCGATTTCAAACAGATGGCTCATATCCTCTTTGAGAGTAATCATCCTTATGTTCGTCTTTGTGAACATATTATTGCGATTCTCCATGACGGAAGCCTTCTCATGAGCATATACGACGGCATTGATGGTCTTTCTGTCTGAAACAAGGGTATATCCGGCGATCTCATAATTTCCGATATGAGAACTCATATGCAGGAAGCCTTCCTGACCTGATGCAAGTCTGTTGAAGTCATCCATTCCCTCGACGGTGACATCGAACCTCTTGCCGGCATACATGGCAAACTTATCAATGACGACCTGGGCGAACTTGCAATGATTTATATATGTCGCCCAGGCAGCCTTGATTCTGCCATAATTGTGAATGTTCCGGAAATAGCTGTACGCTGTCTTTCTGCTCGGATTCAACACCAAGCAGACAGGGACAACAAATATGGATGCGAACAAATACAGGAGTCTCACATCCAATATACGGAGAGTACCGATCAGACACTTATGCATCCAACCATTTCCGTAAGTTGTTCCTGCCCACTGACCCTGAGCCATAAATTAACTGATTTTGCTTTCGATATAGTCGCAGAACTTTGTATAGGTGTCAACACCTACCATCTCCTCGGCCTTGATCTTAAAGCCAAAATTCTTCTCTACGATTACAACGATATCAACGAAGTCAAGACTGTCGATACCCATATCCTCCTTAAGCTTTGCCTCCGGGAAGATCACATCCTCCTCGATCTCAAGTTCGTTAATAAGGAAATCCTTTACTTTTGCTTCAATTTCTGTACGGTTCATGACGATTAAAAATTTAAATATGATTAATATTGTTCTATACTTTCTTGATTACAAGCGCGCTATTTGTTCCACCGAAACCAAATGAATTGCTCAAGACAGTATTGATCTCTGTCTCGACAGCCTTTGAAGGTATATTCAAATTGGCAGCGTGCTCGTCCGGATTCTCCAGATTTATATTAGGTGCCACGAAGTTATTATGCATCATGATAAGTGAATATACCACTTCACTTGCACCTGCCATCCAGCACTCATGTCCTGTCATACTCTTGGTGCTGGAGATATATGCATGCTCACCTCTGAACAATTTGTCCAAAGCAATTGCCTCAAACATGTCTCCCTGTCTGGTACTTGTCGCATGAGCATTGATATAGTCGATGTCAGAAGGCTTTACGCCAGCATCTTCCATGGCTCTCGACATTGCCCTCAAACATCCTTCGTCGCTTGGCTGACTGATTACAGAGGTACCGTTAGATGAGAATCCATATCCGACTACCTCCGCAAGAATATTGGCACCACGAGCTACCGCATGGTCATAGTCTTCGATAATGAGAGCGGCAGCACCACCGCTTGGAACAAGTCCGTCTCTGTCCTTGTCGAATGGACGACTTGCCTTATGCGGCTCCTGCATGTTCTTTGAAAAAGCTCCGAGTGCATCAAATGATGCCATTGATTCAAAATTAGCTTCCTGTGCACCACCACAAAGCACCATGCTCTGCAGACCGTTCTTGATCAGAAGATATGCAAGACCGATCGAGTGTGATCCGCTCGCACAAGCCGCACTGATGGTGAAGTTAGCACCCTTCAGACGGAATATTGTGCTGAGATTCATGGTAACTGTCGAGTTCATGGCCTGGAAAATGAACGACTGGCCGAGAAGTTCTGTATCATGCTTCTCGTCCATGATTCTTGATGCGTCAATAACAGGCTTTGCAGAAGAGTCATTGCCGAATATACAGCCTACCTCATTGTTATCGAGATACTCCTGATCGATACCTGCCATTTTCATAGCCTGAATGCTGGCCATGAATGCATATTCAGCTTCTTCTGATAAACCGCGACGAAGATGACGGTCAATCAAACCTTTAAGCACAGGTTTCGGTACAATTCCTGTCAGTGCAGACTGATATCCGTATGCAATCCTTTCATCCTGAATGCCGACTCCGGACTTACCATTATATAATGATTCCTTTACCTCTTCTATCGAAGTACCAAGGCATGACCAGATGCCCATTCCGGTTATTACAACTCTTCCCATATTTTAATAAAGACCTCCGTTAATGCTTATTACTTCTCCTGTTATATAGCTTGCGTCATCAGAGCACAGGAATCCAACCAGTGCAGCAACTTCTTCCGGCTTTCCAAAACGCTTCATAGGAACGAGATGCTTCAGTTCATCCTGTGGAAGATCCTTGGTCATATCTGTCTCGATGAATCCGGGAGCCACAGCATTCACTGTCACATTACGGGCAGCAGCCTCCTGCGCCAAAGCCTTTGTAGCTCCGATCAAGGCTGCCTTGGCAGCACTGTAGTTGGTCTGTCCTGCCATACCCTTAAGACCAGAAAGGGACGTCATATTTACTATGCGTCCTCCATGCTTACGCATCATCATCTTCGGAAGAAGCTGACGGGTAACATAGAAGAATCCGTTAAGAGATGTGTTGATAACCGCATGCCAGTCTTCCTCGGGCATCATGAACATAACATTATCCCTACGGATTCCGGCATTGTTTATCAGATAAGCGATATAATCTTCCGGATGCTCCTTCTCCCATGTCTCAAGAGCGGATGTAACCTGATCCTTGTCTGATACATCAAACCTGATAAGCGAAGCACTGCCGCCATTTGCACAGATTGCATCACGGACTTCTTCAGCAGCCTGCTGATTAGACTGATAATTGATAAGGACAGGTATACCCATTTGTGAAAGCTTATGACAAATAGCACGTCCTAAACCTCTGGAACCTCCAGTAACAAGAGCGTATTTCATGTTAATATTTATGATATGGATCTGCCCTCAATCCATCGTGTTTTATAATAAAGTGCAGGGCTGATTCGTTCACTCCTTCATTCAGGTACATAGACTTGTTTGAAGGCCTGACGAAAACACTTTGTATAAATAATCGGCAAAGATAATCAAAATTTATTTCTTTAAATGTATGAGCAAGGCTCCTCAATCGGATATTTCTAATTATTAATGCGATGGTCAAGGAGCAAATTGTTCATATTGTAATGCAGAATAATGGATATAAGTCGGAATAATTGTTAATTTTGCAGGAATCACGAAATAACCGATCACATGAATATGAAGACATTCTTATCTATCCTCGCAGCTTTGGCCATAACAGCTTCGGCCAGCGCCCAGACCATTAAAATGGAGCCACAGGTATCAGGTATCACAACCTCCGAAATTTCCGCAGTGATTTCTATGGTTGTCGTGAAGCCGGAAATCAGGATTGACAAGCTTGACCCGTCAGTACTTACTGTCACCACCAACGGCAGAGAACGTAATGTCCTGCATGTATATCCTTGTGATTCCAGAGGAGCATATAACCCTGAAGGCAGTTACCTTGCACTCGGTCTTGACAAGATTTCAGGATGGGGTACAGGCATCTCGAAGTCAAGAGCTGGAGTATGGAACGAAGAATACAATGTCAAGGTAGCACTGAAACCTGGCAAGACCCTCAAGGTCGGCAAGCAGAAGTTCACTGCAATAGAATGCGAGACCAACAGGGCTCTCAAGGATTTCATCTCAGAGGCAGACTATTTCAACAAGGGCACATACACAGGCAGACTGACAGGAAAACCAGGCGACGTGACCCTTACTTATGCATCATATGAGCCATGGTCCCTCAAGGGTGACGGTGTTGCAAACCCTCTCGTAATCTGGCTTCATGGTGGCGGCGAAGGCGGTATCGACGTATCGATCACTCTCCTTGGCAATGAAGTAGTTTCACTCATCCGTCCTGAAATCCAGTCGCATTTCACAACTGAAGGCGGTGAGAATGGAGCATATGTACTCTCTGTACAGTGCCCTACAATGTGGATGGGAACATCGAAGGGATTCGGTCATGGTGAATATCCGTCACTTTATGCTGATGTACTCAAGTCATGCATCGATTCATTCGTTGACCAGCATCCTGACGTAGACCGCAACAGGATCTACCTTGGAGGATGCTCGAACGGAGGTTATATGACAATGCACATGCTGATGCGCAATCCGAGATATTTTGCAGCTGCCTACCCTACCTGCGAGGCTTATATGGACAAGTATATCTCCGACACAGAGATCCAGGCCCTTGCTGAAGAGAACATCTGGTTCGTGCAGTCATTCGACGACACTACCGTAGCTGCTGCGACACACTGCATCCCGACTTTCCAGCGTCTTGTCAAGGCTGGAGCGAAAAATGTATGGATGTCAATGTTCGAGTCTGTGGTAGGAATGGATGATCCCGGCATGCCGATCATGGGCCACTTTGCATGGTGCTATGTATTCAATGACGCTGTGACTCTCTCGCAGGAGCAGACAGAAGGCGATGTGGTGCCGACAAACAACGGAGGCGGCACAACAGCTCCTCAGGGACATGCCAATCTCTTTGATTGGATGAATGCCCAGGTTCTTACAGCCCCTGAAATCACAAACCCAAGATGGTAACAGGCCGGGATGAAGATGATGCTCACCTCACATAATGAGGCATTTCTTCAGGGATGACCATAGAGATCTCGACAAGTCCTGCGACCTGACCGTTTTCTTTCCAGGCTGTCTGATAGATCATCTTCCTTAAGCCGTTCTTCTGGATCGTGTAGGCATTTGTGCCGCCGGTCTCGAGAAGGCGTGCGATGATGGCTCTCGAATTCTCATTATGGCAAGGGATCAGACTTTTGCCGACAAGATCACCATGTCTGGCAAAAGTCTCCTTCGCCTTGTCGTTCATATAGATTATCACGCCTTCCTTGTCACAGACTGTGACCGCGCAATTCATTTCCTTTGCCCAATCAGGTATCATATAGTCAGAATTTAAATATCTAATGACAGTCGTGATGGTCACAGACTTCTCCGTTATCCTTGATTTCTCCGGCAAGATAGGCAGCCACGAGTTCTTCCACATCACCGCTGCAGCCGCGGATAACCTCTATCCTCTGTGCTTCAAGGACATTTCTGGCTCCCTGTCCCATATTGCCGGCAAGCATCACGGCAACTCCCATCTGCTTCAGGACAGGAGCTATACCGCTCTTGCACCCGCATCCTTGAGGAGAGGCCATCTTACTGACACTGATCACTTTACCATCAATAACTTCAAATATTGAATAATACGCGCAATGACCGAAATGGTCATCCACTCTACCGTCTCTTGTCGGAACCGCTATCTTCATAAGAAATAAATATAAGTTTGTTAAATCTGCCCTGTTCACTCACCCTGAAGCGTCCATCCGCAGTCTCCGTGATATATCATCTGACGGGTCATGCCTCCGTCAATGCAGATGTTCTCGCCCGTGATGAATCCCGCTTTGTCCGAACAAAGATAGAGAACCATATTCGCTATATCCATCGGATTTCCCACGCGTCCTGCGGGCTGCTGGAATGCATCAGGACCTTCATGAACGATATCCCCCGTTTCTATCCATCCCGGAGATATGGAATTCACCCTCGCCCTGCCTGCAAGACTTACTGCAAGTGAATGAGTCAGAGCTGCTATGCCTCCTTTAGCTGCAGAATAGCTTTCAGTCTGGGGCTGACTCATCCTGTCACGCGATGAAGAGATGTTCACTATCGATGCTCCTTCCGACAGATAAGGCTTTAAAAGCTTCACAAGGTAGAACGGAGCTGTAACTCCTACCGAGAGGGCATACTGAAATTCCTCATATGTACATTCGTCTATGCCTTTCATCAGCGGAAGTGCATTATTGATTATGCAATCCACCCTGCCATGCTGACCGGTCACCTCCTCAACAAAAGACTCGATGACATCCTTCCTGGAAATGTCTCCCACATGCCAGTCACCTTCCTGTATGTCGATCACATGTACATATGCTCCTTCGGCACGAAAGAGAGCGGCTATGCACTTCCCTATTCCGCTGGCCCCTCCGGTCACTATAACGACCTTGTCTCTGAACGTATCCTGCATGCTTATGAATCAAATTTTCAAATATCTGTAAATATCGGCATTAGTATTCTCACAAACAAGAGAATTCGACAGAAATGCGCATGTGAGGATTGCACAGGCGTTGCAGAATGGTCCGCATGGCATAGTTTATGACTTACCGGCCCTTCGTAAAATAAGTATAATTTATAATTATTTAAAATTATGAACAAGAATAAGAAGATTAACGAAGAGGTTGACACAGACATATTCGGTTCTCCGCAGATGAGAGAACCGGCCCCTGTAGAATTCATTCCGAGACATAAGACACCGGCGGAAATTGCATATGAGATGGTAAAGGATGAGACCTTCCCCCAGACCCAGCCAAGACTGAATCTTGCCACCTTCGTGACAACATATATGGACGAATATGGAACGAGACTGATGAACGAGGCTGTGGGCATCAACTTTATCGACGAAACTGAATATCCGCGAGTTGCAGTGATGTGCGGAAGATGCATCAATATGGTTGCAAATATGTGGAACAGTCCGGAAAAAGGCGCATGGAAGACAGGTGCCGTGGGCATAGGATCGTCAGAGGCCTGCATGCTGGGAGGAGTTGCAGCATGGCTCCGATGGCGTGACCGCAGAAAAGCGGAAGGCAAGACATATGACAAGCCGAATCTGGTCATGAGTACAGCCTATCAGGTCGTATGGGAGAAATTCTGCCAGCTCTGGCAGATCGAGATGCGAACCATACCTATCACAAAGGAACATCCGAGCCTTGATATTGATCGCGCAATCAGCGCATGCGACGAAAACACAATCTGCGTCGTACCGATAGCAGGAGTGACCTGGACCGGCATGAATGACGACATCGAAGCTCTCGACAAGGCCCTGGAAGAGTACCACGCCAAGACAGGCATCGACATCCCTATCCATGTGGATGCTGCATCGGGAGGATTCATCCTGCCGTTCCTGAACCCCGGCAAGAAATGGGACTTCAGGCTCAAGAGGGTTCTGTCCATATCAACTTCGGGACACAAGTACGGCCTTGTATATCCGGGCCTCGGATGGGTTATCTGGCGTGACAAGTCATATCTCCCGAAAGAGATGTCGTTCAGTGTGAACTATCTTGGAGCGAACATCACACAGGTAGGACTCAACTTCTCGCGACCAGCCGCACAGATACTTGCACAGTACTACAACTTCATACACCTTGGATTCGAGGGATACAAGGAGATTCATTCCAATTCAATGGATATAGCGGAATACTGCCATAAGGCCATCGGCAAGATGAAATGCTTCAGGAACTATTCAAGGACATTGGAGAACCCTCTGTTCATCTGGTACATGGAGCCTGAATACGAGAAGAAGGCCAACTGGACACTTTTCGACCTGCAGGACAAGCTGATGGAGAGAGGATGGATGGTTCCTGCGTACACAATGCCGAAAGACATCGAAGACATGGTGGTAATGAGGATCGTTGTCCGCCAGGGAATGTCATTGGACATGGCCGACATGCTCATCGCCGACATCAGAAACGCAGTCGAAGAATTGGAAAAACTGGAATATCCTACCCCGACATGCCTTGCAGCCCGCAAACAGGAAAAGCAGAAAGGTCATGTCTACACACATTAAACAATAATAAGGAGAGTCTGCCATGGATACAAAAAACGGAAAAGTCGGAAAGGCATTCAAGCTGAGTGTCACGACACTTGCCATAATGAACATTACCGCAGTGGTAAGCTTGCGCGGCCTGCCTTCTGAAGCGATCTACGGACCTTCATCGGCATTCTACTACCTCTTTGCAGCCATAGTGTTTCTCATCCCGACAGCAATGGTAGCTGCGGAACTTGCCGCGATGTTTTCTGACAGGCAGGGAGGAGTATTCAGATGGGTCGGGGAAGCCTTCGGCCCGAGGACAGGATTCCTCGCGATATGGCTGCAATGGATCGAATCTACCATATGGTATCCTACAGTCCTGACTTTCGGAGCCGTGTCTCTTGCCTTCATAGGCATGAACGATGTATCCGATGCAGCACTAGCGTCAAACAAGGTGTTCACCCTGATCACAGTACTCGCGATATACTGGATTGCCACATTCATCGCCATGAAGGGACTTGACTGGGTAGGAAAGATCAGTAAATGGGGAGGTACCATCGGTACGATCATCCCTGCCGGCCTGCTCATAGTACTCGGAATAATCTACATTGCCACAGGAGGACATAACAACATGGACATGTCGCAGGGATTTTTCCCGGACCTCACCAAGATTGACAATCTTGTACTGGCAAGCAGCATATTCCTCTTTTACGCTGGAATGGAGATGATGGGCGTACATGTGATGGATGTGAAAAATCCGTCGCGCAACTATCCGAAGGCTATCATTATCGGTTCATTGGCTACAGTATGCATATTCGTACTCGGTACTTTCGCCCTCGGATTCATAATCCCTGCCAAAGACATAAACCTTACGCAGTCACTCCTGATAGGCTTCGACAATTATTTCAGGCATTTCCACATTTCCTGGGCAGGTCCGTTGATTGCCGTCGCACTTATGTTCGGAGTACTCGCAAGCGTGCTGACATGGGTCGCAGGACCGTCAAAAGGCATATTCACCGTCGGAAAAGCAGGCTATCTGCCACCGTTCTTCCAAAAGACCAATTCTCATGGCGTGCAGCGCAATATCCTGCTCGTGCAGGGAGGAATTGTGACACTCCTGTCGCTCCTGTTCGTCGTGATGCCTTCAGTACAGTCATTCTATCAGATACTCTCGCAGCTTACGATATTGCTCTACCTGATAATGTATATGCTGATGTTCGCTGCCGCCATAGCGCTCCGATACAAGATGAAGGACGCCCCACGTCCGTTCCGTCTTGGCAAAGGCAACGCACTGATGTGGATTCTCGGAGTCATGGGATTCGGCGGATCACTTCTCGCGTTTGTCTTGAGCTTCATTCCTCCGGGACAGATTGCTACCGGAAGCAATACTGTCTGGTACGCTGTACTGATAAGCGGATGCGTGGTGATGGTGGCGGCGCCTTTCATAATATATGCAAAGCGAAAGCCGTCATGGCGCAACCCGGATACGGAATTTGCCCCATTCCACTGGGAAAAGAAACAGTAATCATAAGGAGGGTGACTGACAAAGTCACCTTCTTTTTTTCCGCAATCACTACCACACATTATTCCTGAAATTTTACGCAGTATTTAGGGAATAATGAGGAAAACAACTTGATTGAAGCAAATCTATGCATTAATCCTGAAATTTTGCATAATTCTTTGGGAGTTATGACATTCGGTCTGACATCATGACTTGGAATTCAGTCAAAAGTGCGTATATTTGACTGAATTCCAAATCATATAAGCTATGTTCAGAATAGGTATTATCGGAGCCGGTTGGATTGCCCGTAAAATGGCAAGGGGAATAGCTCCGCTTAAAGATGTCGAAGTTTATGCGATTTCCTCAAGATCACTGGAAAAAGCCCGCTCATTTGCGGAGGAACATGATATACCTGTGGCATACGGCAGCTATGAGGAGATGACACAGGACCCGAAGGTGGATCTTGTATATGTCGCGACTCCGCATTCCCACCATTACGAACATGCGATGCTGGCTTTGCAAAACGGGAAGCCTGTGCTTGTGGAAAAGGCTTTCACAGCCAACGCAGCACAGGCAGAAAGACTGATTGCCGAAGCACACAAAAGGAATCTGTTCATTGCCGAGGCCATCTGGACAAGATACATGCCTCTGTCACATAAGATCAGGGAAATCATGGAAAGCGGAATCATCGGCGAGCCCCGCATAATTACAGCTACACTGTGCTACATGATGGAAAACAAGGAAAGGATCGTAAAGCCGGAACTCTGCGGCGGCGCCCTTCTTGACCTTGGAGTCTACACATTGAACTTTGCAAGAATGTACTTCGGCACAGACATCGTAAGGACGGTCAGCAACTGCCACATCGGACCGACAGGCATGGACATGCATGAGTGCATATCCTTAAGCTATGCAGACGGAAAGATGGCAAACCTGCAGTCCGGAGCATTATGCCTGAACGACCGCCAGGGCATAATCAGCGGCACAGAGGGCTACATAAGGGTCGACAACATAAACTGCCCGGAAAACATCCGGGTCTACAGGAATTACGAGCTTGTCCAGACATACACCAAATCCCCTGACATGGTCAACGGATATGAGTATCAGGTCCTGGAGGCCAAAAGATGCATAGAGAACGGGCTCATAGAATCTCCGATGATGCCTCATGAAGAGAGCATATCGATCATGAAGCAGATGGATTCACTCCGTATGGAGTGGAATGTCCGATATCCTATGGACGAAGACCTGCAGCAGGTCTGATCACTCCGCCGGCTCATCCCCAGGGAAAGGGAAATTCTCTGCCCTGCGGTGCGATGCGCGCATGAGTGAATCCATCTCGGCAGCCATTTCAGGATATTCGGATGCAAGGTCATGTTGTTCGGCAGGATCTGCCTTGACATTGTACAGCTGGACATTCCTGCCGTTCTCAAGGTTGTAAGCTATTCCCTTCCAGTCGCCCTTCCTGACAGCCTGCCTGCATCCGTCCTCATGGAATTCCCAGTAAAGGTATTCATGTTCCTCCTGCTCACCATTACCGGTCAGCTGCGGAAGGAATGAGATACCGTCTGCTTCTTCCGGGAGGCTGGTTCCAAGAATGTCTGCGAATGTCGGCATGAAATCCCAAAAGGCCGAAACATGGTCTGACTGTGCTCCGGCAGTGACTGTTCCCGGCCATCTTACTATCATAGGCACTCTGATTCCACCTTCATAAAGATCCCTCTTATATCCGCGCATTCCTGCAGAGCTTCCGAAATAATCCGGATCGGCACCGCCTTCAACATGCGGTCCGTTGTCAGAAGTGAATACAATTATAGTATTGTCCGCAATGCCATTTTCCTCGAGCTTAGCCATGATCTCACCGACCTGTCTGTCCAGCATTGTCACCATTGCAGCAAAGGCGGCATGCGGTTCCGGCTGGGAGCAATATCCTCCCTTCCTGAAATATTCTCCTGAATCAAGTCCGTGATATGGAACTTCCTCCCCGAACTTTCCGGAGAATGGCTTCAGGTCCTCTTCAGGAACAATGAGCTCCGCGTGAGGAAGGACCGAAGCATATATCATCATGAAAGGCTTGTCCTGATTCTCATCAATGAACTTGAGAGCCTCTTCATGGATAAGGGCAGGAGCATAATCGACCGACGCCATATTCCTGTTGCCTTCAAGCTCTATCTTGGTATCATTGTCCCACAGATGATCAGGATAGTAGCTATGAGCATATCTCTGGCAGTTATAGCCATAGAAGCGATCCACTCCATGTTTCGAAGGGGTACCTTCAGAACCCGGATACCCAAGTCCCCATTTTCCGTATACTCCCGTCACGTAACCTGCCGACTTGAACATATCAAAAAGGGTATATGCATCTCCCGAGAGCGGCTGCTGGCCCTCACCCTTCATTTCCCTGTTTCCTCTGACCGGCGTATGGCCGGAATGCAGTCCCGTGAGAAGTACTGAACGGGAAGGAGCGCTTACAGGAGCTCCGGAATAATGCTGTGTGAACAGGATTCCCTGCGATGCCAGGGCATCGATATGAGGGGTCTGGAAATGTGTCTGACCAAGACAGCTGATGTCACCATATCCGAGGTCATCTGCAAGTATGAAGACCACATTGGGTGACTTCTGTTCATTTGTACATCCTGCCAGGGCCGTCAGAGCCATGAAACATCCTGAAATTCGGGTTCTCTTATCCATATTTATATATATCTATTCCTGCAAATATAATGAAGATATGCCATTTTTTTCATACATTTGTACGATTTGATGACAACATCCGATATGAAAAATACTATTCTGACCTTGATTTCACTTATCATTCCGTCTATGCTGTGCGCCCAGAACACGGAACTTCTGAAGCTTCAGTTCGAGGCAAGAGTCGATTACATGCAGGAATATCAGGAAGGCGGCAAGATAAACGGAAACAGCGGATTCAAGGGCAAGTATCTGAACATAAGGATGGACGGAAACATCACAGACGGCCTGTCATACTCCTATCGCCAAAGACTTAACAAACCTAATTCAGACGCGACATTCTTTGACGCTACCGACTGGATCACAGCCACTTATACTACCGGCAACTGGAGCGTTTCTGCGGGTAAGCAGGTAGTAGGCATCGGAGGCTTCGAATATGACGGCGCTCCTATCGACCTTTATTTCTGTTCTGAATTCTGGAACAACATCCCATGCTACCAGTACGGAGCAAGCCTAACATACACTTCTGCAGATCAAGCTGACAAGTACATGATCCAGTTCTGCGAAAGCCCGTTCAGAAGAAACTCACATAATACAGAAAACAGAGAGATGTTCGCATACAACGCAATGTGGTGCGGATCGCATGGCGTGTTCACATCGCTCTATTCGGTAAATATGATAGAGTACATGCCGGGCAGATTCATCAACTACATAGCCCTCGGCAACCAGTTCAAGTTCGATCAGGTGACACTTACAGTGGATCTGATGAACAGAGCTTTGAGCTTCAAAGACCTGCTTGGAAAGGACTTCTCGATAATGAGTGAAGTGGCATGGCAGCCTGCAGAATGGATAAACATCTTTGCACGAATGAGCTACGACCTGAACAAGAGCAAAGAAGAAGGAGACTGGTGCGTGGCTCTCGGAACTGACATCCTTCGCGTCGGCGGAGGCATCGAATGCTATCCGATAAAGAACTACAGGAACTTCCGTCTTCATCTTAACGGATGCCACACTATAGGATCAAGTGCTCCTGCAGGAGTACTTAAGAACAACCAGACCATTGTGGATGCAGGCATCACATGGAAGGTTGACATGCTCAAGATCAAGAGAAAAAACAGCTGATCAATATGAAAAAAGGACTCCGCAAATTCTTCAGCATCATTCCGTCAGGAATATACTGCCTGATCATCGTCTTCGGACTTTTCGGTTATCTGGGATCGCAGATGGGAATGGCAAACATGCTCAACACCCTGATGCATACAGCTCATGACCTGCTTCTCAATACCGTCTTCTATATCATGGCGATCTGCGTGATTACAGGAGCCATCGGACGCATATTTGTAGAGTTCGGGGTAGTTGCCCTGCTCGAAAAGCTGCTGCGTCCGCTGATGAAGCCTCTCTTCAATCTTCCCGGAGTGGCATCGCTCGGAGCAGTAATGACATTCCTGTCAGACAACCCGGCCATCATTGCCCTCGCACAGGACAAGAAATTCAGCGTATACTTCAAGAAGTACCAGTTCATTTCACTGACAAACTTCGGAACAGCATTCGGAATGGGACTGCTGGTGATAGTATTCATGATCGGCCAGGGATTTTACATAGAACCGCTTATCGGTCTTATCGGTGCCGTGATCGGCTGCATAGTTTCCACCAGACTCATGCAGAGATTCATTATCAAGCAATATCCGGCTTACAAGGATGAAGATGTCTTTGTAGAAGGCAAAGTTGAAGGCGAGAACGAGGAGGCCGTGGAAAAGCCTATGTTCCAGCGCATTCTGGACTCACTTCTTGACGGAGGAAGAACAGGTGTGGATGTCGGTCTGGCAATCATTCCGGGAGTATTGATCATCTCTACACTCGTGATGCTTCTGACATTCGGCCCCGACAATTCAGGCGCCTATACCGGCGCAGCTTATGAAGGTGTAGGTCTCCTACCATGGATAGGAGGCAAATTAGGTTTCGTCTTTGACTGGCTTTTCGGATTCAAGGATCCGCACCTGATCGCCTTCCCTATCACCGCCCTCGGAGCAGTCGGAGCTGCTTTAGGCCTCATTCCAAACTTCATGGAAGCAGGATGGATAGACGGAAATGCAATCACCGTATTCACAGCAATAGGCATGTGCTGGAGCGGCTACCTCAGCACGCACACAGCCATGCTTGACACACTCGGCTTCCGTAAACTTACATCAAAGGCGATCCTGGCCCATACGATCGGAGGACTTGTCGCTGCGTTCACTGCTCACTGGGCATTTGTACTCTACTCGCTGATCTGATGTACGGGCAGACCTTACTTCAAGGTCTTGTATGACAGGATATGAAAGGTAATCGCGGCAGCCAATGCAAGGAATAGTGCGCGCAAAGCCCACTGTTCCGCCACTGACACCGCACAAAAGGTCAGGGTAATCCATACAAGCGACACCGACACAACCTTCACTCTCATAGGAATGGCCTTATACTCCGTAAAGTTACGGATATAGGGTCCTAACTTCGGATGCTCCATCAGCCACTTATGCAGGCGCGGATTACCGCGCAGGAAGAGTGCTGCCGAAAGGAGAAGAAAGGGGGTGGTAGGCAATACAGGAAGAAATGCCCCGAGAACACCCAGGGCAAGAGAAACAAGTCCGAATATCGTCAGAAATATCTTCATAAATCAACAAAATGCATTACAGGCTGCTGCCTCCGATGAAGCTTCGCAGGAGCGATGTGGCCGGAACATCCTTGTCGGAAACAGGAGTGAAATAGTTCAGGAACTTCCTGAGCCTGTGAGCCTCACTGTATTCCGGACAATTCTTCGGAACTGTCATCAGGATTCTCTCGGCATGTGCACGGACAACGGCAAATTCCACAAGATACGCGGAATTGAAAAGCACGTCGGCATTCTCCTGATATGGATATATCCACTGCACCTCCGAACGCCTCACATTAGGCCAGTGCATGATAGACTCACGGGCAGTGAATGCACCTTTGTTGAAGTCACGCACAATCCTTCGCAGAAGCCTGTTGTCGCTTGTTGGTATGCAGTTATGGTCATCAAGCGATATGCTTGTGATGGTATTTATGAATATACGGTATTTCGATGAATCCGGCACCATGTCGGTAAGACGTGGATTGAGGGCGTGGATTCCTTCAATGATGAGGATAGACCCCGGCTCCAGCTTCAGTTTCCTTCCGTTGAATTCGCGGAGTCCTGTAACGAAATTATATTCAGGAACATCAACGGTCTCGCCATTGAGAAGCTTCACCACATCGCTCTGCAGATATCTGTGGTCCACAGTCTCGAAGTTGTCAAAGTCGAACTCTCCGTTCGGAAGATGTGGAGTGTCAAGACGGTTGACGAAATAGTCATCAGTAGAAAAGGATATAGGACGGATTCCGCAGGCCTTGAGCTGTATGCTCAACCTCTTGCAGAATGTCGACTTGCCGCTTGAGCTCGGTCCGGTTATGAGCACAAGGCGGACAGGATTTTCAGTATCGTTCACCCTCCTTTCTATCTCCTCCGCAATCTGTACGATCTTCTTCTCCTGAAGCGCCTCCGCAATCTTTATCAGATCGCTTGCCTCGCCTCTCTGACATGCCAGATTGACATCTCCGGCATTTTCAAGGCCCATGATCCTGTTCCATTTGAGATTTTCAGAAAAGACATCGAATGTCTTCGGCTGCTCGACAAAGGGAGCCAGCTGCTCCGGAGCATGCCTGTCCGGAACTCGGATAAGGATACCGTCCCTGTACATCGATATATCCCACACCTTCATGTAGCCCGTGCTTGGAAGCAGGGCCTCATAATAATGGTCAGGAGTATCCCCGAGAGTATAATAATTCACATATACGTCACCGGAAGTGAGAAGAAGCTTCACCTTGTCCTCGTGGCCGAGACTCTTGAAAAGGTCAATGGCTTCCTGGACCCTCACCTCATGACGGCGGAACGGAATATCCTTTTCAACCATATCTTTCATACGGGCCCTGATGAGTACAAGATCATCTTCAGTCACAGAATGTCCGTCAGCCTTGACTATAGTGCAGAAATACCCCTTTGAAATAGGTCTGCGTATCACGACACGGCTATCGGGAAACACATCCTTCGCAGCCTTGCAGAAAAGGAAACAGAGCGAATTGCAGTAGACACTTCTGCCCAGATATGAAGTATAGTCCAGAAACTCGACCTGCCTGTTGTTGAAAGCCCGGTATTTAAGCCCCTGACTCACATTGTTGACCTTGGCGCATAGTATCGGATATTTTCCTTCGAGGCCGAATTCAGGAAGCATTTCCATCAGTGTCATGCCTTCAGGGAAGGACTTGGTAGTATTTGTATTTATACAGAAAATATTCACCATAGGTCAATCAATTACAATTAGATTAAGCGAATATACGAATTAAATTCGATATCTTTGCATGATGCAAAGAAAATTGCGGGAACGCAACCATAATCACAGCACTGACATCCCGACATGATCAAAAGACTTTTTCAGAAATATGTAGTCCAGGCCTTGAGCCATATGGCACAGGGACTTTTTTGTTCACTGATACTAGGACTGATCATCGGCCAGATAGCAAAGATCCCCGGTCTGGGCTTCCTCGGCTTCATCAGTGAAACCCTCTCGGCGTCTTCACCTCTGGTAGGTGCATGCATCGGTCTTGCCATGGCATACGGTATGTCTGCAGCTCCATTGGTAATGATTTCGTCTGCGATAACAGGAGCCCTGGGATACCTCTCCGGAGGACCTGTGGGAGCTTATCTTTCAGTCATCATAGGTGCAGAGGCAGGAAGTCTGATTTCAAAGAAGACTCCTGTGGACATAATCGTCACTCCCCTTCTGACTATCGTGGCAGGAGGATTATTCGCAAAATATTGTTGTTCACCGATCAACGGCTTCATGCTGTATCTGGGTCAGATGATCAACAATGCAACCGAACTGAATCCAGTCCTCATGGGAACAGCAGTAGCAGTGCTGACAGGATGCGCTCTTACCCTGCCGATCAGTTCGGCAGCCCTTTGCGTGATGTTCGGAATAGACGGACTCGCAGCCGGAGCCGCCACTGCCGGATGTTGTGCGCAGATGATCGGATTTGCAGTGACAAGCTACAGGGACAACGGGATCGGAGGCCTGCTTTCACAGGGACTGGGGACATCGATGCTGCAGATAGGAAACATTGCAAGAAAACCCGTCATCTGGCTCGCGCCTACAATAACCTCCGCCATACTCGGCCCGGTCTCTACAGTACTTCTCCACATGACCAACAGCCCGATAGGAGCAGGAATGGGAACATCCGGACTTGTCGGTCCTATCGCCGCTTACGCCACCATGACCGCAGAAGGAGCAGAAACATGGCCGCTCATAATAAAGATCGCATGCTTGTATTTCATAGCTCCGGCAGTCATAAGCATGACAATCCACCTTGCTATGCGCAAGGCAGGATGGGTGAAGGACGGAGACATGAAGTTAAGCCAGTGATTATCTCACATCGAGAAGCGTGATGTCGAAGATAAGGGTTGAGAAAGCCTTTATCGTTCCCGCAGGACGCGAGCCGTATCCGAGATTGTACGGAATAACGACCTCCCAGCGAGACCCTGCCGGCATTTCACGCATGGCCGTGATCCATCCGGTAATAAGCTCATTCAGTCTGAAAGTAGCAGGACGACCTTTCTGCGTCTGGTCAAAGACCTTTCCGTTGATCAGCTTTCCTACATAATACACTGTAACAAAGCTCTTTGGAGAGGGCTTCTGACCCTTGCCTTTCACAAGTTCACGGTACATCACACCGTTGAACATTATCTTCACGCCCGGTCTCTGGGCATATTCCTGGAGGAACTCCTGGTTCCTCAACTTGTATGTATTGTCTACAGGTGGCATATCTTCAAAATTCGGTCAAAGGTAGTCATAAACTCTTACAATCCCAATTTCATATGCTGGCACAGCCATTGCTTTCATCGTGAATATATTGATGATTCATATTATGAGCAGGATAAGTGACAGAATCCGATATGTCGGAGTGAATGATGACGAAAAGTCGTTGTTTGAAGGTGTGTGGCCATTGCCTTTCGGAATAAGCTACAACTCATACCTGGTGGTTGACAAGAAGATTGCGCTGATTGACACGATCGACGAAGGTTTCGAAAAAGAATATCTGGAAAAGATAAAGGGAGAGATCGGATCGAGAGTTATCGACTACCTTGTCATAAACCACATGGAGCCGGACCACACATCGCTGCTGTCCCTGATGCTGGACATATACCCGGGCATCCTGATTGTCGCAAGCGAAAGAGCAGTGCCGATGCTGAAAGGCTATTACGGCCTCACTGACGATGATGTCCTGGTCGTCAGAGACAGAGACCATATCAGCCTCGGATCATGCGACCTTACATTCCATATGACTCCGATGGTGCATTGGCCGGAGACCATGGTGACATGGATGAACGCCGAGAAGACATTGTTCTCCGGGGATGCATTCGGAAGTTTCGGTGCGCTTAAGCATGGCATCAGCGACAGCGCCTTCAAATGTGAATGCGGATTCCCACACGGAAAGGATGATGCGTTTTCCATGTATATGGATGAGATGACAAGATATTATTCTAACATCGTGGGTAAATACGGAAATGCCGTGCAGTCTGCTCTGAAAAAAATCGCCCTTTTGGAGATAAAACGGATATGCAGCGCGCATGGTCCGGTATGGGAAAAGCAGATTGACGAGGTTATCGGACTGTACGACAGGATGAGCCGCAACGAAGCGGAGCCAGGAGTTTGTCTTGTTTTCGGCTCCATGTACGGCAACACAGCCGAAGCAGCGCGTTCACTTGCTGATGAGCTCGCCGTAGCCGGTGTGCCTGTCGCAGTCCATAACCTTAATGTCGAGAATATTTCAGGCGCCCTGCGTGACCTGTACAGATACAGCACACTTGTCGTCGGTTCGCCGACATATAACGGAGGCATATTCCCGCCCGTGGAAGCTTTCATGCATGCTGTCTCGGCAAGAATGGTCAGACACCGCAGTTTCTTTGCATTCGGATCATATTCCTGGGCAGCTGCAAGCGTGAGGCATCTGAATGAAATGGCCTCAAAGGCGGGATTCACATTGCTCAACGAAGGAATCTCCTTTCCTCATGCATACAGCCGTGAGAAATGCAACATGAAGGCAATTGCAGAAATCATACGAGCAAACATTTCGGAAAACTCCTGAAACCACCTCATTTCACCACATTTCTTCAGATAAATGGCAGTTTTTGCCATTTATTTGTTTTTTCAGCCACATCAGACATGATTGTGGCATATTGATTACATCTGTGGCCGGATTTTCTTTGACGGCTTAAAAAAAATGCTAACTTTGCCAAATTGAATAACAAAACCTAACCAATTCATAATTAGTTATGAGCATTCAAAAGGATAAGATCAAGGAGCTTGTCGAGCGCCGTGCTTCTGCACGGATGGGCGGAGGCCAGAAGCGCATAGATGCCCAGCATGCCAAAGGCAAGTTCACAGCACGCGAAAGACTCGCGATGCTTCTGGATGAAGGCAGCTTTGAAGAATTCGACATGTTCGTCCAGCATCGATGCACCAATTTCGGAATGGACAAGACCGTATTCGACGGAGACGGAGTCGTAACCGGAATGGGAACAATCGAAGGCAGACTTGTATATGTATACGCCCAGGACTTCACTGTGACCGGTGGATCGATGTCAGAGACCATGGCATTGAAGATAAGCAAAGTGATGGACATGGCTGTCAGAAACGGAGCACCTGTAATCGGTCTGAACGATTCAGGCGGAGCAAGAATACAGGAGGGAATCTGCTCGCTTGCCGGATTCGGAGAAATATTCGAGAGAAACATCCTCGCTTCGGGTGTGGTTCCGCAGATATCAGGAATATTCGGTCCATGTGCAGGAGGTGCTGTATACTCGCCAGCCCTTACTGATTTCACCGTGATGGTAAAGGACACTTCATATATGTTCCTCACCGGTCCCGGAGTCGTCAAGACCGTTACCGGAGAATCTGTCACACAGGAAGAACTCGGAGGCGCAAGCGTTCATGCAGCTAAAAGCGGAGTGGCCCACTTTGCTGCTGATTCGGAGGAGCAGGGTCTCCAGACCATCAAGGACCTGCTCGTTTTCCTCCCTTCAAACAACCGCGAGGAGGCTCCCTTCGTGGAGACAGCAGATCCGGCAGGCAGAGTCGACGACGCCCTCAACGACATCATCCCTGACAACCCTAACAAGGCATACGACATGTATCAGGTGATCGGAAGCATTGCAGATGACGGAAGATTCCTTGAGGTACATAAGAGCTGGGCAAAGAACATAATCACAGGTTTCGCCCACATGAACGGTCGTTCGGTCGGCATCGTAGCCAACCAGCCGAAGATACTTGCCGGAGTGCTTGACATCAACGCATCGAGAAAGGCTGCCAGATTCGTACGCTTCTGCGACGCATTCAACATCCCGCTTGTGACTCTCGTGGACGTGCCAGGATTCCTCTGCGGAACACAGCAGGAATACGGCGGCATCATCACACATGGCGCAAAACTTCTCTATGCATACGGTGAAGCGACAGTCCCTAAAGTGACAGTAACCTTGAGAAAATCTTATGGTGGAGCACATATCACAATGAGCTGCAAGCAGTTGCGAGGCGACATCAATTATGCATGGCCATCAGCAAACATTGCAGTGATGGGTGCAGAGGGAGCTGTGGAAATACTCTATTCAAAAGAAATCAATGCCATCGAGGATCCGGAAGCAAGGGCCAAGGCTGCGGAGGAGAAGAAGAAGGAATACAACGACCTTTTCTGCAACCCGTACAATGCGGCTTCATACGGCTACATCGATGACGTGATAGAGCCGAGAAACACACGTTTCCGCGTAATCAGGGCGCTTGAGCAGCTCGCCGGAAAGAAGCAGTCGAACCCTTGGAAGAAGCATGACAATCTCCCACTTTAGCAATATAGGCATATGAACGGTTTCATGTTATTGCAGGCATCGGAGAGCGTATTGCGCAAAAGCGCGGAAATGGCGGTAAAGGATCCGCACGGAGCTATCATAACAATAGTCTCCGTATCCGTAGTATTCTGCGCACTCATCATCCTGTACTTTGCATATACACTCATCGGAAAGATTTCTTCAGGCCAGGTAAAGATCAGTCTGCCACGCCTGAAGAAAAGTCCGTCGGGTTCAGGAAAAGGCGGAGGTCCTTCGGCAGAAGAGGCTGCAGCCATAGCCATGGCTCTCGACCAGGAACTCAACGGAGAAGTATATGCAGCCATAGGAATGGCTCTCCATCAGTATCTCAACGACACTGTACACGACAACGAAAGTTACATAATCACCATCAAGAGAAGAAAATAACCAATTATGAAACAGTATAGATTCAAGATCAACGGCAATGATTACAATGTCGTGATCAACTCTACAGAAGGCAAGACCGCATCTGTGACAGTCAACGGCACACCCTACCAGGTAGAGCTTGAAGAGGCTCCGGCTGCTCCTGTACAGGCAGTTCCAGCACAGGCTGCACCGATTCAGACAGCCCCTGCAGCAGCTCCGGTTCCCGCACCTGCAGCCAAACCTGCAGCTTCCGGAGCAGGCAAGGCAGTCACCTCACCTCTTCCGGGCGTGATCATTTCCGTCAAGGTAAATGTAGGAGATAGCGTGAAGGCTGGACAGGAAGTTGCGGTTCTCGAGGCAATGAAGATGGAAAACTCTATCGAGGCAACCCACGACGGCACCGTCACAGCAGTTCATGTCGCAAAGGGAGACTCCGTACTTGAGGGAGCTTCTGTAGTCACTATAGCATAATAACCATGAACACTATTTTCGAAAGTCTCCAGCAGTTTTTCCATTACACCAGCTTCGCCAGCTTCACATGGCAGCATGGAGTGATGATCCTTATCGGCATCTTATTCATCTATCTTGCCATCAAGAAGGACTGGGAACCGCTGCTGCTGATACCGATCGGCTTCGGAATGATCATCGGAAACATTCCGTTCGTTCCGGGCCTGAACATCGGAATATATGAAGAAGGATCAGTAATGAACATCCTTTATCAGGGTGTCCAGACGGGCTGGTATCCTCCTCTGATCTTCCTCGGCATCGGAGCAATGACCGACTTTTCCGCACTCATATCCCAGCCGAGGCTAATGCTCATCGGAGCTGCCGCACAGATAGGAATATTCGGAGCATATATCATTGCCATGCACATGGGCTTCACCCCTGCGGAATCAGGTGCGATCGGCATTATCGGAGGAGCTGACGGTCCGACAGCAATCTTCCTTTCTTCAAGGCTCGCCCCTCACCTTATGGGAGCGATTGCGGTATCTGCATATTCATACATGGCTCTCGTGCCTGTGATCCAGCGCCCGATCATGCTGCTGCTCACGACAAAGAAGGAGAGACTCATACGCATGGCGCCGCCAAGACAGGTGAGCCAGAAGGAAAAGATCATCTTCCCTATCGTAGGTTTCATCCTTACCGCCATGATAGTGCCGTCAGGCATGCCGCTTCTGGGAATGCTTTTCTTCGGTAACCTACTGAAGGAAAGCGGTGTGACAAAGAGACTTGCCGAAACTGCAAGAGGTCCTCTCATCGATGTGATGACAATCCTCATCGGTATCACAGTGGGATGCTCGACACAGGCGGACGAGTTCCTGACAGGAACTTCGGTGAAGATTTTCCTCCTCGGTCTCCTGTCTTTCGTCATCGCCACCGTATGCGGAGTGCTGTTCGTGAAATTCATGAACCTCTTCTGCAAGGAGGGACGCAAGATCAATCCTCTTATCGGAAACGCAGGAGTTTCAGCAGTCCCTGATGCAGCCCGTGTTTCACAGAACGTGGGAAGAGAGTTCGACAAGAACAATCACCTGCTCATGCATGCCATGGCACCGAATGTTGCAGGAGTGATCGGTTCTGCAGTAGCAGCCGGTATCCTGTTGAGCTTCCTCGGCTGATCGTCAGCACCCTTTCCATTGAACATCAACGTTTTACCATATCATCGTTGCGCAGATTCGCGCAACGATGATTGTTTATATTACTGACTGCCAGCAGATTAAATGCCGCCAGAGCTATTGTTTTCATAATTCGTAAAAAAGCGGTATCTTTGAAGTTTTGTTAGAATCAGCAAAATAATGATCAGCATACCAAAAGACAAGATATTGATCCTGGACGGTGCGATGGGCACAATGATCCAGAGATACGGACTGACTGAAGAGGATTATCGCGGGAATATACCTGCCGATAACGGAAAGGAGCTGAAAGGCAACAGCGAATGTCTGAATCTTTCAAGGCCGGAAATAATCAAGGCCATCCATAAGGAATATATCGCAGCTGGAGTGGACATCATCGAGACCAACACATTCAGCGCGAATGCGATATCACAGGAGGAATACGGATGTGCCTCGCTTGCTGCAGAAATGGCATATGAAGGAGCAAGAATTGCAAGAGAAGCTGCAGACGAGGCGGAGGAGAAAGCTGCGGAGATAGGCCTGCAGAGAAAGGTGTGGGTGGCAGGAAGCATGGGCCCGACCTCTAAATCCCTCTCGCTTTCACCGGATGCCGGAGACCCTGGATTCAGGGCATATTCATTCGATGAGATGAAACAGGCCTACAAGGAACAGGCTGAAGGTCTCCTGAAGGGAGGTGCCGACTTTATCCTTTTGGAAACATGTTTCGATGCGCTCAATGTAAAGGCAGCGCTTTCAGCGCTTCAGGAACTGGGAGAAATCCCTGCAATGGTATCTGTGTCTGTAGGAGACAGGAGCGGAAGAACTCTCACCGGACAGACATTGGAAGCTTTCCATACATCAGTAGCCCACTACCCTCTCTTAGCCTTCGGACTTAACTGCTCACTTGGAGCATCAGAAATGACCCCTCTGCTGGAAGATATGGCAAAATGGTGCAGCACAGGAATAAGCTGCTACCCAAATGCCGGCCTTCCTAACGAAATGGGAGGATATGACCAGACTCCGGAAGAAATGGCAGAGGCTGTCAGAAAGATGGCAGAAAAAGGACTTGTGAATATCGTCGGAGGCTGTTGCGGAACCACACCAGAACACATACGAGCGATTGCAAAGGCCATAAGAGGCATAAAGCCGAGGGAAGTTCATGTCAATGCGGACAGGAAGCTTAAGGTCAGCGGACTTGAAGCCGTCACAGTGGACCTGAAAAACAACAACTTCACTAATGTCGGAGAGAGGACGAATGTGGCTGGATCACGTAAGTTCGCAAAGCTAATAGCATCAGGAGATTACGAAGCCGGACTTCAGATTGCCGCAAAGCAGATCAGGGACGGGGCAACAATCATCGACATCAACATGGACGACGCCATGCTTGACGGAACAAGGGAGATGGAGCGCTTCGTAAGATACATTTCGAACGACCCGGACGTAGCGAAGGCTGCCCTTATGATCGATTCGTCTCACTGGGACACCGTCATGGCCGGACTCCGAAACGCCCAGGGAAAATGCATCGTCAATTCCATAAGCCTGAAGGAGGGAGAAGAAGAGTTCATAAGGAAGGCGAAAGCTATCAGATCATTTGGAGCAGCCATGGTAGTGATGGCATTTGACGAAGAAGGCCAGGCCACCACATACGACAGAAAAGTGGAAATATGTGCAAGAGCATACAGGCTTCTGACCGAAAAGGCCGGCATCGCACCTGAAGACATCATTTTCGACGTAAATATACTTTCAGTCGGAACGGGTATCAGCGAGCATGCAAGATATGCGGTGGATTTCATTGAAGCCGTCAGATGGATAAAGGAGAATCTTCCCGGAGCACTCACTTCCGGAGGAGTATCGAACCTTTCTTTCGCGTTCAGGGGCAACAATGCCGTCAGGGAAGCGATGCATTCTGCATTCCTGTACCATGCGGTCAAGGCAGGCATGGATATGGCGATCGTGAACCCGTCTATGCTCCAGATATATGACGAGATCGAACCGGAGCTTCTGAAATGCGTGGAAGACGTTATCTTTGACAGGGATCCTGAAGCAACTGAAAGACTCATAGACAAGGCTGCAAGGATGCTCGCAGAAAAGGATGCTGCCGACGCTGCTCCAGTGACGGAATGCAAGGAAAAGCTCCCGCTCGAGGAAAGGCTCCGCAACGCACTTGTCAAGGCAAACGGAGAGAATCTCAATGAAGACCTTACCGAGGCGATGGAACATTACGGAAGCGCCATCAGCATCATCGAAGGCCCTCTCATGTCAGGTATGGAGACAGTCGGAACGCTCTTCGGAGAAGGGAAGATGTTCCTCCCGCAGGTGGTCAAGTCTGCCAAGGTGATGAGAGATGCAGTGAGCGTTCTCGAACCATATATGAACTCTGACGAAGGCAGAAGCGACAGACCTAAAGTGGTGATAGCCACCGTAAAGGGAGATGTGCACGACATCGGCAAGAACATCACCGGCATAGTCTTGAGCTGCAACGGATTCCAGATCATCGACCTCGGAGTGATGGTGGATAAGGAAACAATCATAGCAGAAGCGGTGAAAGCCGGAGCAGACATCATCGCAGTCAGCGGTCTGATCACACCTTCGCTGTTCCAGATGGAGGAACTCTGCCGCGAAATGAAGGCAAGAGGCCTGTCGACGCCTCTGTTTGTCGGAGGAGCCACAACTTCAGCCCTCCACACTGCAGTCAAACTCGCTCCTCTGTATGAACATGTATTCCACGGACCGGATGCATCAGCAGCAGCTGTCATGGCAAAGAAATGCATGATGGACCGCGAGGCATTCGAGAACGAGCAGCATGCAGAACAGACAAAGGTAAGAACCCTTTACGAAGGCAAGCAGAAGAAGGAAGAGGAAGCTGCGGCAACCCGATGGAGCATCAGACCTTCCGGATTTGCAGAAGATACATATCAGGACAAGCTTCCTGCAAGCATCGGATTCAGGGAACTGGCTGTTGAAGATGTCATGCCGTTCTTTGACTGGAAGATGCTTCATGCCATATGGGGCGTCAGATACGGCAGTCCTGTTTCAGAGGTAGCCGAGCTCATGCAGCTTCGCAGAGACGCTGAAGCAGAACTTGAACTTGCGAACTTCAAGATATTGATTTCAGCGCAGTTCTACCATGCATACACGGAAAAGGATGACATTGTCCTCTTTACAGAAAAGGGTGAAGTCAGATTGCCGATGATGAGACAGGAAAGCGGCGAGATGCGCTCGCTCTGCGACTTCGTGGTTTCGGGTGAAAAAGGCAGAAGATCGCCTGTGGGAATATTCGCGATAACCGTAAAGGCAAATGACGCTCATGAGGAAGGCTGCTGCTGTCCTGCATGCAGCAACAAATATGAAGACCTCGTGGCAAGGACTGTGAGGATGACTGTAGCGGAAGCGGCTTCAACATGGCTCGACAGACAGATCGGGACAAAGGTAATCAAGCCAGCTGCAGGTTATTCAAGCTGCCCAGACCACACTCTCAAGAAAGATCTTCTCGGTCTGCTCCCTGAAGGCGGAAGACTTGGAATACGCCTGACAGAAAGCTGTGCAATGACTCCGGAATCAAGCATATGCGGAATGATATTCACTCATCCGGAAGCCACCTACCCGGACATAAGGCGCATATCGCAGAAACAATATGACGATTATGCACAAAGACGAGGAATGGACAACGAGACGGCGCGCCGCTTCCTCGGTCACCTCCTGAAATAACCGACACCCAACCAGAAAGCAGAAATGAAGATATCAGAAATATTGGCAAACAGCTCAAAGGCCTATCCATCATTGGAGATTGTGCCTCCATTGAGAGGAATGACAAAGAACGAACTCCTCGAAAGCATAGCGCCTTTCATGGAATTCAGTCCGAAATACATCAATGTGACAAGCCACAGGGATGAATTTGAATTCAGGGAGGAGGCTGACGGAACATTCAGCCGCCACCTCGTGCGCAACCGTATCAGCGAGACCACTGTCTGTGCGGCTATAATCTCGAAATATGATGTAGAGGCAGTTCCCCACATCATCTGCGCAGGCACGACGAAGGAAGAGATCGAAAGCAAGCTGGACAATCTTGAATTCCTCGGAATCAACAATATAGTGGCACTTCGAGGCGACAGCATGTCGGGCGAGAAGCGCTTCTCCCCTACCCCGGGAGGCTACAGCTACGCGAGCGAACTGGTCGAAGGCATACGCCGATACCAGGGAAGCGCCAACTATCAGAGAAGGAGAAAGGTGGAGCAGAATCTCCCCGGCCAGTCGGAACATAACGACAGGTTTTTCTGCATCGGAGTGGGCGGATACCCTGAAAAGCACTTCGAGGCAGCGAACATCGAGACCGACATCCTGAACCTGAAGAAGAAGATTGACGCAGGTGCGGATTATGTGATCACCCAGATGTTCTTCGACAACAATGTATATTACGATTTTGTCAGGAGATGCCGCGAGGCAGGAATAACGGTTCCGATCATACCCGGACTGAAACCGCTCTCGACGGCAAAGCAGGTCAAGCTGCTTCCGGAATCATTCTCACTCGACATTCCGGTTGAGCTTACAAGGGAGATAGAAAAGGCGGGAGATGACAGGAAGGCCATCTATCAGATAGGAGCGGAATGGTGCGCCATGCAGTGCAAGGACCTGATAGCCAAGGGGGTTCCGGCCGTGCATTTCTACACCATGGGAAAATCTGAAAACATCGTGAACATACTCAAGGAATGTTTTTAGCGGCATCCTTGACAAGCGAAACATATCATCCTTCAGGCGGGGAAACAATTATTTTTCATTTTTAATGGAAATAGGTTGTTTCCTCGCCGATTTATTAGTACTTTTGCCAAGATAAGGAATAAAATATAACCAAACACAAAATATCCGGATATGCAGAACAAATTGCAGGAACTGACAGACAAGCTTTACAACGAAGGTCTGTCAAAAGGAAAGCAGGAAGGCGAAGAGCTTCTTGCAAAGGCAAAGGTACAGGCTGAAGAGATGGTAGCCAAGGCTCAGGCTGAAGCGGCAGAGATCATCGCAGCTGCACAGAAGCAGGCTGAAGAGATCAAGACAAAGACAGCTTCAGACATCAGGATGGCATCATCACAGAGCATCGCAGCCACAAAGAAGGACATCGAGACCCTCATCGTGGGCAAGATCACAGGCGATGCCGTAAAGAAGAACCTCACATCAGCTGACTTCATCAAGGACCTCATCAAGGCCGTTGCCGAGAAATTCACTACAGAAGGACCGGT
The DNA here is from genome assembly GCA_017550025.1 of Bacteroidales bacterium. Classification (GTDB taxonomy): domain Bacteria; phylum Bacteroidota; class Bacteroidia; order Bacteroidales; family UBA932; genus Cryptobacteroides. Next base: position 2,529 of record JAFYLU010000074.1, on the reverse strand, counting down.
TGACCTCAACCTCATCCTTCCGGAGTCACTTCAGAAGGACCTCGAGCCATTCGTGACTAACGAACTTGGCAAGCTTCTCGGAGCAGGCATCGAAGCTTCATTCTCAAAGAAGATCGCAGGCGGCTTCCAGATCGGTCCGAAAAACGGAGGCTATTTCGTAAGCTTCACAGAAGAGACATTCAGCCAGCTCATTTCAGAGTATCTCAGACCAACAACAAAGAAGCTTCTCTTCGGATAATGAACAATTACATTTATATTATAGCAGGTCTTCCTGACTTTACTCCGGACTGGAGACAAGGCGAGAAGAGCTTGGACGAATACCTTGAGCAGACAAGGGAGCTTCTGTCTGAAAAAGACAACAAGGTCCTGGACTTCATCGTCAAGGGATTCGACAAGGATCAGATCGGCCTTGAGTTCTATAAGGAGGCATTGTCGCACAGGCTCGGATTCATCAGGGAATTCTTCCAGTTCGACCTGAATGTGCGCAATCAGAAGGTCAGGTATCTCAACCATGCCCTTGGCAGAGAGCCTGAAAAGGATATCCTGTCGCTCAGGGATCCTGAAGCGGAAGAGACCGGACTTGAACCGGAAGCTCCCGAGTTCAAGGAAGAGACAAGACTTCAGAGCATCCTCGAAGGTAAAGATATCCTCGCAAGAGAAAGAGGCATCGACGACCTCTATTGGGAAAAGATCGACGAGATCACTCTCTTCGACTATCTCAACTTCGACAAGATCCTCGGAATCATGGTCAAGATGATGATCATCCGCAGATGGCTCATCCTCGACGAAGAGACCGGAAGACAGATGTTCAAGAGACTTGTCGACGAAGTCCGCGGCACATTCAAAGGTGTGCAATACGACGAAAAATAAACAAATAAAACATAAGAAACATGAAAACTAAAGGTATAGTTACGGGTATCGTTTCCAACCTTGTTACCGTAGAGGCCAATGGTCCGGTGTCGCAGAATGAGATCTGCTACATCACTGTAGGAGGCACAAAGCTCATGGCCGAGGTGATCAAGGTGAACGGAAAGAATGCTGCAGTGCAGGTTTTCGAGAGCACCCGTGGACTCAAGAACGGTGATGTCGTAGAGTTTGAGGACAAGATGCTCGAGGCGACCCTCGGTCCAGGCCTCCTTTCAAGCAGCTATGACGGTCTTCAGAACGACCTCACCACCATGACCGGAGTATTCCTCAAGAAGGGTGAATACACCGACCCTCTCAACCACGAGAAGCTTTGGGACTACACTCCTATAGCAAAGCCGGGCGACAAGGTAGTCGCAGCAGACTGGCTCGGTGAAGTGAAGGAAGGATGGCTTCCTCACAAGATCATGGTTCCGTTCGCATTCAAGGGCGAATACACCGTGAAGTCGACAGTAAAGGCAGGACAGTACAACATTGACCAGGTGGTAGCAGTCCTCACAGACGCCAACGGAGAGGATGTAGAAGTGAAGATGTGGCAGAAATGGCCTGTAAAGGTTGCCATCAAGGGATATAAGGACAAGCCGAGACCATCAAAGATCATGGAGACAGGTGTCCGCGCCATCGACACTCTCAACCCTATCGCAGAAGGCGGTACAGGCTTCATCCCTGGTCCTTTCGGATGCGGCAAGACAGTGCTTCAGCATGCAATCGCAAAGCAGGGTGATGCCGACGTTATCGTAATGGCGGCCTGCGGTGAGCGTGCGAACGAGGTTGTGGAGATCTTCGCAGAGTTCCCAGAGCTCATCGACCCTCATACAGGACGTCACCTCATGGAGCGTACCACAATCATCTGTAACACATCTAACATGCCTGTTGCAGCCCGCGAGGCATCTGTATACACAGCGATGACCATCTGCGAGTATTACCGTGCAATGGGTCTCAAGGTCCTCCTTCTCGCCGACTCTACTTCACGTTGGGCACAGGCTCTCCGAGAGATGTCGAACCGTATGGAGGAGCTCCCTGGTGCAGACGCATTCCCTGTCGACCTCTCTGCAATCATCTCAAGCTTCTACGCACGCGCAGGTATGGTTGTCCTCAACAACGGACAGACAGGTGCCGTTACCTTCATCGGAACAGTGTCCCCTGCCGGCGGTAACCTCAAGGAGCCTGTGACAGAGTCTACAAAGAAGGCTGCAAGATGTTTCTACGCCCTCGAGCAGAACCGTGCCGACCAGAAGCGCTACCCTGCCGTGAACCCTATCGATTCATATTCTAAATATCTCGAGTATCCGGAGATCCGCGAATACCTTAACGAGACCATCATGCCAGGTTGGGTAGAAATGGTAGAGAAGGCAAAGATCATCGTACGCAAGGGTAAGGAGGCAAATGACCAGATCAACATCCTCGGCGACGACGGAGTTCCTATGAGCTACCACGAGATCTTCTGGAAATCAGAGCTTCTCGACTTCGTCATCCTCCAACAGGACGCATTCGACGACATCGACGCACTCTGTCCGCTCGAAAGACAGAAATACATGCTTGAGCTTGTAATGGGCATCTGCGACCGTGACTTCACATTCGAGGACTTCGAGCAGTGCCGCAACT
>JAFYLU010000010.1 GCA_017550025.1 Bacteroidales bacterium | reverse complement strand
GAAACGGGAAAGTGTTGATGACTTTATTGACTATCTCTACATCACAATCCGCAACAACTGTCTCCGCTACAGAAGAGATACCAGCATCCATAAGGCAGTCTATGACAAGATAGCCCAGAAGGAACAGGGCCTGATGGAAATATATACCCGAACTATCGAGAACTGCGATGTCGCCAACCTTCAGGAAAAAGAAGTATCCAACATCATATATGATGTGATGTCAAAATTGTCTGCCCAGGACAGAAAGATATTCATGATGAAGAAATTCGACGGAAAGTCATACAAGGAAATCTCAGAAGAACTCGGCGTCACAACTTCCGTCATAGATCACAGCCTTCGCAATACTACAGCGAAGATGAAGGTTGCTTTAGCGGACTACACAGCAGTGCTGCTAATGATATTGTCTTTGAATTCGTCTTTGTAGGATTACCAAAATTCATATTTCCCTTAAACACACGTAAAGCCACTTGCTGTTTCTTGCAAATGACTTACTGTTTCCGAAGTGATTTTGGGATATTTTTGGGGATACTAAAAGCAAAAACGGCACTACAATTGTCTGTAATGCCGTTTTCTGCGGTGAGAGGGGGATTCGAACCCCCGGTACACTTGCGCGTACGTCAGTTTAGCAAACTGGTGGTTTCAGCCACTCACCCATCTCACCAAAGCTGACCCGTCTTATTGACAGGACTGCAAATATATGACATTTTTAATGATTCACCAAATAAAACTGTAAAATCATCATTTTATTCATATATGCAGGATACAATCCGGGCCTGCATAGCCGATATTCGCAAGATTTACTGCTTTGCGATATTCTCTCTCATCTCGGTGTCAGCCTGGATATTCTTCATCTTGTAATAATCCATAATGCCGAGATTTCCGCTGCGGAACGCTTCTGCCATAGCGAGAGGAACCTCTGCCTCCGCCTCGATAACGCGTGCACGAGCCTCCTGGGCCTTTGCCTTCATTTCCTGCTCAAGGGCCACCGCCATCGCACGACGCTCTTCGGCGCGTGCCTGGGCAATATTCTTGTCAGCCTCTGCCTGGTCCATCTGGAGGACTGCCCCGATATTCTTTCCGATGTCGATGTCCGCGATATCGATAGAGAGAATCTCAAATGCAGTACCGGCGTCGAGACCCTTGTTGAGAACGACCTTTGAAATGCTGTCCGGATTCTCAAGCACGGACTTGTGGCTCTCTGCAGAACCGATAGACGACACGATACCCTCTCCTACTCGCGCGAGAACAGTTTCCTCACCTGCACCGCCGACAAGCTGCTTGATGTTTGCGCGTACTGTGACACGTGCCTTTGCGATGAGCTGGATACCGTCCTTGGCAACAGCTGTTACAGGAGGGGTATTGATTACCTTCGGATTCACTGACATCTGTACGGCTTCAAAGACATCACGGCCGGCAAGATCGATGGCTGCAGCCATCTTGAAGTCAAGCGAGATATTTGCCTTGTTGGCAGAAATAAGTGCGTTTACGACTTTAGGAACATTTCCTTTTGCGAGATAATGAGCTTCAAGTTCATTAGGATAAAGGGTAAGACCGGCTTTTGTTCCTGTCACCATCGCCATGACGATTGTGTTTGGAGAAACACCTCTCCAACGCATGAACACAAGCTGAAGAAGATTGATTCTGACACCTGAAATCAGGGCCTGGAACCACAGTGTGATCGGAAAAAGCCACAAAAAGAATACAAATGCGACTATCGCAAGTGCAATCCATACAATAGTTAGTGTTTCCATTGAAGTTATAGTTTGATTGTTTAAAATTCTTCTGACAATGGCCTTACATATATCTTGTTATCCTCGATCAGCACCACCTTTACAGGAGTACCAGGATCGAGCATGCCTTCCAGAGCCTTCACCTCAACCACATTGTCTCCAAAGCGTGCAGCTCCCATCGGAGCAAGTCTTGTCATAGTCTTTCCCTTATCGCCCACTGACAGAACTGCATCCTCAACTGCCTTTGAATCTATATTGGTTTCCAATGACATACGTTTCCATGTCTTCGCACGGAGTACATAAATTGTCAGACCGATCAGCAGCAGCAAATTGACCACAGTGACGATAAGTCCAGCCGTTGTCCCCATATCATAAAATGAATATACAGAAGAACCGACAAGACAGAGAAGTCCCAGAATTCCTGCAACTCCCACGCCCGGAACAAGCAATATTTCAACAAATATCAGTACAAGACCGACCAGAATCAATGTAATGATGAATCCCATATTGTTTTATTTTATGATTTCATTGAATGAGACATCCTCTACTCCCATAGCCTTCACAAAAGCCACAAGCTCATCCGCCTTCTCTTTCTCGGCAAACGGACCGACAACGAAGACCAAGGTTCCGTCTTCTGACTCCACGCGGGCAATGTCCTTACCTCCGGCCTGCTGTCTTATTCCAGATGTCAATGCATCATCAAGCTCGGCGTCTTCAGGGATTATCCTCACCTCATACAGCCTGGTCACCTGTTTCTGCATGGATGCCTCGCGATTCTTTGCCGTTGCCACAGATATCTGATTTCCATCTTCATAGGCAACTATGAACGCACTCTTGAAACCGAGTTTCTTTACCTTGTTCAGCTTTGAAAGAACATCATTATAAGTGCGGAAGAGTCCCACACGATAAGTATAACGGCCTGAAGGACTTCTGACTTCAAAGACAGGACTCAATCCCCTGAGGTTATGCACCCCTGCCTTTCCTCCGCCGCCGAATATCTGGATCTGATAGATGATTCCCGGCGGTATTGTATTGTCTTCAGCAAAACGTCCCTTGTCAAGAATCATGAAAGAATAGTCAAATCCTTTCTTCTCCGGCTTCTTCATCTTCATGTCAAGTGCCGGGCCAAATGAATTCGATACATACTCATATTCAGGAATATCATCCTGCTTGCCAGAAGCATCTGCCATAATCTTGTCAGGGTCGAAGACTACTCCGCTGAAAAGAAATTCCATTTCTATTTCCTGAAGTTCAGCCATTTCCTTCCTGTATGAATCCTGAAGCTGCGGCAGACGGGCTTCCCTGCTGCGGATGACTCCTGTCAACCGCATTCTCTCCGCATCGTCATTACTCAATGCGAACTGATTCCTTTCCTCTTCAAGTGAAGTCGTATAAAATGATATGGAATCCCTCAGGGAGCGGACCTGGGCCATCTTGCTCATATAACGGTCCATATTCTCCGGAAGCTCTTCTTCGGGTTCTGTATCTGACTTGTCCCCACTTTCCGGTTCAAGTCTGGATATCTCCAAAAGCTCCTGCGAATCGGCCACAGAGTGTCTTACCGGGATATTGTCAAACTCCAGGACATAGACCCATATGCTGTCGGCAGGGCAATCCCTGTTCGAGGCGAAGAATGAATGTCCCTCCTCCGGAGCATCAAGATAAAGGAAATCATCATATGGTGAAGAATAAGGGAATCCCATGTTCACCGGTTCTGACCATCCCTTGGCCTCATCGTCCCAAGCTGACACATATATGTCGAAGCCGCCGACACCATGAAGACCGCTCGAAGAAAAATAGAGAGACTTTCCGTCTGCAGAAAGCAGAGGATAGACTTCATCAGAAACTGAAGTCAATGATTCTCCGAGCATCACAGGCAATGTCCAGAGAGTATCCTCCAGACTTGTCCTGTATATGTTTCGTGCACCTTCCTCATCCTTGGCTGAAAAATATATTGTTTCAGCTTCTTCAGGAACATAAACGGCATGAGAGAGTCCGTCAGAAATGCTGTCAAGCTGATTTGGCACCTCCCTCCAGGCTTCTGCTTCAAGCGGATAATGCAGGAAAAAGTCTTTTCTGCTGAACATCTTGCGGGATATGACCTTCGGTACATAGGCATATTCAGACATGATTTGACCGTTTTCCGAAAGCAGCAGCCTGGATTCTATCATTTCCTTCGTGAGGGAATCTGCATGACTGTCCCCGAGAAGGCCTGCCGCCTGACTGAAACAATGACCGGCCTCTGCAAATCTGTATAGCCTGTGCAGTGAATCACCTCGTTGAACAAGACTATCCACCTGCCGGTTCTGCGCATACGCATTACCTACAAGCGTGAAAATCAACACATATATAATATATAAGGACCTTCTTACCCCGTTCATACCTCAAAAATACTCATTTTCAGCCTACAAAAATAAGAAATATTTACAGAATCTTCATTTATTAGAAAAAAATCGTAAATTTGTGCCCTATTTTGCGGATGGTGTGGAAAAACAATTTCCATGCTATCCTCAAATGATGCATACAAATATCATTAAAACAATAAATTATTATGCAAAGTAAAGGTGCTATCAGATTTGTAGCGATTCTCCTTCTCCTTGCGTCACTTTGGCAGCTTTCATTCACTCTCGTGGCTAACCGTCAGGAGGGCAAGGCTGAAAAGTATGCAGAGGCAAAGGCACAGGCTGCAATGAATTCAGCTGCATTCGGCAAGGTTGCCGAAGCAGACAAGGCTTTCTATCTCGACTCTATCAGAAAGGACGAGAGCAGAAGGTACATCGACTCTATCTCATCAGAGAAGATCTATCTCGGTTACACTTACAAGGAAGTGCAGGCAAAGGCAATCAACCTTGGTCTCGACCTTAAGGGTGGTATGAACGTAATGCTTCAGGTGCAGCTTGAGGACCTCGTGAAGGCTCTTGCAGGCGGTAACAACGCTCCTGAATTCACAAACGCTCTTGCACTTGCAAAGGAGCGCAGCATTGATTCAAGAAACGACTTCATCACTCTCTTCGCCGAGGCTTGGGAGGAGACATCAAACGGAATGGCTCTCGCACAGATCTTCGGTACATATGAGATGAGAGACAAGATCAGCCCTGAATCTACTGACGCAGAGGTCATCGAGGTGATCAGAGCAGAGTCTGAAAGTGCTATTTCAAACTCATTCAACGTACTCAGAAACCGTATCGACCGTTTCGGCGTTACACAGCCTAACATCCAGAAGCTTGGAAACAGCGGACGTATCCTCGTCGAGCTCCCAGGTGTAAAGGAGCCTGAGCGTGTAAGAAAGCTCCTCCAGGGAACAGCATCACTCGAGTTCTGGGCTACATACCCTAACGAAGAGATCGAAGGCTACCTCGCAGAGGCAAACAGCATGCTCGCACAGATCCTCGCAGTTGAGGAGACAGCTCCTGCAGCAGTTGAAGAGCAGGCTGAAGAGACTGACGAGCTTCTCGCAGAAGAGCTCAAGCAGGCTGAAAACGAGGCTGCTGCAGAGACAGAAATGCTCAAGCAGAACCCTCTCTTCGCAGTTCTCCAGCCATCAGGCGCAAGAGGACACGCTTGTGTAGGTTATGCACACTATGCTGACACTGCAAAGGTAAACAAGTACCTTGCAATGCCACAGATCAAGCAGCTCTTCCCACCTGAATTCAAGCCTATGTGGACAGTGAAGGCATCCGCTATGGATCCTAACGAGAACATCTTCGAGCTCGTTGCCATCAAGGCTACCTCACGCGACGGAAAGGCTCCGCTTGACGGTGGTGTAGTGACAGATGCACGCGTACAGTACGGCAATTCAGGCGGAACTCCGCATGTCTCTATGACAATGAATGCCGAGGGTGCAAACATCTGGGCAAGAATGACAAAGGAGAACATCGGCCGTCAGATCGCAATCGTTCTCGACGGAATGGTATATTCTTATCCTAACGTACAGAACGAAATCACAGGCGGTAGCTCGCAGATCACAGGTGACTTCACACTTGAAGAGGCAGAAGACCTTGCCAACGTACTCAAGTCAGGTAAGCTTCCAGCCCCTGCAACAATCATCCAGGAGCAGGTTGTAGGACCATCACTCGGTGCAGAGTCAATCAACGCAGGTCTCATCTCATTCGTGATTGCCTTCATCCTCGTGCTTCTCTACATGATCTTCTTCTACAGCAGAGCAGGTCTCATAGCTGACATCGCACTTCTCTGCAACGTGGTTCTCCTCTTCGGTACCCTCGTTTCATTCGGTGCTGTCCTCACTCTCCCTGGTATCGCAGGTCTCGTGCTTACCCTCGGTATGGCAGTCGACGCCAATGTGATCATCTACGAGCGTGTGAAGGAAGAGCTTCGCGCAGGAAAGGGTCTTGGCAAGGCAATCGCTGACGGTTATTCAAACGCTTATTCAGCTATCATCGACGGTCAGATCACTACCCTCCTCACAGGTATCGTTCTCTTCGTATTCGGTTCAGGTCCTGTACAGGGCTTCGCAACTACCCTCATCATCGGTATCATCACTTCTGTCCTCACATCTATCTTCATCACAAGAATCATCTTTGATGACAGAGTATCAAAGGGCAAGAACATCAGCTTCGACAACAAGCTTACAAGAAACTTCCTCCAGAATACACATGTTGACTTCATCGGCAAGAAGAAGATCGCTTACATCGTATCTGGCGCACTCATCGTTATCTCACTCGTATCTATCTTCACAAAGGGCTTCACATATGGTGTTGACTTCACTGGTGGACGTACTTACGTAGTAAGATTCGACCAGCCTGTGACAGCAGAGGATGTACGTGCTGCTGCACTTGCAGAGTTCGACGGAGCAGTTGAGGTCAAGCAGTTCGGTGGCGAGAGCCAGATGAAGATCACTACACAGTATCTTGTTGAGAACGAATCTTCAGAGGCTGATACAGAGGTAGAGAACAAGCTTTACAACTCACTCAAGGGCTTCTTCGCTGATGACCTTACATTCGAGGAGTTCACTTCTACACTCGACAATCCTAACGGTATCATCAGCTCTGACAAGGTAGGTCCTACAATCGCAAACGACATCACAAGAGACGCATTCATCGCTGTGATCCTCGCTCTCATCGTGATCTTCGGCTACATCGCCGTACGTTTCCGCGGATGGACATGGGGTCTCGGTGGTGTGACAGGTCTTGCACACACTGCACTCATCGTGATCGGCTTCTTCTCACTCTTCTCAGGAATCCTTCCTTTCAGCCTTGATATCGACCAGACATTCATCGCTGCTATCCTTACTATCATCGGTTACGCAATCAACGATACAGTGGTTATCTTCGACCGTATCCGTGAGTACAAGGAGCTCCATCCGAAGGCAGACTTCCGTCAGAATGTGAACGAGGCTCTCAACAGCACTCTCTCACGTACCATGAATACATCACTCACTACCCTCGTTACAATGCTTGCAATCGCAATCTTCGGTGGTGAGGTGATCAGAGGTCTCGCAGTAGCCCTCATCCTCGGTATCGTGATCGGTACTTACGCTTCTATCTTCATCGCTACACCTATCATGTACGATGTTACAAAGAAGGTAGCAGCAAAGAAGGAGAAGTAAGAATCATGAAAAGATTTGCACTTATAATTGCCGTTCTTTTGGGCATGGTATCATGCTCAAAAGAGGCAATGATAGCAGGCACATGGGAGCTTAAGGAATTGACAGTAAACGATATAACCTTGAGTCTTCATGACATGGGCCTTGATATGAAGCTCACTTTCGATGAGAATGGAAAACTCATAAGCAGCTATTCCATCTACGGAATAAGTGCAAACGATGAATACACCTATTCGATCGACAAGGAAAATCTCATCATAGATGAAACAGTACTTGACTACGATCTGACAGGGAAAATACTTACCATCTATGGCGGAGGTGATCTGCTGAAGATGGATGGAGAAATAGAGGTAGTATTCCACAAGATATAAAACCATTCTTCTCCAGAAAATAATAACCCCTCCGAGTGTCGTAATTCTGACATCGGAGGGGTTATTATTTTTGAGTAAATAACGGCTTTTTCATATCTTTGTCTTCCTTAAAAACAAGCAATATGTCCTTCGTACACCTACATGTCCATACACAATATTCCATCCTCGACGGCCAGTCGGCAATCGGTGACCTCTTTGCCCGTGCAAAAGAGCTTGAAATGCCTGCTCTGGCGATTACAGACCATGGAAACATGTATGGTGTGAAGGAATTTCTCAAGGTGGCGAAGAAGTTCCCGGAGGTCAAGCCTATCATAGGCTGCGAGATCTATGTGACCAAGCACTATGACCACAAGCTCAAGGACAAGGATCACAGAGGATACTATCACCTCATCCTCCTGGCAAAGAACTACACAGGCTACAAGAACCTCATGAAGATCGTCTCAACCGGTCATATCGAGGGAAAATACTATGAAAAGCCACGTGTTTGCCATGAGATTGTGGAAAAGCATTCTGAAGGACTTGTATGCTGCTCGGCATGTATCGCGGGAGAGATTCCGAGAGCGATCATAGCAGGAGACATGAAGGGTGCCGAGGAGGCCATAATGTGGCATAAGAAGGTCTTCGGAGAAGATTTCTACCTTGAAGTACAGCAGCACAAGACCGAGATTCCCGGACAATCCCAGGAAGTATATGAACATCAGATGGTGGCAAACGAGGGTATCTTCCAGCTGGCCGAAAAGACCGGCACGAAGGTCGTGGCTACCAACGATGTCCATTTCGTACGCAAGGAGGACGGCCCTGCACACGACAGACTTATCTGCCTTACAACAAATGCCAACCTGGACGATCCTGACCGCATGAGATACACCCAGCAGGAGTATCTCAAAAGTGAGGATGAGATGCTGGACATGTTCTACAAGCATCCGGAGACCCTCAGCAACACCATCGAGGTGGCCGAAAAGATCGAGCTCTATAAGGTAGACAAAGACCCTATCCTTCCAAAGTTCGACCTGCCGGAAGAATTCATGGCGAATATTGACAAATACCTTGAAGAATACAAAGGCATCATCGACGAGGGCAGATGTGACAAGAGCGGAAACGAGCGAGGTAAGGAGTTCTGCAACTCCGTCGCATACCTCTGCCATCTTACATATAAGGGAGCTCACTGGAGATATGGCGACACGCTCACCGACGAGCAGGCCGAGCGTATCGAATTCGAGCTCAAGACCATCTGCAAGATGGGATTCCCTGACTACTTCCTCATCGTGCAGGACTTTATCGCAGCTGCACGATCAGAGGGAATATCCGTGGGTCCCGGACGTGGTTCCGCGGCAGGATCGGCAGTTGCTTACTGTCTGAAAATCACCAATATAGACCCTATCAAATACGACCTCCTCTTCGAGCGATTCCTCAACCCTGACCGTATCAACATGCCCGATGTCGACATCGACTTTGATGACGACGGCCGCTACCGCGTGTTCCAGTACATCGAGGAAAAATACGGAAAGGAGCAGATTTCTCATGTGATCACCTACGGTACAATGGCTGCAAAATCGGCCATCAAGGACGTTGCGCGCGTAAGCCGTATGACCATCGAGGATTCGAACAGGCTAACGAAAATGATTCCGGACAAGCCTATCGTACAGATGGAGGATGCAGAGGATCCTTTCAACGAGGGAGATACACTGGAAGAAGGACAGAAGCTGATCGAGAAGGAAGTGGAGATCGATGATCCTGAAAATCCGGGAAGCAAGATAAAGGTAAAGAAGAAGTTCAGGAAATATAAGAAGGAAGTATCCTACAAACCGAAGCTCAAGAACTGCTACAAGCTTATTCCAGAGCTGAAGGAAGAGCTCGCAAACGGTACTGAAGAGACCAAGGACGTACTCAACTATGCTGCAAAGCTGGAGGGATGCGTCCGCCAGACCGGTGTCCATGCCTGTGCGATGATCATCGGAAGAAGCAACCTTACCGAGTACATCCCTATCTGCGTGGCCAACGACAAGCTCACGGGAGAAGAAGTATGGGTATCACAATATGACGGACACTACATCGAGGAAGTCGGCATGCTCAAGATGGACTTTCTGGGCCTGAGGACCCTGTCCATCATCAAGGAATGTCAGGCCAACATAAAGAAGCGCTTCGGCATCGAATTCGACATCGAGAAGATTCCTATCGACGACAAGCTCACATATGAGCTATACAGCCGCGGAGACACCACCAGCGTCTTCCAGTTCGAGTCGCCGGGAATGAAGGAATGGCTCATAAAGCTCCAGCCGACCCGATTCGAGGATCTCATCGCCATGAACGCCCTGTACCGTCCTGGTCCAATGGACTATATCCCTGATTTCGTTGAAAGAAAACAGGGCCGCAAGCCTATTGAATATGACCTTCCGGCAATGGAGGAAATCCTTCAGGACACATACGGAATCACAGTATACCAGGAGCAGGTGATGCTTCTGTCGCGTAAGCTTGCAGACTTCACCCGAGGCGAGGCCGACACCCTCCGAAAGGCAATGGGAAAAAAGATCATTGATCTCCTTAACTCGCTGAAAGACAAGTTTATAAACGGAGGTATAAAGAACGGACATCCGCAGGAAATCCTTGAAAAGATCTGGAAGGACTGGGTAAAGTTCGCCTCATATGCCTTCAATAAGTCGCACGCTACATGCTATGCTTGGGTGAGCTACCAGACAGGATGGCTCAAGGCACACTACCCTGCCGAGTTCCAGGCAGCCAACCTGACCAAGAATCTCTCCAATATGGAGGAGATCAAGAAGATCATGGACGACTGCAAGAAGAACGGAATCAAAGTACTCAACCCGGATATAAACGAGTCTGACGCACGTTTTACCGTGAACAAGCAGGGCGAAATCCGCTTCGGACTTGGAGGAATCAAGGGATTCGGAGATAATATCGTGCGCGCAATCCTCGCAGAACGCGAAGAAAACGGCCTTTTTGAGGATATCTACGACTTCGTGGAGCGTATGTCCGGAGTGGTCAACAGAAAGGCTTTTGAGGCACTTCTTTTCTCTGGAGCATTCGACAGCTTCGGCATCTGCCGCAAACAGTTCACCCTTCCAAGCAAGTCAGGAGATACATTCCTCGACACACTTTTAAGATACGGAGAGCTCTACAGGAAGGACAGCATGGAAAGCGCAGTGTCACTCTTCGGAGAAGTCGAGGAACTCAAGCCAGAGAGACCAGAGATGCCTCCTATGACATGCGAAGACGATATTCTCGAAAGACTTCAGATGGAGAAGGAGCTCGTCGGCATGTATCTCTCGTCACATCCGCTCGACCAGTATGCATTCGAGCTGGAGAACTTCACCACATGCCAGATCGGAGACCTGGAAGCATTGATAAGCGACTGCGAGGCAAAGAAGATAAAGCAGAAGACCAATATTGCAGGCTTCATTATCTCCGTACAGCATATGACCACCAAGACAGGCCGTCCTTGGTCAAAGACAGTCATAGAAGATTACAGCGGCAGCTATGAAATAGCATTGTTCGGAAAAGACCATGAAGCATTCATGAGCCACATGCAGCTGCACAATGCAATATTCATCGAAGGAGAGATTGAGGAGAAATACTACATAAAGCCGGAAGATAAGGCACAGGGAAAGACTTCTCCGTATTCCTTCAAGGTCAAGAAAGTCATGCTTCTGGGCAATGTGACTGACTCATTTGTAAAAGGATTCGCAATAAGTGTGTCCACACCGATGCTGACTCCGGAATTCAGGGACAGGCTCGTAAATGTGATCAAGAGAAACAAGGGAAATGTTCCGCTCACCATGTTCCTTTACGACCCGGAAAAGAAATGGAACATAGAGTTCCTTTCGAGAAAGTTCCGCGTAGCCGTGACAGCTCCATTCATCGAAGAACTCAACAGAATGCAGATAAGGTACTCTGTACTGAAGAAGTAGATTTTTTAGCAGCACCTACACCTATGATTATAAACTTTTTACGCTGTCATCATTGGACAATTTCGTGCAACGATGACAGCGTAAATCATTATGTATCAACCGAAAGGTCTGATATACGGAATCTAGAAAATCAGAGTAGCAGTGACAGGATAATGGTCTGAAACATACTTTCTTTCTGCATATCTCTTGGTTACTGTCTGATATTCAGGACAAGAACCGAATCCTGACACATATATATAGTCAATGATTCCGGTGCCTCTTCCCCATCCGTTGAATGTATCGTGACTGTCTGTCTTTTCAGCAATTTTTCTGGCACTTTCCATTACGGAGTCAAGGTTTTCAAGTTCCTTGCTGTCAGGTGTCATATTAAAGTCTCCTGTTAGGACCATAGGAAAACCTTCAGGATTTATCTCTGCTATCCTGTCTACAATGAGCTGCAGTCCTTTTTTCCTCGCCTCTACTCCCACATGGTCAAGATGAGTGTTGACGAAATAAAATTTGCGTCCTGTCTTCTTACATTTCATCAGAGCCCATGTTGCTGTTCTGTAACATGCAGCATCCCAGCCCATTGAAGGTTTTTCAGGAGTTTCCGAAAGCCATAAAGTACCCCACTTGCTCATGGATACTGTATTCTTGTTCCAGAATATAGACATATGTTCTCCTTCCTTCTTACCGTTGTCCCTTCCAACTCCTACACACTTGTAATCACGGAAGTTTTCTTCGATGAAATCTATCTGGAACGACAATGCCTCCTGAACTCCGAATACATCCGGCATCTGGTCCTTCAACATCTCCGCTGTGGCAACATATCTCAGATTCCATGAGTTCGTGCCATCCTTTCCTGTTCCATACCTTATATTGTAAGACATCACCTTAAGCACATTCTGGCCTTTATCATCATTCCCTGCCTTTAGGGACACAGGCAGCACGAAAAGCATGGCTATAAATAAAAGTACTGTTTTTTTCATTCTATATATTTTACTGATGAAACAATATAACCACTACAAAATTAAGTATTTTATTGTATTTTTGCATAAACAGGATTCACAATATGGCAGAAGAAACATTCTCTGACCTCGGCAGAGTCGAGGCTATCGCAAAATTATACGAAGGCACTCCTTTCAAGCCTTTCAAGACCGGATTTTTCGAGACAAACGGTAAAAGCTTCATATCTACACAATCACGTACATTCCTTGAAGGAATCGACTTTGATCTCGTATATTTCCCTCTGAAGCATTTAGGATACAAGTGCGTGACTGCTGTTACAGGAGAACTATATGCTGAATTTTCTCATCCAAGAACCCTTGATATAAGACTTGGAATTTCATCAAAACTCGATTTCAGCCATATAAGGGAAGTATGGGGAGGAATTGTCGCGGCGGCAAAGGAACACGGATATTCAAATGTATCACTCGATCTGATTCCGTCACCTAACGGACTTGCTGTAAGTGTTTCCGCTGCTGGTGAGACATCTCACATCACAGGCAAAAGGCGTCCTGCTGCAAAAAGCATGGACCTTATATGCGTATCAGGCAATCTCGGAGCCGCATACATGGGATTTCAGGTGCTGGAAAGAGAAAGAAGGGCTTTCGAAGAAAGCGGAGACGCAAAGGCACAGCCGAAACTCGAAGAATATAAGAACCTTATAGGAGCATATCTGAAGCCGCAGATTCATCCGCAGGTTACGTCGCAGATGGAAGAGGCGGAAATGATTCCGTCGTACGGATATCTTGTGACAAGAGGACTTGCAGATGCTGTAAAGCGTCTTGTGCGAGACAGCGGATTCGGAGCCAAGATATATGTAGACAAGCTTCCTTTTGCAGGCAAGACATTTGATCTTGGAAGAGAACTGAACATAGATCCTATATCTGCGGCACTCAACGGAGGTGAGGACTACAGGCTTCTTTTCACTATTCCTATCGGAAAACACGAGAAGTTCCGCCATGATTTCCAGACATTCGATATCATAGGACATCTGGCAAAGCCTGAAGTAGGTGCCGTGGCAGTAACTCCGGACGGAGTTGAGCTTCCTCTGAAGGCCCAGGGATGGAAAAACGACAATCAATAAAACACAATAATCATGAGAACTTCATTCAAAGCAATCATCATCGCAGCAGGACTCATGCTCATAGGAGCAAATGCTGACGCACAGTCGCTCAAAGATATCCTCAACAAGGCTGCAAACTCATCAACAGTCACTGAAATCATTGAAGGTGTGACAGGAGTAAAACTTTCAAAAGGTGATATCAAGGGAACATGGAGCTATACAGGATCTGCAGTAAAGCTCGAAAGTTCAGACCTTATCAAGAGCGCCACAGCATCTGTTGCAGCTACGCAGGTGGAGAAGAAGCTTGATGAGTACCTTGGCAAGATAGGTCTCAAGAACGGCGCGTTCAGCTTCACATTCAAGGATGACAACACATTCACCACAACTGTAAAAGGAAAGAGCTTCAACGGAACATATACTCTTTCAGAGGACGGAACCACTCTCAACCTCAAATACGGAAAGACACTCGCTTCTACAGGCATCACAGCCACTGCAAGCATCAGCAGCAGCACTCTCGAGCTTCTTTTCAAGGCTGACAAACTTCTTGACCTCATAGGAAAGCTTACAGCAAACTCAAACAATGCAACTCTGAAGACCATCGGCACCCTCGCAGGATCTTACGAAGGAATGAAGATAGGACTTGAACTTCAGAAATAATAACTGACAAATAAATAATAGCCTGTTACGGTCTCTGATTTATACCCGTAGCAGGCTTTTTTATAATTATTATACATTTTTTATTGTTTTTCGTAAAAAAGTTTATTACTTTCGCGGTATAAACAATTAAAAACCTATTATTATGACAGAATGGTGGACCTCACTTGATCTATTTATGAAGATACTTTGGTGCATTGCCATAGCTTCTTCTCTTATCTTCATCATCGAAACTGTGCTTACATTCATCGGAGCTGATGTCGATATGGATATGGACGCCGACTTTGATATGCCGGACACAGGATTCGAGGGCGATCCTTCGATGAATCTCTACACCTTCCGCAATCTTGTGAATTTCCTTTTGGGAATGAGCTGGACTGCCATTCTTCTGAATGGACAGATAGCTTCCAAGACCCTGATGATGTTGGTTGCTTTCGCCGTTGGAGCCCTGCTTGTATTTGCTGTGATGATGATGTTCAAAGGACTCGCCAAAATGCAGCAAAGCGGCAACATCGATCTTTATAAATCGGCCGTAGGATGCAATGGAAAGGTATATCTTACCGTTCCGGGCGAGAGAAAGGGAATCGGAAAGGTACAGATCAACATCAATAATTCCGTAAGGGAGTATGACGCCCTTACCGACTCTGAAGATGATCTGAAGACCGGTACATCCATCAAAGTTACCGAGGTGCTCGACGCTTCAACTCTTATTGTAGAGGAAATAAATTCACTAATCATCTAATAATCTAAAGGACTATGCAGACAATTTACATCATCGTGATTGCTGTCGTTGTGTTCGTTGTTACACTCGCAGCCATCCTCAGGCGCTACAAGCGCTGTCCTTCCGACAAGATTCTCGTAATCTACGGTAAGACAGGTAAAAACAAGGCAGGCGGTACATCTTCCGCACGATGCATCCACGGTGGAGCGGCATTTATCTGGCCTGTATTCCAGAGTTATGCCTTCCTCGACCTCAAGCCGATCTCCATCGAATGCAACCTTACGAATGCACTCAGCAAGCAGAACATCCGCGTCGATGTACCTTGCCGATTCACAGTAGGTATCTCGACCGAACCTGAAAATATGACTAATGCAGCCGAGCGACTTTTAGGACTCACTATCGAGAATATCCAGAATATTGCTACCGATATCCTCTTCGGACAGCTCCGTCTTGTAATTGCCACAATGGACATCGAGGAAATCAACTCCGATCGTGACAAGTTCCTTGCAAACGTAAGTATGAACGTGGAAGCAGAGCTCAGGAAGATCGGTCTGAAACTCATCAATGTGAACGTAACCGATATCCGCGATGAGTCAGGTTATATCGAGGCTCTCGGTAAGGAGGCTGCTGCAAAGGCTATCAATGATGCGAAGAAGAGCGTTGCCGAGCAGAACCGTTTCGGTGAAATCGGTAAAGCAGAAGCAGACAGAGATAAGGACATCCGTATTGCCGAGACTCTCCGAGACACCCGTATAAGCACTGCAGACGCCAATGCAAAGGCAGTTGAGGGAGAAAACAACTCCAAGATAGCCATTGCTGCATCTGATGCAAAAAGACGAGAAAAAGAGGCGGAAGCGGCAAGAATTGCGATTGCTGCCGAGAAGGTTCAGGCCGCACTTGCCCTCGAGGAAGCATATAAGTCAGAGCGTGATGCCGAGCTCGCACGTGCAGACAGGGAAAAAGCTACCCAGCTTGCCAACGTAGTCGTTCCTGCCCAGATCGAAAAGGAAAAGGCCATCATCGAGGCGGAAGCAGAAGCAGAGAAGATCCGTAGAATGGCACAAGGAGAGGCTGATGCTATATATGCTAAAATGGATGCACAGGCACGAGGTATCCTCGAAGTCCTCACAAAACAGGCGGAAGGATTCCAGCAGCTCGTCAATGCCGCCGCAGGCGATCCACAGAAAGCAGTTCTTATGCTCATCGCTGACAAGCTTCCTGATCTCGTCAAGACACAGGTTGAAGCTGTCAAGGGCATAAAGATAGATAAGGTGACAGTATGGGACAGCAACGGTAAGGGAGCAGACGGAAAGACCGCTACTTCCAATTTCATTTCAGGAATGATGAAGTCTGTTCCGCCGCTTGAAGAACTCTTCAATATGGCTGGAATGAGTCTTCCATCATATCTCAAAGGCCAGGATAAGGCAGAGGAACAAACAATTGAAGAATAATGCCAATAATAGTAAACATAGATGTGATGCTTGCCCGCAGGAAGATGTCATCCGGTGAACTTGCAGAAAAGATAGGTTTGTCTGCTACCAATCTATCCATTCTCAAGACCGGAAAGGCCAAGGCTATCAGATTCAAGACCCTGGTAGCCCTATGTCAGGCCCTGGACTGTCAGCCGGGCGATCTGCTGGAATACCAGGAAGATCAATAAGCTGTCAAAATCATTAAAAGAACGGTGCGGCAAGAAAGTATTAATTCTTGTCGCACCGCTGTTATTGACAATCACCAGAACTTGAGACAGGACTGATGATAATGATTTACTTCAGCTTCTTGAGGATGTTGCTGAGGTTCACTTCATTAGAGATGATTGCGTGCAGATCCTCGATCTTTACGCGCTCCTGCTGCATTGAATCACGATGACGG
Source organism: Bacteroidales bacterium (assembly GCA_017550025.1). GTDB lineage: Bacteria > Bacteroidota > Bacteroidia > Bacteroidales > UBA932 > Cryptobacteroides. The sequence goes on along the minus strand of JAFYLU010000010.1, from coordinate 10,679 downwards.
ATTGTCACGCAACGGTCGTTGAGTGAATCGTGGTCGATGGTAACGCAGAAAGGTGTACCGATTGCATCCTGACGACGATATCTCTTACCGATTGAATCCTTCTCGTCATACTGGCAGTTGAAGTCATACTTGAGCTCATCCATGATTTCTCTTGCAAGTTCTGGAAGACCATCCTTCTTGATGAGAGGAAGCACTGCAACCTTTACAGGAGCAAGAGGGGCAGGGATGCTGAGCACTACGCGGCTTTCACCGTTCTCAAGCTGCTCTTCCTTGTATGAATTTGAAAGGACTGCAAGGAACATACGGTCAACTCCGATAGAAGTCTCCACTACATATGGAACATAGTTCTCGCCAAGCTCCGGATCGAAGTACTGGATCTTCTTGCCAGAGAACTTCTGATGATTTCCGAGGTCGAAGTCAGTACGGGAGTGGATACCCTCAAGCTCCTTGAAGCCGAACGGGAATCTGAACTCGATGTCTGTTGCAGCATTTGCATAGTGTGCAAGCTTGTCATGATCGTGGAAACGATAGTTCTCATCACCCATTCCGAGAGCCTTGTGCCATGCCATACGGTTCTCCTTCCACTTTGCAAACCAGTCGAGCTCTGTACCAGGCTTGATGAAGAACTGCATCTCCATCTGCTCGAACTCCCTCATACGGAAGATGAACTGACGCGCAACGATCTCATTTCTGAAAGCCTTACCGATCTGTGCGATACCGAAAGGAATCTTCATACGGCCTGTCTTCTGCACATTGAGATAGTTTACGAAGATACCCTGCGCTGTCTCCGGACGGAGGTAGATGATGTTAGACTCACCTGAAACGCTACCGAGCTGTGTAGAGAACATAAGATTGAACTGACGTACATCAGTCCAGTTCTTTGTACCGGAAATAGGACATGCTATCTCGCAGTCAATAATGATCTGACGAAGCTCTGCAAGGTCATTTGCATTGAGAGCATCTGCCATTCTCTTCTTTACATCGTCGATCTTCTTCTGGTTTCTGAGGACATTAGGGTTGGTAGCCTTGAACTGTACCTCGTCAAAAGCCTCACCAAACTTCTTCTTGCCCTTTTCTACATCTTTCTCGATCTTTTCCTCGAGCTTGCCGATATAATCCTCGATAAGGACATCAGCACGATATCTCTTCTTCGAGTCCTTGTTGTCAATAAGAGGATCGTTGAAAGCACCTACATGTCCTGATGCCTCCCAGATCTTCGGATGCATGAAGATAGCAGAATCAATACCCACGATATTTTCGTGAAGTCTTGTCATAGCCTCCCACCAATATCTCTTGATGTTGCTTTTAAGCTCTGAACCGAGCTGGCCATAATCATAAACGGCACCGAGACCATCGTAAATCTCACTTGAAGGGAAAATGAATCCATATTCCTTACAATGAGCTACGAGAATTTTAAAAAGTTCTTCCTGTGTCATAATCGTATTATAGTTAAATCATTAATTCTTATTCTTTTCGAGAATCTCTCTCAAGGGAATCATAACAAAATCCCTTTCATACATAAGTTTGTGAGGAACAGTCAGTTCCGGACAATCTATCTTATTATCTCCAAAAAGCAAAATATCAATATCAATCGGGCGGTCGCTATAAATCCTCTCTCCCCTCTCATCATGACGGACTTCACAATTCCTGCCCATCCGCCTTTCTATATCCTTGCAAATCTCCAGGATCATAAGACCTTCCGCCTCCGCATTATATCCTTCCTGCAGATCAAGTTCATAAAGCACCACTGCATTCATGAATCTGTGATCAGACTCAAATCCCCAAGGTTCTGTCTCAATCATCGAGGAAATGGCCTTGTAAGGGATCTTGAGTTCCACATTGAGCATTGATACCGCATGCTCTATATTAAGCTCTCTGTCGCCCTGATTCGAGCCCAAACCAAGGTATAGAGCCACCTTGTTCCGGACCGCATGTCTTGTCTCCCTTCTTCCATCCCACAGAACCCTCTCCTCTTCGGAAGTTCAGTCGTCAAGTCCGAGTTCCACCAATGCCTCTTCAGACATCCTGCTCTTGTCCCAGACAGGCTCAAAGACAAGATCTATCTTCACACTTACAACACCCGGCACATCCTCCACCGCATTTTTAACCTGCTCCATCACATAATCCGCCATCGGACAGTTCGGCGCTGTAAGGGTCATCTGTATATAAACATTATGGTCATCATCGACCCTGACTTCATAAATAAGTCCAAGATCGTAAACATTCACCGGAATCTCAGGGTCATAAACCTGCCTGAGAGCCATGATTATATCTCTTTCCAGTCTCATCTTCCTTTCCTTGTTTTCTTCTGCAACAGCTGCAGTCCTTCTCTTAAAAATATCCTTTAATCCCATTCTGCAAATCCTAAAAGCCTATCAGTTGTTCTTTGCAATCTCCCTTATCTTCGCAATCATGGATACTAATCCGTTTGCTCTCGTCGGAGAAAGATTCTCCTTCAGTCCGATCTTCTCTACAACTGAAAAATCCGATGAAAGTATCTCTTCAGGAGTTCTTCCGGAATAAAGTCCTATCAGAAGAGAAATTATTCCCTTTGTAATGATGGCATCACTGTCAGCATTGAAAAAGACCTTTCCGTCCTTTATTTCATGATCAAGCCATACCCTCGACTGACAACCCTTTATAAGCCTGTCATCAGTCTTCGCAGCTTCAGGATAATCCTTAAGGGACTTTCCAAGCTCGATCAGATATTCATATTTATCCAGCCATTCCTCATACATCGAGAATTCCTCGACAATGGCATTTTCAGCTTCTTTCAATGTCATCATAATTTCTCTATATCAACATGTCTGTAGCCTTGTTAAGGCATTTTACAAAATACTCTGCCTCTTCCATGGTATTGTATGGAGCAAGGGAAGCACGGAGCATACCTGTAACCCCAAACCTGTCCATCAAAGGTTCCGCACACATCTGTCCTGACCTCACGGCTACTCCCATCTTATCGAGAATAAGGGCCAGATCCTCATGATGAACTCCTTCCACAACAAATGAAAACAAAGGTATCTTCTCCTCCGATGTTCCACGAGGAACACCAAACAACCTTATTCTTTCATCTCGGGTCAATTCATATAGCAAATAATCTCTTATTGAATCGTTATATTTTATTAACTCATTATCATTCAATGAATTAATAAACTCAACGGCAGGTTTGAGAGTTGCCGCAGAAGCAAAATTCTGCGTTCCGGCCTCAAATTTCATCGGTAACGGCGCATATGTGGTCTCTGAAAAGGAAACAGTACCCACCATCTCACCACCTCCCATATACGGAGGCATCTGATCCAGCAAAGACTTCTTTCCATAAAGCACACCTGTACCGGTAGCAGCATAAAGCTTATGTCCGGAAAAAACATAGAAGTCACAATCAAGATCCCGCACATCCACCCTGCAATGCACGGCTCCCTGTGCACCATCCACAAGTACCGGAACACCTCGCGAGTGACATTTTTCTATGATTTCCTTTACCGGATTGACAATTCCGAGTACATTCGATATATGGGTTACAGCCATTATCCTGACCCTTTCACCAAGAAGATCATCAAGCTTCTCCATCATAAGATGACCTGATTCATCCACAGGCAGCACCTTAAGAACAGCCCCCTTTCTCCTGCACATCATCTGCCACGGAACGATGTTGGAATGATGTTCGGCTTCAGTCACTATAACCTCATCACCCTCATTTACAAAAGCCTCTCCGAAACAGAAGGCAGCTAGATTTATTGCAGCTGTCGTTCCGCTTGTAAAGACAATCTCCTCTCTTGAAGATGCATTAAGAAAATCCTTTACCGCATCTCTTGCTTCCTCATATGCCTGAGTCGCTTCATCTGCCATCCTGTGGACAGCCCTATGAATATTTGCATTCGACTCACAGCTTATTCTGTTCCACATATCAATGACAGAACGGACACGCTGACTGGTCGCAGCATTATCGAAATACACAAGATCCTTTCCGTACACCCTTCTGGAGAGCGCAGGAAACTGTTTTCTTATTTCATCTACAACCATTTCTGACATATATATTAGAACCTGCAAATTTAACAAAAACAATGTTTCCTTTTACAGATTATTATCATAATTTTGCAAGACTGATAAAAAACATACCAAAATGATTGATTACATAAAAGGAAACATAGCTGAAATCAATCCAACAGAAGCTATTATAGAATGCTACGGAGTAGGATACCGTGCCCTTATCTCACTTCAGACATATGAAATTCTGAACGGTAAGACAGAGGCAAAAATATACATACATCATTATTTGAGAGAAGATGAGGAGTTGTACTACGGGTTTGCCACAAAAGACGAACGCGAACTGTTCAGACTCCTGGTCAGCGTGTCAGGCATCGGAGCCTCCACAGCCAGGATGATGCTTTCATCACTCACTTCAGACGAGATAAGAAATGCCATACTCGCAGAAGACATAAACAAGATAAAAAGCATCAAGGGCATAGGAATGAAGAGTGCCCAAAGACTTGTACTGGAACTTAAGGATAAAGTCGTGAAGGGAGCTGGTGCAGACAATACAGTATTATTCTCCCCTTCCGCAAACGGAGCCGCAGACGAAGCAACCACAGCACTGGTAATGCTCGGTTTTACAAAGGCAAATGTAAACAAGGCCGTCGCAGCAGTCCTGAAGGAAAAGCCATCCGCAAGCCTCGAAGAAATAATAAAGCTGTCGCTTAAAAGACTATAAAATGAAAGGAGCTCCTTAATTGGAACTCCTTTCGCTTTTACACTATCTGCCGAAATAAACAAGCAGCACGGATATGTCAGCCGGAGAAACTCCGGAGATTCTGGAAGCCTGTGCTATAGTCCTCGGAGCATATTTCTTCAGTTTCTGCCTGCACTCGATCGACAGACTTTCCACCTTATCAAAATCAAAATCCTCAGGAATAAGAAGATTCTCAAGGCGCATTATCTTGTCAGCCATCTGCTGCTCACGCTGAATATATCCCTTATACTTGACAGCAATCTCACAAGAGTCCAGAATTTCCCTCCTGTAGTTTTCCCCTATCTTCTGGTTCATATAATCAGAAGACAGCAAAGACACCGGATATTCAGTATTAAATTTAAGAGAATATGCCGCATCCTTATATGACGTATCCGAATACTCGTCTGAAACCATAGAAGACAAGGAAGCATAATCTCCGTATTCAAGAAGATCCGAATACTTCACATCACCCTGGAGTAAAGAATTCAGAGGAGATGCAAAAGATGCTTCAGTATCTATGTTTCCCTTAATAAATGTTCCACGTGGAACCAGATTAAACAATTCATTCAGCTTTACCTGTGGTCTTGACAACAAGTCCGATATTCTTCTTCTCGAATCCACAACAGCAGAAGATACAGACTCAAGATAAGTATTTACCAAATCCGGCTTGACAGAAGTATTGTCAAAGAATTCAATAAACGACGAAACAGTATCATACTTTCTCATCGTATAATCATACCTGAATTTATCTGCAAGACCCAATCCATATGAAACCGGGGTAAGCCTGAAATCAGCATTATCCTGTCGCAGCAGCGTCCTGTACTCCGCCCTCGAAGTAAACATCCTGTAAGGCTCATCCACACCTTTAGTAATAAGGTCATCTATGAGCACACCGATATATGCCTGATCCCTCTTCAATATAAAAGGATCTTTTCCGGCAATCTTAAGATGGGCATTCATACCCGCAACGAGTCCCTGCGCCGCAGCTTCCTCATAACCTGTAGTTCCATTGATCTGTCCTGCGAAATACAGATTTTCTATATTCTTCAACTCAAGGGTCGGCTTAAGTTGAGTCGGATCGAAATAATCATATTCCACAGCATATGCAGGTCTGTAAACTTTGGCATTCTCAAGACCTTTTATATGATGCAACGCTTCCATCTGGACATGCAGAGGAAGAGATGAGGAGAAACCCTGGAGATAATATTCATTGGTTCCCCTACCCTCCGGCTCAAGGAAAAGCTGATGTTCCGTCTTATCAGCAAATGTACGCAGCTTGTCTTCAATGCTCGGACAGTATCTCGGACCTATACCGGTGATAAGTCCGGAGAATAAAGGAGAGTCTGCAAAACCGCTGCGGAGAATATCATGAACCTCCGAATTGGTATGAACTACAAAACACGGCATCTGCGGTGTTCCGTTCTGCGCAGTAGAAAGGAAAGGCAGATAAGAAAATTTCTCCGGATCGGAATCTCCATACTGATGGACAAGCTTCGAAGTGTCAACAGAAGAAATATCGATTCGAGGAGGAGTTCCGGTCTTCATCCTCGCTGTCCTCACTCCCATCTCGACCAGCTGCGCAGTAAGACCATGAGATGACAGCTCACCAATCCTTCCTCCCTCAAACATATTGCGGCCAATGAAAAGCTTGCCGTCAAGGAAGGTTCCTGCGGTAAGGATAACTGCTTGAGAATTGAAAATTGCTCCCGTAGTCGTACATACGCCCGAAATTTTCGAACCATCAAAGATAAAATTGACCACAGAATCTTGGTAAAGGTCTAATTTACAGGCACTTTCGAGTATTTTTCTCCAGTACAGAGAGAACTGTATTTTATCACACTGCGCACGAGGACTCCACATAGCAGGACCCTTGGATCTGTTAAGCATTCTAAACTGCAGGGTAGAAGCATCCGTGATAAGTCCTGTATAACCTCCTAAAGCATCTATCTCTCTGACTATCTGACCTTTAGCAATTCCACCAATAGCCGGATTACATGACATCTGGGCAAATTTATTCATGTCCATCGATATAAGAAGTACCGAAGAACCCATCCTTGAGGCAGCCATCGCCGCCTCACAACCCGCGTGTCCGCCACCGACTACGATGACATCATAATATTTCTGCATATTATAATACTTCCCTTAATGAAAGATAATAATTTTCCTTGCTCCTCATTTCTGCGATATCCTCATCGCAATGGTCATCATATCCGATAAGGTGGAGCACACCATGAACGATGACCCTGTTCAGCTCATCACGAAATTCAGTACCATATTCAATTGCATTTTCACGGACAGTATCAACACTGATGAAAAGATCTCCGGACAGTCTGTCACCTTCACAATAATCGAAAGTAATGATATCCGTAAAATAATCATGTCCGAGATATTTCTGATTCACATCAAGGATATAATTATCAGAACAGAAGATTATCGATATGTCCCCTACCCTTCTTATCTCGCTTTCGGCAACAAGCTTGAGCCAGCGGTTGGTAACGGTTTTTCCTTTAAAAATAAAGTCAGTGTCCTCGAAATAATATGAAATCATGCGAAATATATTTTTTGCAAATCTACAAAATGTATAAAAAGTTTGAAATAAAAAATATAATTTCTAACTTTACCGGACGAATTGGAATATAAAAACTAACAATCAATATGGAAATCAAAAAATCAGAAAAGGCGAACTTGGAAAACAAGAAGCTCCTGTTCGTGGAGATCGGCCTTGTAATTTCATTGCTCATCACTTTCATTGCTTTTGAGTGGACACAGAAAGAGACAAAGGTTTCGGTACTCGAAGACAGTACTGAAATTGTTCTTGAAGAGGAAATCATTCCTATCACATCGGAAACTCCTCCTCCTCCACCAGCAGCTCCAAAGATTCCTATTCTTTCTGACCAGATCGATATCGTTGACGACGAGATTGAGCTTGATGACGATATGTTCATGAACCTTGAGGATGACGCAAGCCTCGGAGTTGAGATCATGGACTACGTAGAAGTAGAAGAGGAAGTGGTAGAAGAGGAAGCTATTCCATTCCAGTTGGTTGAAGAGAAGCCTTCATTCCAGGGCGGAGACGCTAACCAGTTCTCAAAGTGGGTGAACCAGAGACTTGTTTATCCTGAAATTGCAAAGGAAAACGGTGTTCAGGGTCGTGTTACTCTCCAGTTTACTGTTGAGAAGGACGGTTCAGTTACAAAGGTAAAGGTTCTCCGTGGAGTTGACCCTTCACTTGACAAGGAGGCAGTACGCGTTGTATCAATGTCACCGAAGTGGAAGCCAGGAAAGCAGAGAGACCGCGCGGTTCCTGTAACCTATACCTTCCCTGTTATATTCCAGTTGAGATAATTATTTGATTTACAAATATTCTGTAAGGCCGACCAAGCATTTGATCGGCCTTATTTTTTCTAATTGATATGGCAAAGATTACAGTAGAACATCATATTGAAAAGGCGGTTTTCGTCGGTGTCATCAAACAGGGAGACGATGAACGCCAGGTAATGGAATATCTTGACGAGCTCGAGTTTCTTGCAGAGACAGCCGGTGCTGTCGGAGTGAAGAAATTCATACAGAAAGTAGACAGGCCTGATTCGAGGACCTACATCAGAAGCGGAAAGCTGCAGGAAATAAAGGAATATATAGAAGAAAACGAGATAGAAGTCGTTATTTTCGATGACGAACTCTCCCCTACCCAGCTGCGAAATATAGAGCGTGAACTCAACATAAGAATCCTCGACAGGACAAATCTCATCCTCGATATCTTCGCACAGCGTGCAAAGACAGCATATGCAAAGATGCAGGTGGAACTTGCTCAATATCAGTATCTTCTTCCAAGACTTACAAGAATGTGGACTCACCTTGAGAGACAGAAGGGAGGTATCGGTATGAGAGGTCCGGGAGAAACCCAGATAGAGACTGACCGCCGTATAATCCAGGACAAGATCTCAAGGCTGAAGGAGCAGCTCAAGAAGGTGGACAAGCAGATGGCTTCACAGCGCGGAAACAGGGGTTCTATGGTGCGTATTTCCCTCGTAGGATACACGAATGTAGGTAAGAGCACCTTGATGAATCTGCTCGCCAAAAGCGACGTTTTTGCGGAAAACAAGCTGTTCGCTACCCTTGACACGACAGTGAGAAAAGTTGTAATAGAAAATGTGCCTTTCCTGCTGAGCGACACCGTAGGATTCATCAGAAAACTTCCTCATCAGCTTGTTGAAGCGTTCAAGAGTACATTGGATGAGGTCAGGGAGGCTGACATCCTCATGCATGTAGTGGACATATCACATCCAAACTTTGAGGATCATATCCGCGTCGTAGAGGAAACACTGAAGGACATAAAGGCGATAGACAAGCCTATATTCGTGGTATTCAACAAGATAGATGCATATAGATATGAGGAATACGACGAGTTCTCACTCGAGCCGAAACAGCAGGTCAACTACACTCTCGAGGAATTCAAGAACAGTTGGATAGCGAAGGAGAACACCCCTTGCATATTCATTTCCGCACGCGAAAAGATAGGTATCGACAAGCTCCGCGGCGACCTCTACAAGATGGTGGCTGAAATCCACGCAGGCCGATACCCGTTCGACAATTTCCTCTGGTAAGCGTAAAATATCACACACGTGTATATAAAAAGAAAGTTACCGGTCATATGGCCGGTAACTTTTTGTATATCAAAGACTTGATTAGTCCTTAATTTTAGCGCAGAGGAACTCGCGGTTGAGACGGGCGATATGAGTGACAGTTACATGCTTTGGACACTCCATCTCGCAAGCCTTGGTGTTTGTACAAGCACCGAATCCGAGTTCGTCCATCTTTGCAACCATTGCCTTTGCACGTTTTGCTGCCTCTACCTTACCCTGTGGGAGAAGTGCGAGTGAACTTACGCGAGCAGCAACGAAAAGCATAGCTGAACCATTCTTACATGTAGCAACACATGCACCGCAACCTACGCAAGCTGCAGCATCCATACTCTCTTCAGCAGCCTCATTAGGGATAGGAATAGCATTTCCATCCGGAACACCACCTGTACCTACTGAAACATAACCACCTGCCTGGAGGATCTTGTCAAATGCCTGACGGTCAACAACAAGGTCCTTGATTACAGGGAATCCCTTCGATCTCCAAGGCTCGATAGTGATTGTATCGCCATCCTTGAACTTACGCATGTGAAGCTGGCATGTTGTAACTTCATCGTCTGGTCCGTGTGCACGGCCGTTGATGTAAAGTGAACATGCACCGCAGATACCCTCGCGGCAGTCGTGGTCAAATGATACAGGACCGCTGCTCTTGCATCCCTTCTCGACAGCTACCGGATCTACACCCTCAGCGATAAGCTGCTCATTGAGGATATCGAGCATCTCGAGGAATGAGCTGTCAGCGGAGATATTCTTAACCTTATAGGTCTCAAAATGTCCTTTTGCCTTGGCGTTTTTCTGACGCCATACTTTCAATGTCAAATCCATGTCAATTAGTCTTTATAGTTTCTGGTAGCAATCTTAATGTTCTCGTATACGAGTGGCTCCTTATGAAGCTCAGGCTCAACGTCTTCGCCCTTGTACTCCCAAGCAGCTACATACATATAGTTCTCGTCATCACGCTTGGTCTCACCCTCTTCTGTCTGCATCTCCTCACGGAAGTGACCTCCGCAAGACTCGTTTCTGTTGAGTGCGTCACGTGCCATGAGCTCGCCGATTTCGAAGAAGTCAACAAGGCGGAGTGCCTTCTCAAGCTCCTGGTTGAACTCACCGTTCTCACCTGCTACATATACATTCTTCCAGAACTCCTTCTTGAGCTCCTGGATCTTCTTGATTGCATCCTTGAGGCCTGCCTCGTTACGAGCCATACCTACATTGTTCCACATGATAAGACCGAGCTCCTTGTGGAATGAGTCTACAGATCTCTTTCCCTTTACAGCGAAAAGCTTCGCAATCTTGTCAGTGATAGCCTTTTC